>NZ_JBGIYY010000001.1:0-388003 GCF_041380235.1 Glaciecola sp. SC05
GACAGGTAGTCTGACAGAGAGGGGTATCCACAAACTATAAAGTAATCACTTATTAAAGATTTATAGTTCTTACAGGTCTGTCAATACCGTCAAAAGTATAGTTGAGCATTTCGATATCTTTGGCATATATATTCCCGACTATTGCTTTTGTTTCTTCGTCGTAATATTCCCTGTAATCAATTCGCTGAGCAGCATTGTGTTTTTTAAGTTCAGTGTTTAGGTTCATCTTATTTGCAATATGAGTAAAATCGTCCTCGATCGATTCGAAATAACCGATATAATCTACTGAGATTTTATTATATTTATCAATTAAATAGTGGTGTTGAGGTTTGAAATGATGATGTTTCATTAAATTTTCAGGTTTTAGCCAGTGGTGAATAAACGCTTTGAAAGAACCATACTCTTTAAGTTCGTTTTCGTAAAACTCCTTGTCCCATTGATTAAGACCGCCCTGTTGTAAAAAGCTGTAAGCTGATACTACTCTGTCCCACGGGTTGCGAACAAAAGTAAATTTAAAGTAGGATTGAAGGAGTGTTGGTGGAAATACGTTAATGTATTCGTCCAGTGTTGTATGTCCACCGGCAATACTTTTAAAAAGAGCTTTATTTACAGAAATACCTGCGCATTTAGGAACATGCACAAAAATCGCCTTAGCTCTATCAAAAGGCTCGTAGCCACCAGTAACTTCATCGTCAACATGTCTTAGCCCTTGGACTTTATCAAAGCTGCTACGTCGGTTAAATTTAAAATCGTACCATCTAAGATACAAATATAATTTAATAGGCAAAAACTGTATTATTTTATTTTTCAATGAGTAAATTTCCTAGGTGTTTCATTATTAATGCAAGATAAGGCTCTTGAGCATAATGGTGATCATTATTATCATCATTCAATAAAAATGGAGCGACTAAACCATCGTCACCGATCGATTCAGTATCAAGGTTAATAAAGTTCACGCCAAGGGCCCTGGCATTTTCTTCCATTTTTGAATTAAAAGCTAAAGTGAGTTTTGTTCGCTCCTGTTGACTAGCAGAAATCTCTTTTCGAAGATTAGCGATTTCTCCCCAATCTTGATTGTCTCTTATTGTTGGCTGAGGCGCACTTAGTACTATGGTTTTTTGGTTACCTTGATATTTTTTAAGAAAGTCACAGTAATTATTTACACAAAGCTCTAGCATTTCTTCTACAGAGGATTTATGTTTTTGGGCTCGATACCAAATGACAAAACCAGTGTCAACTTCACCCATTTGAGTTATTAGAACATCGGGTTTAATCTTACAGAACGCGCTTTCAAAAATTGCTTGGGCATTCGTTTTAGAGTTTGGATTTACGAGCCCAGAAATAGTTGCTCCGCCAACTGTTTCAATGAAGAGTTGATACCTATTGCTTATAGCTTTTCTGAAAATCGCGTCATCAAAAACAGAGGTATGTGAGTCACCTAAAATTAATAGGCGCTTTTTATGTGAAAATTTTATATAAAATTTCTGTGAAATTGATAATTTCATTACAAGTTGAGAGCCCCTATTCAAATTTTTGTTGTTTATTACTAAATCTAGGTTGCTGCGAAATTAAGTAGTTGTTACTAGATATTGCCCTATTTTTTAATGCAAAAGAATAGTTAGCGTTTTCGCATTAATATTTTTTTTAATAGGCGAATCGCACCTCGCTTGTAACGAGTAACATTCGTTGCAAGTTTTAAAGAGGAAAGTGTTTTTTCCATTTTGCTATTAAATTCGTTTGCTGTTTTAGAATTCTTCCAAACCTCTAAACTCTCCTTTCTTGATCTGCGCCTTAGCTTTTGCAAAAAAAAGATATCTGGAGTAACAAGTTTCTTACCATATCTTTTTTCTGGTATCGGTATGCCGTTGTTTTTAGCTTCTTTTACTCTTACATAGAGGCCTTCATGCCTATGATTAAAACTACCTTCCTGAGATGCGCGCATAACATCAGGGGTAATAGGCTCGACGGATAATGAAAGATTTTTAATACCTTCTTGCATTATCGTTTCTGCTAAAGGACTCCGAGTTATTATTACACTTGTGCCGCGTCCATCGTTTCGATAAGGCTCATGCCAAGCGTCTCCCAAAGAGATGTCTGCTAACTCAGTTACAACGTCATCACAATAATCGCATGCATTTGCTTTAAACAACCCGGTTCCCCACATGTCACCCACGGCTCGCATTTTTATCTGTTTATAATCTTTGCTCACTACATCAATACAACCGAAGGAGTAATCGTTTGCTGTACTGGTAGCGTCTTTAATTCTGTAGCTAGGTGATTTAATGTTTTTATGATCGGCGCCAACTTTAGAAGCAAGGTACTCCGTAAAGAACTTGCTTTTGACTCCTCCACATATTATTCCAGCAATAAATGGTATTTTTTGCTTTAATTCAGGTTCGTTATATTGAGCCAATCGAATGGCTTTTACGAAGCAAGCGATGCCGACTATGGCGACCCTACCATCCAGCTTTTTTAACTCGGGCAGAACTGTCGCAAGTGTCACAGGATAGTACCTAGTTTTAGATGAATTTCTTAATTCAGTTTTATTGCTTGAAACTTGATATTCATAATGATTCGGTGATGCATCTGAAGAACGGACAGAAAAAATGTGTTCAACAACACCTCGGTCGAGCAATTCATCGAATATATATGTTGCCATACCTCCCGATGAGGATTTATCTCTAAATTCTCTTGAGTATCCTGTGTATATCCCAATAACTTTCCCTAGTTTGTCTTGGGTTTGTGTGTTTTTAGCTAAAAATATTTCAGCTAGTGCAGTTTCATCTTTAACTTCTTCAAAAGGAGTTGGGTTAAATGGACAAACCTTTATACAAGAACTGTCGGCATCACAATCACCGGTCAACTCAGGAATTAAAAAGCCATCTTTACTCCAACCCATACTTAAAGCGTCTGAAGGGCATGCATAAGTGCAAACTCCACAGCCTATACACATGTCATTTTCAACAACTTTGGATATAACTTGCGGTTTACTCATAATTTAAGTTAATCATCTTTATTATATTTCGTTGATTTATAAGAATCATTTATTACTTACTTTCTTGCAATCCGTAAAGTAGAAATGAGAGTGATAACTTTCTATTTACTTCCAATAATTTGTTTACTTTTTTATATTCGATGCTTTCTTGCTTATCGTTTTGCAGGTCATCATAGGTAAACACCAGTCTATCCATTAATCCTAAGAGAGAGAGTAGAGACGTAAATCTATCGAGCCCTCTATTTGCGTTACCCACTACCGTAAAGTCTTTCTCAAATATTATTGAGAAAACCATACCGTGGAACGAATCAGTTATAACATAATCAGCACATGCAAAAGAGCGAAGCCACTCAGGGACAGTGTAAGTAACACCTGATTTATCAAAACCTTTTAAATGATTTACGGAATCTAAACCAAATGTATTTTTTAAATGAGTAATCATCTTATGTTTTTCTTTTGCCTCATCAAGCACATACGTCAATAAGCCGCCATCAAAACTCTTTGGTGTATCGTAATTGGCTATGATTTTTTCCAAATAAAACTCTTTATTCATCAGGAGTGTGGGGTCTAAGACATGAACCGCATCGTGATAATTAAAAGTGTTTTTGCATATCAATGTTCCAGAAGCTTCTCTTGTGGACACTGCTGTAAAATCATGTAAAAGCTTTGATATATCTTCTTCATCATTGCTTCCTTCCCAGTAGTCTTTTCCAAACGAAGCTGCGTACGATATTTTTCGAGTCATAGTTCCTGTTATAAAATCTAAAAAAAAGCTCTGATAAAATTTATCATCAATATAATCTTTTCTCCAAACTTGGTCACTTCCAACTATAACAGCATCAAATCTCTCTCGTGTTGCAAAGTCCTGTAAATCTTTTTTTGTGCGTAAATCGTCACTAATATTCAAAATTTCATTTTTAATAAACGGTCTATGAAATGCTTTTCGTTTAAGCCTCTCTTTTTCAAGTTCATTAAATGTTTTCAGGTTGGCAATATTATGAAATGGTATTTTTAACAATAATTTCTTAGTCAAGCTTTTCCAAATGGGAATATAGGGGACTTTATATATCAAAACTACGTCATGACCTTTACTTTGCAAAAGTCTATAAAGTGCAACAGCTTGTATTGTACCGCCGTAATTTTCGGCTATAGCGAGAGTTAATATTCCTATTTTCATGATCGTCCTTGTTAGTTCTTAGCACACAATTTTATTGCTATTTTAATTAAATGCTTTGCATTAACGATTTTACAGTAATTTATTTATTTGGCGGAACGATTGATTTATTCCAAAACTTTAAAATTGCCAGCTTTTGAATAAGCAGTTTCTTTACCATAACCTTGATATTTTTTGCGCTAAGACTATGCACGTTTTGACTCAATGCTAAACGCTCTTCGTGCATTTCATTCCTCGTTGGAGGATGCATAAATATTGGGTAAAAGTATGGGACTATATCAGACGTTAAGAAAAAGCGAGCCCAAGAGTCTGCAAGTTTAATTGATATTTTATGATAATCTAGTAGTTCAGATGCCATCTTCTCTGATATGAAATAAGCAAAGGCGCCATAAAACCCTTGTGAAGTGTCTACTTTATACATTTCTGCATTAATAGATTTTGATCCTTTAAAATAGCGTCCGTGGTCAACATCTGGGTGCCAACCCAAATGAATAAAGTCTGCAGTGGTATTCATACAAAGTGCACTCGCGGATTCAAGTTGTTTTTTAGTGGGAACGATGTCAGATTCAAAAATTATTGCACCACAATTGTTGTCGATGACTTTTTTGTAAATGCTAATATGACTTAATGCACACCCTAATTCTGCAGGCGTAAGGAGTTTTCCTGTCGAATTGTAAAATGGGACAACTTTTTTAAAGTAGTCGCTTGTCGGTAAGTCAGCCCCAATTATTGGCTTCACGGGCTCCACATTGAAATCAACTTCAATATCACTTAAGGGTAAATCAGATATTTTAAATAAGTTCAAAATGTTTAGCTCACCTTAAAGCCGTTGGTTTTAATTTTAGACCCATATTATTGTTAACCTTTCACTTTTTCAAAAACAGGCTTAATAATCCGCAAAACTAGCGTTTCTAAATAAGCCCATTCTCTTACCGTTCTTAAGAACATTAAGTGTACAGTGAGCATGAATCCATAAAATACAATATAGAAGATACCAGTAATTAGGCAAAGCTGAAGAAATACATTTTCAAACTGAAACGGAATTATAGTCGTTGCAATATTTGCAACATATATACCCACAGCAAATGGAATTAAGCCTAAAAGTAGCGAGATAGTATTTTTTAGGCTTGTATATCTAAGCAAAATAAAAATCAAAAATGCAGAACAGATAATACTCTCCATTCCTACTCTTACATATGTAAATATCATAATATCACTCAACCCTACCCAAAATAGTGTCGAATACAAAATTGCAAAAGCGATACACTCATAAAAAAATATTTGTTTAGTTTTACCATGTAGCATTAATACTCTTGTTGCCTGGTTAAGCATAATAAACGAGGGTATTAAAAGACCAAATGCCCCTAGCAGGTTCGAATATTTTATCCAGTTTTGGCCAAGGAGCACGGCTGTAACAAGTTCGTGATGAAAATACATAACGGCTGAAATGGGTGCGCCTAGTAACAGTGTGACAAAAAAAGAAGCGTTAAACTGCTTTGCAAATTCAGCCGGTATATTCTTTACCTTTCTGAGTTCTACTAAAAAAGGCTGAATGACTGGGAGAATGACATAACCACTTGGAATGAACGCTATATATTTCATAGTGTGATAAGAGCCTAACTGAGACTGCCCAAAAGCACTACTAACAAGCAAGGTATCTAATTGGGTTCTAACATAACCAAATATAGATTGAGGGATAATCCATCCAGAAAACTGCCATTGTTGTTTGGCATTGGTCATATTTAACTTCGGTCTATGATTCTGAATCATGTATGATCCGACGATCATTAAAGGAGCGCTGATCGCTTTGCCTATTATTAAAGCCCAATAACTCTGAAGGGTAAAGGCTGCAATAATTGCAGCTGCCACTGAAACAACTTTTACAAAAACACCAAGCTTTACGATTGGAGTATAATTTTGAGCTCTCTTTAAATAGGCTAAACCTGGATTTTGAAAAGAGTAACTGAAAAAAACCAGTGTTAAAGAAAGTAACACATCAATCAACCTCGGGTCATCATAGTAGTCAGCAATAAAAAACGTTGCGATTATCATAATTACAGACATTGTTGATTTTAATATTAGGTTGAGTGTCCAGGCGGTGTTAACTTTTTCGTCATCTAATTCATCTACAATTAGTAAGTATTGATTCGTTCCTGTGTTTGACAGAATCTCTATGAAGCCAACCATTAGCGTGGCTATTGCGATTATGCCGAAGTCTTCTGGGAGTAACAGGCGGGCTAGAATTAGTGTGCTAACAAGGCCAACGAGCTTTTTTAAGATCGAATCTACAACCAGTAGAAGGCTGCTAGTAACCCCTTTTTTTAGCTCACTCATTGTGTTTTGGTTTCTTTTTTAATCAACTGTATTAAGCGTTTTTTTACCAGCCATTTTTTGATAAAACTGAGATGTGCAGTTTTGTCCTCAAAGTTACTCATGATTTGCTGGTTAATATTAAACATTGTTTTAGGCCAGTCGACTACATCTAAAGCATCTAAATAGTGCTCTTGTATTTTGCCCAATTCATAGCGAGCTATTCTATTTTTATACAGCTTGATATCGTCTGTTTTAAACGGAGATAAGCTTTCAAATTTAAAACCAACCCCTTGTTTGTAAATTACGCGGTTTGGCAGGTTGTCTTTTAAAAATTGAATGTCGGTATTTGCGGCTTTTGTTAAAAACGAATCTATCCAATTTAAACCTATGGGCAAATGAAAAGGTTTGTCTCGTACCATTTTAATGTAGTGCTCACTAGCACCATACAAATTCCCATAAAAACAGGCGCGCTCTTCAACAAGCATTTGATAAAAATCTAAGTTTCTGCCGCTTAAAGGGTAACCTGCAACGATGTTTGGTTTTGGATCTGCATTCATCATTTCATCATAAAGTATGGGAAAGCACTTTTCTGAAAAAATCACGTCGGCGTCAATAAAAAAGTGACACTCAGCCTCTGCCTTTATCTCATGTACATAGTGATTCCATGCATTGCATTTGTCACCGAGTTTAATTTCAATTACTTTTAATTGCTCAAATTTTAATTTTTCTTTTATGGCATTAGCCACCATAACAGTATTGTCAGTGCAACCATTTGCCAGTAAATATACGTGTTGAACACGGTTATCAATATTATTAAAAACATTAGTTAGTGAATGTTTTAAGTTGTCTGATTCGTTATATGCAAACATTATAATGTTATACACGGGCTTGCCTCGCTTTTGTCAGCGCGATGTTTGAATCTACTTTTGATATAGGAGGTGTGGCAATTTGCTCAGTTGGATTTGCTATCTTTTGCTTTAAAATAAAATTATTAGCAACTATCACTAGTAGTAAAAAGTAAAACGGTTCAAAGATAATCAAATCCAAAAACATAGACCCTACGAAAAAACCCATTAAAGAGCTAAAGCTTGCTTTGTTTATATAAGTGTGGAGTTTATCGGGGTGTTTTTCCAGAGCATTTTTATTCCATCTATAAATTTTCCAAGAGATCCAAAAAAATGTTAAGTAAATAAACCCAGCAATAATGCCAAGATTGGCTGAAAAATTTAAGAAGGTATTATGCGGCACATGTGGCGATTTACCTGGGAAATTTGTGCGCGAAGCTTCTAAGAAACGTTGTGGACCGACACCTAATATGGGGTACTGCTTTGCTAGTTGGAAGGCAATATCCCAAGAAATTACTCTAGGGTTAATTGGCTCATTTGCACTTGTTTCTGACTGTTGTACAGTTGTTACCGTTCTAGATAGCATCTGGCCACCTTGGTCTATCAAAAACACCAAAGCGCCAACTAGCAGCACGACATTAAATGACTTTGACTTTATCATTCTTGCAGCTATTAGCGTAGACACGGCAGCACTTAAAAGCGCTCCGCGAGAAGCACATAGAATCATTGCGTGCCATATTAGTGGTACAGCGAGAATTAAAAGTGCTTTTTGCCATGTTTTTTCAACTTGGTATATAGCAAATAACACAAACGGTAAACCAATGACAAAAACGATGGAGAAAATATTGCCGTCAGTGTATGGGCTGAAATTAGGACCCCTTAATCGCCCCTGTGCAAATTGACTCCAGTTGCCTTCTAAGTAGTTGCTATTGGCCCAATATGTATAGTAGAGAGTTATCGCGACGATTGCCCATACTAGGTACTTAAGCGCTTTTTCATGATTAATTAAGCCCAATACTATGAAGAACATTAAAACAATTGTAGTGTAAATGCTCATTACTAGTTCTGACCCTACTCTTGAGCCATAGGAAGGAAAAGGGGTGAAAAGATCAGACAAATAATATATGCAGAGTAGTATCAACAGACCATAAAAAATCCCATTATTATAAATCTGCCAATTTATACCACCGCGCACCATATGAATGCCCCAAGCCACAATGGCGATACCAGCAGAAATCCTGAATATTGAAATATCATCAAACACCCAAAACCAAATATATTGTGGCTGTAAAATAGAAACGGCACTGTATAACACCGCAGCAATGTATGGTGCAGACACCGCCATAAAAGCAGCGAGAGCAATTAATAAAATTGTTAGTATTTTTGCCATTTAAACACCATAACACGCCTGATATTGCGCTGACATAAGTTCAACCGTGAATTGTTTTGAAAATCGTTTGCATGCTTGCTCGCCGTAAAGCCGTATTTGTTCTGGGTCACCAGCTAGGCTTAGCATAGCATTTGCGTATTGTTCCATATCATTGTTATCGGTCACTAAGCCAGTTTCTTCATGCACAATGATTTCTTTATTGCCGCCAGCATCTGTAACAACACAGGGCTTACCTAGTGACATTGCCTCTAATAGAGTCATAGAGGTACCTTCACTGAATGAAGATAGTAAAAATATGTCGAATACCGAAAGGTAGTCTTTAGGGTAAGTGATGTATCCAGTAAACTTAACCTTGTGTGCAATTTTGAGCGCTTTTACTTGCGATTGCAATGCATCCATCAAATCGCCATCACCAACTATCACCAGCGTGCATTCAGAGTTACTCTCAAGCACTTTAGCAAAGGCGTTCAGCATCATTTCATGGTTTTTAATTGGGTCTAAGCGGGCAATCGTGCCGAATATCGTATCGCTAGCAGGAATCCCGAGCTTGTTTTTTATGTTGTTGGCCGCATCAATATTCGCGTCTAATGCTTCAATGCCGTTGTATATAACGTCAATGTTGTCGCTTTTTAGAAACTCATAGTCGACTAAGGCTTGTTTGGTAGCATGGGAGATTGCGGTGATTTTATGCGTGAACATTGCTAATAGCGGATTCACAAATTTTCGCTTCCAAGAGCTAGAATCAGGATAAAAGCGACCGTGCTCAGTAAATATCACTTTAGTTTTGAGGCCGCTACAAGCGAGTACACCATACACCCAAGGGGTGTATTGATGGCAATGCAAAATATCTATCTGATGTTGCTTAATGTGCGTTCGCATTTTGCTTGTGAGAGAAGTATCAAAACCCGGCTTACGAGGGTGAGTGCTTGTATCAGTACCGCTTTCTTTCAAAGCTTTACCCCAAGGGCCTAGAGGCTCTTCAATACAAAAAATAGACATTTCACATGCTGGGTTTTTATTGCCTTCAATGATGTTTTTGATCACCATTTCAGTGCCGCCTATGCGCATATCATAGGTAACATGCATGACCTTTAAAGTCTCGCTCAGCTTGCTCACTTACCCACATACCTCTGCCACCACATCTCAAACATCAACATCGACCACAAAATAGCACTGTGGTCAGCGCTTTCATTTTGATGCTGCTGCCAATATTGCTCGACAATGTGCATGTTGAAAATTTGCGGCAAACCTACAGGGCTCTTAATCAGATACTTGTTGGCGATAGGTTTAATCTCGTGCCTAAACCAGCTGGCAAGAGGGACTGAAAAGCCCATTTTCTTACGATACAAAATATCGTCAGGTAAATAATCTTTAAAGGCTTCTTTTAGGAGGTGTTTCTTTTCGCCGTTTTTAAATTTCATACTTGAAGGCACCGTAGCGGCAAACTCTAGCATTTCTTTGTCGAGTATTGGCGCTCTGACCTCTAAGGAGTTAGCCATGCTCATACGGTCAACTTTTACTAAAATCCCGCCGGGCAGATAGGTTTTCATATCGGTGTACAAGATTTTAGATAGGTGGTCTGGGCCGTCAGCCTTATGGTAAGCGTCTAAGGTCAGTTTAGAAGGATGATAGCTGCCAAGCTTCTCTTGTACGTCAGGGCGAGCGAGCTGCTGCCACTGACGGTCTTCCATTTGCGAGTTCGTAATATAAAAGCCCATTTCTGGACTGACGCTTAAACTTGAAAACAGTGATTTAGCTTTACGGGCAATCGTGCCGATAACCGGCGCCTCGATTTTTGCAAAACTCCTGGCTAATTTCGGAAAGAGCCTGTGGCGCATCCATTTTGGGAATTTTTCGCGCAGGCGGTTTTCAATATCATCGGTGCTGTATTTTTCGTAACCTGCAAATACCTCGTCACCGCCATCGCCGGCGATGGCAACGGTAACTGCTTGGCGAGCAAGTTCGGAAACAAAAAACGTGGGCACTAGTGAAGGGTCGGCAAATGGTTCGTCAAAAAAGCTGACAATATGCTCTAAGGTTTCGGCCACGTTTTGGTGCATTAGGTATTCATGGTGTTCGGTTTTGTAGAGCGCCGCAACGCTTTGGGCGAATTCTGCTTCGTTGTACTTTTTGTCGCCAAAGGCAATGGTGCAGGTTTTAACTGGTGTAGAAGACGACTTAGCCATCATTGCCACTACGCCGCTTGAATCTACACCGCCGCTTAAAAACGCACCTAAGGGCACATCAGAAATCATTCTGCGCTCGGTACAAGCTTCGGCAAGCGTTTTGAGTTGCGCTTTTAATTCTGCTTCTGATTTGTCGCTTGTTTTCGCAAAAGACACATCCCAGTATTCGGTAATGGTTTTGATGCCATTTTCGATGGTCATGTAGTGCCCGGGCGGCAGCTTGTGTATGTGCTGAAAGATGCTTTTTGGGTCTGGTACATACTGATAAGCAAAGAAATCGTGAACTGCGTCTAAGCGAATATCTTTGGGAGTATCGGGGAGTGTTAGCAGTGACTTAATTTCAGAGGCAAAAGCAAATTTACCTTGGTAATCGAGATAATACAGAGGCTTTTTACCAATGCGGTCGCGGGCAATAAACAAGGACTTTTTGTTTTTATCCCAAATGGCGAAGGCAAACATGCCATTTAGCTTGCTTAAGCAGGCGCTGCCTTCGCGTTCATATAAGTGCAGAATCACCTCGGTATCGGTGCCCGAAACGAAGGTTGCGCCGTTAGCCTCTAGTTCGGCTTTTAGCGTTAAAAAATTATAGATTTCGCCATTAAATACAATTGCGATATCACCAGAGGCTGAGTACATGGGCTGGTTGCCGGCTGCACTCAAATCTAAAATACTTAAACGTCGGTGGCAAAGGCCAACATGGTCGTCTAGGTATTCACCATGAGCGTCGGGACCTCTGTGCGCAATAGCGTCGCCCATTGCCAGCAAATGCTCGGTGCTAAGTTCAGAGTAACCCTTGGTTAAAAAGCCTGCTATGCCGCACATGGTGTCTTTATATCCTTATAAACTAATGTACTTGCGTACTTTGGGGCCTATGCTGTTGGTCACGCTCAGCGGAAGCTTTTGCCAAACCGACTCAATAAGCGCACGCGAAGATGACATATTGATGTGTTCTGCTGTTTTTATACTACCATTCTCAAAGCTTTGCCAGTTCAACTTTTGAGGAAGGCAGCCCCATTGTTTTTTAAAGTTAAAGGTGCCTTCGCCTACCGTTGAACGTCCAAAATCAAATTCATTTAGCTGTTGGTGAGTCGCTTCGCTCAATACCGCCCAGTACAGCAGCATATTCGGCGCGAGCCGATTGTATTTGGCGCGAGTCGATGCCCAAGGGATCACCGCTTTGCTTGTGGTTTTAATAACCAGTGCTGCACCAATCGCAATGTCGTCACTATACACTAGCGCGATATACACATGCTGACCATAAGCGCGTATCAAAGCTTGATACCACGCCTTTGAATGCACAGGACTGCCCAGTAAACGCATGTTTTCGGCAATAATGTCGTAAAAGTCGTTGGTATTGGCAAGGCTAATATCTTCGCCCTTAATGATCTTAAAGCTTAGGCCATTTTTTTCGGCTTTTCTGATTTGGCTACGCAGCTTGCTTTTAAATTGTGCCATCAGCGCTTCAGCATTTTCAGGCAAGGGCAAAAGCATTCTGACTTTTTGTCCAGCCGGTGCTTCGCTGGCTTGAGTTAGCTCTGAATCTGATTCGCGTAGCTCAACCGATGTGATCCCATTTGCAGCGCTGTGCGCGAGTATATGCTCTCGCAAGGCTAATTTCGATTCATCATCGAGCGCTAAAATGCCCCCTAGGTCGCAATAAGGAAGTGAACATATCGACTTTTTTGCTTTTAAGGATCGCATGTTTACGGTAGGGCACAGTGCAACAATCTCTTGACCATTCAAGGCTAGCCAATATTCGGGTTTGAAGCCATATGATGCCTGAACCGCTTTACCCCATGCGCATAAATGATAAGGCGTAGACTCAGGGTGTGCGTGAACAAACATGTCCCAACGGGCATCATCTTCCGGTGTACCAAGCGTTAGTAAAGAAAATGACAGACTCATTTAGTAATCACTCATTTAGCAATAAATTGTGGGTTAGTCTGAAAATACACTTTAGCTTCTGACAGTGTCATAAAGGTGATGTTGTGATCTTCAGATAAGTCTTCAATAACTGCATTGATGCGTTCACAAATGGTGGCAAAGGGGTCTTCTGCTTTGAAAAATCCGGTACCGTTGCTGATCAGGTTTGAACTATGGAAATACATATGAATAATCGGCGCGTTTTCAGCTATTGCCGCACGTGCAAGGGTGATCATGTCGCTTGCTTCACTTACTTCAGGGCTCATGTATATCTTACGTAAAAGTTTACTATGCCAGAGTAAGGCGTTGGCTTTTACCGACTGCATCGCCGGGCTGTCTAAGTTTTGATGTACTTTATTGGCGGTAGCAAAAGGACGGCGATTAAAGCCAACCGTTACCGGTAGCTCAAGAATATTGTGCTGACCGCCGGGCACAAGTACGTCTTCTTCACTTGGCCAATACGGCAGGGTAGGAGAGCCTTGGCAAGAAAAGAACTCGTTTTGGTAAAACGGGTACACGCTTGAGTCAACTTCAAAGCCGCGCGACCATAGCAAGCTCATGATCTCTGGCGATATGCCCCAGCGCCCAGTTCTAAATGCTTTTGGTTGATACGAAAAACGCTCTGCAAACAGGGTCATTAAGGCGTCGAGTTTGTCGGTAACTTGCTCGATGGGTAGATTCACAACATGCGAATTAGATTCTGTGGGCTTGTCAAAATAAGGCGGGTTCGCCCAAGGGTGTAAGTGGGCACCCAGCTCACATTCATTGTTATTAACCTGCTCAATAAAGCGGCTCTCGCTCCCAATGCCTTTGCCTGCCGCGTAGTCGACAAAATAGCACGGGCGAATTCCTCTGCCGGTGCAAAAGGCTTGAAACTCGGGCAACATGTGTAAATTTTCTACTGAGAAGTCGCCTTCAGGAAATGGACCTTCCCAATCCCACTCTTCTTCGGTGTCGACGCTTAATAAAAATAGTAAATCAGATTTCTTTTTCACGATATCTTATTTCCTATCCGTTAAAAGCTGATTGAAAAGCGTCATGTATTCATCTGCCATGCGCTTGGCGGCATAATTTTCATTCACATATCTTAATGCATTTTCGCCGATTTGTTTGGCTAAGTTTTCGTCGTCGAGTAAGTTTTGCCAATGAGCCTTCAACGAGCTTTTATCCCCTAGCTTAGCCAGTAGTCCAGTTTGTTCGTGTTTAACGAGCTGGTCGATACCGGCGATATCATAAGCGGCAACCGGCGTTGCCATTGCGCAAGCTTCCATTAAGCACCGAGGAATACCCTCGAGAGTAGATGTCATTACAAATAAATCAAAGCTGCGCAAATAGTCTAGACGGTCATCTCGATAGCCTAAAAAGTGGATGTCTTTAATTGAGGCAAGGGTATTAGCATGTTCTTCTAAATGCTGACGCTCGTCGCCATCGCCAAGCAGCACCAGTTCTATGTCGTCACGGGTAGCGGCCATTTCGTCAAAAATGTCGAGTATATCGACAATATTCTTACGGCTGATCATTTGCCCAATAAAACCAATGCGTTTTTTAGGTTTGACTAGTTTCGCAGGTGCTTCTCGCACGGCTTCAACTTCTGAAAGGTCTACGCCGTTTTGAATATATTGCAATTGTGGAGGCTTAACGCCGTACCGCTGAACATCTTGCATTAACTGAGGTGACAACGGCACCACGTGATCAGCAAAACGCATTGACTGGCAGCCCAGCCATATGAAAAGGCGCAGTTTAAAATCGTCGGCATTTTCAAAGCCATGAGGCGTGACCACTACCGGTATTTTCGCTTTTTTAGCCGCTAAAATACCGATAATGTCAGATTTATAGCCGTGAGTGTGGATCACATCTACCTTGTTGCGGATGATGTAATCGGCAAGCTTATCAATGACTGACTTATCGAAGCGATTGCTCATGGGGGCTTCGTACGTATCGCCGCAGTCACGGGCAAACTGTTTTACCAGTTCTAAGTCTTGGGAAGCATCTTCTTTAGTAACGGCAAGGGAATATTTTGCTTGTTCTTTTGGCGTGTTTTTACATAAGGCTAAAATCCAGCGTTCGGCGCCGTAAAAGCCGGTAGAGCAAATAAACTGTAAAATATGCGGTGACTGATTCATGCTTTCCTATTTACTCGGTAATATGCCTTTAATGGTTCCCCAGGTACGAGCCGGGAAATACATTATATAGAACTTTAAAATGGTGAGGGTATTTGGTTTACCCTTTGTAATACGTCTCAATCTTATGCTGTAAATCGCTAATATAAACAAGGCCGCGCAAATTGATGCTATCGCTAATAGATTGGCGCCAAGCAGCGTGCAAATTAATGCGATAATACAGCCAAAAGTAAAAACCGGCGGCGCAATAAAGCTCGGCCATTCTGAAAGTGGTATTTTACGTCCAGCCAGTGAAGCAATGTTAGATTGTCCGCGCCATACTTCTTTTTCGGCCATTAACCAAAAGGCTTTATCTTCACCTAAATGAATATAGTCGCTGTCGCTGCTGTAAAACAGCTTTCCGAGCTCGGCGATGCGTTGCGTGAACACATAATCTTCGCAGGTGATTAAGTGCTCAGGGAAGCCCTGCGAGAGAATAAAGGTATCGCGATGTAGCAGCAGGTTTCGTCCGGGTAAAAACTCAACTTCACAATCTATAGCTGCATTACTCAATGCGGTGCGCAACTGTTCTAATGGCGGCGCTTGATGGCTGTTTTTCTGAACCGCGCTAACAAGCTTAATATCTGCATGCTCACTTAATATTTTGAGCAAAGCACTGATCCAATTTGGGGCTAAAAATACGTCAGCATCTAAAAATGCAAAGTACTCGCCAACTGCGGCCGCAGCGCCCATGTTGCGCTGATGAGAAATAGTTAAGGCTTGCTCTGCGTAAATCACCTTGAGCGGGATAGTAGATGCCATGGCGGCAACGGTCTCATCTATTTGCTGATTTTTGGTCACCACAATAATTTCGACCTTACTCGTATCAAAATCTTGTTGAGCGATTGATGCCAGTGTTTCTGTTAGCATTTGCTCTCGTCCCATGTGAGGGATGATAAAGCTAAGTTGCTTGCTGACAGTAATCATTTAGATTTTCCTAGCCATTTTTGCAATTTGGGAATGCGCTGCACCAAATGTTGGCGCTCTTTGCCAATAGAGTATTGCTGTATAAAGCTGACGACTCGACTGATTGCACTGTGCGCTAATTTCTCATCGTATTCAGTATTGGCATTAGTAACTTTCTGCTTGACTGGCTCCGACACGCCCTTTGTCTCTTTGGATTTTTTCAAACTTGTGTGTTTTGTGTTTAGTAACTGCAGCGAGCCATAATTTTGCATCATCAGCACCAAAATACGAGTGTAAAATTTTTCGTCACTGCTATTTAACTTTTGTTCAATCCAAGCTTGTAGCTCTGTAGCTTTGGCTATAAAGCCACTGCGCTGCTCGCCGTCAGTTAGCAAAGCGGCGCTGCTTAAAATCTGTACTTTGCGTAAGTCTTGAGCAGTCCACGTGTCATTGGGATACTCTAAGCGTTCTTTGTATGTGAGGTAGGGGGCTTCATGGTCTTTTATATATTCGCTATAGCGCAAAAACGCCTGCAAGATGGGCTGCTTGAAAGGCCTTAATTCATCCATAGCTGAGACAATATACAAATATTTACCGACTCCTTGTAGCAGCACCACATAAAACCAAGAATTTTCAATGTCTTCAAAATTACGTTTTGAAATATCGTCCTGCGCGCTGATGGTGCTTAATATAACGCGCTCTGCTTGAGTGAGATATTGCAGGTCTTGGGTCAATTCAAAGCTATCGAGCAGTACGTTAACATAGTTGCCCGTGCCTCGGTCGAGAGGGTATTTATTGGTAAATACATTGCGCAACACACCGGTACCGCTGCCTAACAACAGTTTGTCGGTAAACGGAAGCTTTACATAATTGGCATTTTTGACTCGCAAGAACAAGCCCAGTAGGGTTTGGTCGCCTTCATAAATATTGCTCATCCAGCCCATCATTCCCATCATACTGGTGTAGGCATCTTTGTTGCCGGTTAACCAATAATAGAGAGCTAAGCCGGTGGTATAACAATGATGTGCACCGGGTCCGCCGCCGCCAGCATGGTCAATATACACGTCGGCCTGCTGGTGTTTAGAGTATGTTCGATGGGTAGCAGTTTGTGCCTGCACATAATGGTCGGTATGCCAAAACAGCCCGCTATTATACTCGGGTTTGTCTAATTCAGTGTGATAGAGGTCGATGTGTACAAGATGATCAAATAAATCATCGGCGAGTATTTTCCACTGCATATCGCCGCTTACTAACCATTGTTTCAAAAAACCGTAGAGCGGGTCATATTGATTGTTATAGTGCGAAACAAAGGGCTCACTAGTTAACTGGTTTTGCGCTTCATGGTCTGCATATATATCACCAAAGTTACGCCAGCCAAATTCATCAAGGGCTTCTCTTTTTGCAAAAAAGTTTTGCTCACTGAGCAAGCCTTGGTCGACCAAATTTTGTAATTTGTCATTTTTGCAGCTGACATCAAACCAAGGCAAGACTTGAGATTGGCCTATTAATTCAGGAGCAATCACTAGGTCTGGAGAAGCAAGTAAGACGTTGTCAAAATTTTTGACACTGGAAAATACGTAGCTCACATCGTGAGATTTTATCTCGCCGGGCTGAAGTTCAATCGGCTTATCAGCGCCTACTTCATTAAAATATAGCCCTGCGCGATGTTTATTTGAGATTATCGATGTTGGGAACTTTTCCCAAAAGTGTTTTGGCAAAATCAGTAAACGCGTGTTTTCGCTTATCAAACTCATGCTCGGCTCAGGCCGCAGTATGTCCGACTCAAGTCCGTCGACAATGCATGTTGCGCCTCGTTTGCGAAGATGTACCTGATTGTCAGCGAGTTTATGATTAGGACTGTTCCAAGCCTCACCACCACTGCTATGCTGAATAAGTTGCAGACTGTCAACACGCTGTTGAGTCTCTATGCACGCGCGCATATCAGACGCTTGTGTAGGGCTAAAAAAAGCACCTTCACTTTGAACTGGAGTCGTCGCAGTAGCGTGTTTAAGACTAAACTCTGTAATGATGAGTGAATTTTCGTTGCCCAGATCCCACTTACCACCATGATGCACCTGTGGCTGAGGATTATGCACCTTTAGCTGTAAATCAACTTTGTTCAAAGCAAAATAGCAGCGGTACTTGGCAATTAAATTTAGCGCTTTGCTTGCTTGGTTTTCGTCTTGATCGTACTCAATAATGCAGTTTGCGCGCTGGGATATTTCGCAAAACAGAGGCTTATTTGCATCGTCGTAATAGGCTTCGTACTCGATGTTTAGTGTTTTGAACCTTAAGTTTCCTTTGTCAAATTCCACATGCGCTTTAATTTGTTCGATGCTAGGTAAAGATGATAGCTCCAAGAACGCTAACTTTGAGACTGATATGCTGTGGTCGCGCATGTGTATGTCGATGCTGTTGCCGCTATCAACTACCCATTTAGGCTTTATTTTAAGCCCTGAGTAATTGGATTTGCTGAGCATTACCTGTGTATTTGCTTCAGCAGTTGCTGGCAATACGCCCTCGACCAAAAGCCAACGAACCGAACGATCAGTCCAAAGACTAATGACTTTGGTGTGGCATTCAATGATTTGCTTGCCAATATAGAGACTAAATCCACCGTTTGCAGAATACTCGCCTTTTGGCAAAGGTATGCCAATTGAAAACGAACAAGGTGCGGCAAGGGCCGATTTGATTGAAAAGATGTGCATCATCTGCAGGCTATGTCCATATTCTCTATCATCTGCTGTCCTTAAATTGGGTGAAACGCTTCACTGCGCGATTTACGCCAAACAGTATACGATGTTTTAATGCACTATTGGCAATATGAAGTGTATATAGCGGATAATGATGGGTACTTAAGGTTTCTTTATATCGGGCGTAGCCGGCTAAAAAGTCATAACGTTCATAACCTAGGTTTGCGTAATGCTCTATGGCTAGTTTGTGCATCACAAGGCCGGGCTTATATCGGTTGTCGTCGTCATTATAATTAATTGCCGATAAGTAAAAAAACACCGTTTTATGGCTTAACATCATGTATAGATAGCCTAAATCTTGCTCACCCGCTTTAAAATGCAAGACTTCGGTGCGGTAGTTTTCACAATTGTTGCCACACAATTGCTTATGAAAATCTACAAAGTGTGGATTGCTAAAACCACTACCAGAATCGGTGTCGCGCCACTGTGCTACATGCAGCGGCGCAGCTTTTTGCTGTAAGGTATCGATAGGGTTATCAACAACGTCAAATGCTATATCACCATGATTCTTTTGAATATAGTTTTTGCTGCGGTTAATACCGGAGCGAGCATTTTTAGACAATAGCTTGGCCATGCCGTCGCTGCTGTTTTGTATTAAAGACATGTCGACATACGCCACTTGAGCGGTATCAATAGACCACAAAAAGGTGTGCTCTGCATCCCACTGCATTGATGGGCACAGCGATATAATCAAGCGATGAAAATTTTCCGTATGACTTAAGGCCTGCAGCAAAGAATATCGACATTGAGGTAGCCATGTTTCGCTGCAAATAATATCGTTATGTTCAATCCACATTTGGTCGTATTCAGAGATACCAGTTTGATTAAGATAGTATGTATCGCCATACCAAGCAGTTTGTTTACCTAAAAACGCAAAGCCAATAGTTTCGCCTTCATTGTTAAACGTAATAAGCGCCGGCATTGCATCTGCGCACTTTAACCAAGCGACAAGCCATTGCTCAGACGTAAAGATGCTGCGCATACCTGCAGGCGCCTCGACATCTCTAAATAACTGGCGCACATCGTCCAGGCTATATGTCTGATGAATCTGAGTTGTAAGGTTTTCTACAATATCCACCAAGACCGCTAATTATCCTATTGAGTATGAGTGATACGCACGTTTGTGATTGTAAGTAATTCGACGAGACTTACAAGTCAGATACGAAGCTTAATTGTCTTTCAGAAGTGTAGTTTAGAACAATATGCAGGTCGAGAGGGTATATTTTGTTATATCTAAACTGAACTCTGGATAAGAAACAGCGCTCAGGTTAACTAGAATGAAAATGGAGGGTTTAGAAAAAGCCAGAGGCACTTGTGGCAAGATAGGTAAATTTAAAGTGTAAAAAAACCGGTCAGTTTACACTGACCGGTTAGTATGACTAACTTGATTGGTAAGTATTACTTTCTACGACGAGAAGCAACACCAAAGCCAATTAGACTTAAGCCTAGAAGCGCTAAAGTGCTTGGCTCAGGAACTACAGTAGCAGTGATACTTCCGTCTAGAGTAGTTTGACGAATCGCACGAGTTACACCGTCTGTACCAGTTACAGCAAGAAGACCTGCACCAGTTGGGATAGGCGGGTTAACGTTGGTATCTAACGCGAACTTAGCGAAGTTAGAGTTACCGTTGGCAACAGCCATTGCAGCTAGGTCAGCAGCGTCTTGCATGTTGCCAAAGTTATCTTCAACGAACAAGAAACCAGCTTCAGCGAAAGTAACGTCGAAGAAGATATCAAGGTTAGCGGCAGTAATTGAAGACCCAGTTACTTCTGCTCTTAATATTTGACGATCGTTTGCGTCGTTGTTGAAATCATTGAAGAAAAAGTCAATGTAACCGCCGGTATAAACTGGACCAGTGCCAGTAAGCGTAGCAACAAGATGATACTCTACTTGAAGATCCCAAGTTTGTAAGAAACCTTCAGAATCACCTGTGAGCGGCGGAGACAAAGGACTCAATGCGTCGATGTCACACTGGCCAGCACCACAGTTTGGAGTTACCAAGCTTATTGCCGTTGAGCCGTCTAAAGACGTGCCCGCAGCTGGAATACCGAATGTTGCTAAATCGCTTGCAATGTTAGTATCTACGATACCGCCAGTGAGGTTACCCATAGCGTCGATATCATAAACGGATGTTGCTAGAAGTTGGCTGAAACCAAATTCTGTGAACACACCAGTTGTAGTGTTTGCGTCAGCAGTGCCTAAAAAGCGGCCTGCGTCATATGAATTATCAGACAAACCTAAGAAAAGGTTACCCGATACTGCGTTTGCCGATACTAAAAGAGTAGCTGCAATTGCGCCTGCTTTAAATAATGTTTTCATTTTATAGTCCTTTTGTTTCAATCAAGTTGTTGGTCACGCTGAGAGTACTGCATTTCTAATGCCAACTTTTTAAATAAAAAAATAATCATTTAAATACAATGGGTTAGGGCTGAAAGTTGGATTTTTATAATTGCCAGAATATTACAACTGTTAAATATCCTGACACTCAAACTTACCTAAATTAGAGCCTTATCCTTGGTTTGCTGCTTGAATTAATGCATCGAGCTGTGTTTGTTGTGCTTTATTGTTTGTATTCACACTCGATAGAACGCGAATAGCCATGTTCGTGTTGTTTAAACTTAACAATACTTCGGCGTAGTGCATCGCAATAGCTGCATCGTTAGGTAGCTTTTGGTGAGCAAGGGCCAACATCGATTGTGCTTCGTTCGTTTTTCCATTTTTAAAGAGCGCCCAGCCATAGGTATCCATGATTTGAGGCGAACTGGGTGCTAAATTAGCAGCAGCTTCAGCCGCCTTTAGAGCTTCTGCAGGTTTATTGTCACCAAGATAGGCCATTGCTAAATTGTTATTGGCAATAAGGCTGCTAGCATCAATTTTTAAAATTGCTTCATAATATCTTGCTGCATCACTATAAAACCCTTGAGTGAGCATATATTCTGCAACAACTGCCATAGTCGAAGGCTGTCTGTCTACCTCGTCCACAAACTTTACTAGCATGTCTCTGGCGTTAGTTGTTTGCTTGTTTCGGGCATATGCCCTCGCTAAATTGACGGCATTTTCTAGGTTTCTCGAAACTGCATAGAACTTTTCAAATGATTCAACTGCAAGCGCTGGTTGATTTGCAGCAAGCGCTATTTGGCCCTTAAATTTCTCTAAGATAATATTGGTAGAGCCAGCTTGGATAAGCATATTAAACTCACGCTGCGCCTCGCCGAAGCTAGATGTGCTAATTAAATTTTGCAGTCGGGCAAGTCGCAATGGCTCTGCATTTGGAAATTGTTGTATTGCATTATCTAAAAATAATCGTAGTTTTTGTTGATTACCTTGTTGTGCATATACGGCGACCAAACGCATGATTGGCTGAATATCTTGTGGGTATGCGGCTTTCCATCTTTCGTAAGCACCTGCGGCCTCGCTCAGCATGCCTTCATTATAATAGGTATCGCCTAAGGCCATTAAGCCTGTATTTGTTAGGCTATTTACATTTTGCGTTAAAATATCAATTGCCGCCTTGGTTTCTCCCTTCTCGCGATACCAAGTAGCCAATATGATCTTTGGTGTTTCGAGCTGACTATTATTTTGTTGAAGCTCACTAATAAAAGTAAAATCTCTTTGCTCAAACCCACTAGCGGAAGCAATTTGGATAAGCTCTGCAGCAGCCGTTTTATTTTCTGGATTTTGTGTAAGAGCGGTATAAGCAGTTTGTCTGGCTTTTTCTGTTTGATTGCTAGCTTTATAACTTCTAATTAAGTTATTTAAAGCAGCAATGTTTGATTCATCCAATTGCAATGCTTGTTCAAATTTTGCGGCCGCTTGTTCTGCTTCGCCCATGCGTCCGAGAATTTGTCCCTCTAGTACTAAGCCTGATACTTGGTCTTGCTCAGCAAGCTGCTTGGCTAAGACCATTGCTTTGTCAAATTCATTTTGGCCCATATACACGTCGGCAAGAAGGAGCCACTTTTGAACCACTTCTGGTTGCATTTCGATAGATTGTTCGATTTGCGCAATACCGCCAAAGTCATTTGCTGCAATGCGAATTAAGCCTTGGCGCAACAATTGATTAGCGGACGCTTCACCAGAAAGTTGATTGGCAATGTCCATCTGTTGCGAAGCAGATACATAGTCTTGTTCTAACGCAAAGAGCGTAGCGGCAGTTTCAAATAGAATGGCGTCTAGCTCGCTTTCGCCTTGGAATGATCTCAAGCTTTGCATGGCGTCTGTGCGATATCCTAAGTCGAGCTGAATTTTCGCTAATAGTCTGTGAATGCTATGAGTTTTAGGAAGCACTGTGGCAGCGCGAGCAAGTGCGCCATATGATTGCTCCAAATTCCCCATTTTTAATGCGCTGAGCCCCAGCACAATATCGTTTCTAAAGTCATTAAAGTCGCCTTCTTTTGCTTTTACAGCATGAATGAAGCTCGTTTCATAATTTTCATTTAAAAACTCAACTGCACCTTTGTAAAAGTTCACCGCTGCTTGGTTTGCATTTATTTGAAGTAAAAGGTTAATGTTATCGTTAGCCGCGTCGATTTCACGATCACGTACCTGAATATCAATCAATAGCAGTCTGACTAAATGATAATTTGGGTAGATTGCTAGTAGCTGCTCATAGCCTTGTGCAGCCTCTTTGAGTTGCTGTAGCCTATTTTTTACAAGGCCCTGCAAAAATAACTGCTCGGCTCGATGCTCTTCCTCAACAGCTAGCTCTGAAAGCAGCAGGTCGGCCTGCTCGGGCGCATTTGTAACAAATGCTAAGTAAGCGCTGGCTAAACTCGCTTTATATTCACTATCAAACTCAGGCACCTCAACGGAAGCCGCTTCGCTCTGATTTAAACGCACTGCTGAAAGATAAGATAGTAAAGCAATAGATTCTTGAACCTGGCTGTCTAAACTCACACCACTTAGGCTCGACAAATCAATTACGCCCTGAAAATCTTCTTGATAATAAAGGGTGCGTGCTAAGTATGGGTAAACATCTTTGCCAGCTGCACCCATGTCTAAAGCGCGCCTGAGTTCTTTCTCTGAGGCGTCGAAGTCGCTTAACTTTAAATATACTTGGCCCAATAAAACGCGAGGCTCAACAGACGTGAAATCTTGAGAAACAATGTTTTTTAGTTCAATAACGGCAGCAGTTAAGTCACCGTTTGCGATGTTGACTTTGGCGCTGGCTAGTAATTCCTCTGGGCTTTGTCGAGAGCAAGCAGACAAAAATAGTGTAACGAGCACGATTAATACGCTTAACTTTTTACCGAGCATCATTTTGTTTCCCTCTAAAATGTTCAAATTCATCCACCTATTTTATATGTGTTAAGTGCCTGTTATTGGTACGGAAGTATACAAGGACCTTTTATCTGCAAAAGCTTGAGCACTTGACCATTAATCCTATTAAGAATAAACGCTAATGCTGATTTAAACAACAGTTGGCAGAGCGGGTGACAGTAAAACTAAGGGTGAGACAATTGAATATGGATGTATGAGAATATGCAAGGTGCAAAAACTTAAAATATAGGGTGTAAATTAGCCGACAAAATAGCGATGCATAAATGCTATGCGCAATGAGTGGCTATTGATGATGGACAAAATACGGGTAAGTCTAAGTTAGGCGCTTTTTGGCAATACTATACTTTAACCGCTGCAGCGGGCCTTTGTTACCCATGCGACAATGCGTGTGCACTGTTTTATTTAAGTAGGCATCAAAGTGCATTGCTTTTGGAGCTGCAATGATTTTGCCTCTATTCAATACATATTTTAAGACATTAGCAGCCACCACGCCTGCACACAGCTTCACTCCCATAATCGTAGAGGGTGTTTTTTGAGCACTAAAATTGGCGCCTTCTGGATATACCAAGTATTTTAATTGAATAAGAGAGGGGCTTAACCCCACCATAAATAATACTAATTTTTCAGGCAGGCTTTCTACCGATGAGAAATTAAAGTATTGGTCGTAGGTCATGCTGCCAGGCACAAAATTGAGCATTGCCGTTCCCATACCAATGGGGGCGGCTATAAATACTGGAATGTTTTTCTCAAGACATTTCTGATACACCAATATTCTGGCTTCTAATGCAAAAAAGTCGAGACCATCTACATAGGCGTCCACACCTTCTAAAAAGGCATCTACATTTTCAGCAGTAACACCGGTGTCAAAAGTTTTTACAGTCGCTTCAGGGTTGATATCGTTGGCGACACTTTCCATGACTTGTGATTTTGGAATGCCTACTGTCGACATGAAGGCGCCGGCCTGACGATTAAAGTTGTGGACTTCGTACTCGTCGAAATCGGCAATATTAAAGTGTTGAATGCCTAAGCGTGCAAGCGTAACGATATATTCAGCGCCTACGCCACCACAGCCAGCCACCGCTACTTTTTTATCTTTTAATTGTGATTGTTCTGCAGGCGTAAGCCAGCCGATGTTACGGGAGAATGCGTTGTCGTAATCAAAGCTAGGCATGCGGATCACCAATCAAAGTATGCTCATTTATAGAATATATATCCGCACATACTTTGATTAGTTTAATTTAAGATAACCTTAAGCGGGATATAACTGTGTATCGATTTTCTTCAGCATTTGCTTAAAGCCTGATTTAAGCTGGCGTTTGAAGTCATGCGCGTTAATGTAATAGGGCGCGCGTTTGCCATGATAGTTGACGGTGTCGCCAATTTGTTTAAAGGTAATGCCAACAAATTTCATGTTACGAGCCAGGCGAGGCTCCATCATTACGAATACGTGTGGACGACCGGTTCTAAGTGCAGCTGCGCCCGCAGCTAGATATAAACCAATGGCAACGAATGGAAAGCAGCGAAGCTCTTTTTCAGAATATTCGTACTCATTAATACCACCGGTGGCCGCATTTTGAAATTTATCCATTTTACGGCGTCTAAAGCTTGCAGGAACGGCAAGTCTTGAAATTTCACAAATTTGATCACGCGGAAATGCGTTTGGATGAAACTCAGTATCGGTGATGCTATCGGCACAAAACTCTTCAACCGGCAATTTTTGCTCATCATTTTCGGTGTAGACCAAGCGCACAGTGCCGGCAAAGTGTTGGCTGAATTTATGTTGAATTGTGCAATGTAAGGAGTGTTCGTCTACGTTAGTGCGCTCAAGCTTGTCTTCGCAAAGCGGTAAATAGCTCATCTCTTCGCAATAGACTTCGTGCCTTATACGGTAGCATTTTTCTAGCTCATGTTGCTCACTTGCCACTGCTGACTCAAAAAATTCGCAAAAGTGGTCTGTAAGCTCTTTGGCTTCTTGCGCTTTTTTATATGCATCAATTGCTTTCGTCACTTTAGATAAGTTCTCTCTTTTAAATTTCTTAAGCGCGGTAAATAGGCTTGTGCCTGAAAAACCAAGGTCAAAAAAAGTACTCTGTGGACGCATTATGTCACCTAAATATATATCGGCTGCAATTCTAATTCATCAAGCATTGTGTGAAACAATACTAAATCGAGAAAATGTGTGAATTTAGCAAATAGAAAATTGTTTTAAGAGTACGTCCGTGTCGCTTTGAGTGTTACTCACCTAAATCCTTAGATGCCTCAAATATAAGCATAATTAGTGCCACTAAGTTTTTGTTTAAGTTAAGCTGCTGAAAAATAAAACTTTAAACATAATTTTGAGTGGTATTCGCTTCAACTTAAAACAGTCGATCTGTAGCTAAAAACAGACAGTCCTTAAAGTTTCTAATTAGAATATGTATACGTAAAATAACTGCTATGACAGTTTAAGCTCTTGAAAGCAGCATAAGGTTTAAAATCTTATACTTAATTACGAAAAAAATGAAAATAGTCATGATTTAACTGGGATCTAGCGGTGTTGCTAAAAAGCAACAGCACTAATTGCAACAAAGGCCAATGAGCATAATAAGCAAGCTATGCGATTTTTTTGTCTCTTGAAAACGCTAACAACGCCGCAGGTAAAACAATTAAATCTACGATCAGCGCTAAAACGATGATGATCGCCGTGAGTGTTCCCATTTCGGAATTAATCGCAAAATCTGAAAAAGCGAGCACCCCAAAACCAGATGCCAGCACAATGGTGGTAACAATTAAGGCGCGACTCACATTTTTATAGGCAAACGTTACGCTCTCAACATTCGAAAGCCCTTGCTTTTGAGCCGATTGATATTTTACTAGGAAGTGCACTGTATCATCGACAATGATGCCCAATGGCATAATCATGACTACCGCAAGTGCCATACTAATATTACCTGAAATAATCGCCCAGATAGCAAAGCCAAATACTGCCGGCATCACATTCGGTAGGATACTAATTGCTCCAAGTTTAAAACTTTTTAGCGCAAAAAATAGCAACACTGATATGAGAATAAGCGCAACGGCTGTGCCTTGAGCAATGCTTTGCATGTTCTGTTTGCCGATGTGTGCAAAAATGAGCGGTATGCTTGCGCCTTCCAGTCGATACTCAGGCGCTTCTTCGTTGAGCCATCGTTTTGCGCGGGCTTCAAGATCGGTTAACTCGTTGCTACCTAAGTTTTGTGTGGTTACCATCAGGCGCGTTCCCGACTTATTGATATCAATTTGATTGTTAACGTCGAGGCCAAAGGGTAAAGACATTTCATACAGCAATAAATACTGAGCGGCTAAATCGCGCTCTGCTGGGAGCTGATAGGCTGTCGGGTCGTCAGCATTCATGTTCATATTTAAGCGCTTCATGACATTTGAGAATGAAATGACATGGTCAACCTCGCTTTGTTGCTCTAGCCAAGCAGTGAGCTTTTCAACGACCTCTAAAAATCTAGGCTCTAAAATGCCATTGTCTTTATCGGTGTAAATAGCCAAGTCGACAGTAGTGAGCCCAGTAAGCTTTTCTTGCTGAAATTCCGCATTATTTCTAAAGTCATTGCCCTCGTTAAAGTACTCGATGGGTATATCGTTTAGTTTATTTTGCGTCACCAAAAACGCTGATGCGATGGTTAAGCCAAAAGCGGCGACTAAGACTATTTTGCAGTTTTTCGCTAACCACAGAGTAAGGGTATCCCAGCGCGTGCTTTGCTGACCAATAGCCGTTGCTTTGAATTTGAGGGTGAACTTATTGAGTATGACAGGCAGTAAGATAAGAGAAAACAAACATGCAAAAATTACCCCGATAGCAACCAGGTTGCCCATATCGTCGAGCACGGGTACGCGTGCGAAGTTGAGCGTTAAAAAACCAACCGCAGTTGTGACACTGGTGATGATGATGGCTTTGCGATTGAGCGCCAATGAACTCAAGATGGCGTCTTGTTGATTTTGACCCGTTTGCATGTAATAGCGAGTCCCTGAAATGATATGCACACAGTCGGCGATGGCCAGTGTCATGATGATCACGGGCACGTTTACGGTAGCAATATTAATAAACATGCCAAGCCAACCTCCAACGCCCATAGTCGCAGCAATAGAAGCGGTGACAATAATTAGTGTTGCAACAGTGGCAAGTACTGAACGCATTAACACGCTCAGTAATATGGCAAAAATCGCTAGCATCGCTGGGAACAGGGTCATCGCATCTTTCTGAGCGGCTAATAAGAATGAGTCGGTCATGATGACCAAGCCGGTCAATCGAATATCATAGTCTGGGTTGTTTTCTACATAGGGGGCAACTGCGGCCCTCAAGTAATTCCCAATTTCGTTGATTTCTTTGGTTTGGTCGCCGTCTGGCAACTGCACGGTAATATTGATAAGGGCAACCTTGCCATCGGGAGAAATAAGCTTATTCAGTAACTCAGGCTCAGACAAACTCACCTTTTTTACCGTTTTGATGTAGTCAGGCGTTAGCCAATCGGATTCAAGCACCAAGTCTTCGACAATAAGATCGTCTTGCTCGGCGTAACTGCGCTGAAAATTGGTAATCGAATCAACCCTTGTTGATAGCGGAACCTGCCAACTCATGTCGGTCAGTTCTTTGATTAAACTGAGACTTTGCTGGTTAAATAAGTCGCCGTCTCGCGCAGCAATCAGAATAGATGCGCTTTCATTTTTACTGAATATTTGCTGCATATTTTCGTATGCAAGACGCTGCGGATTATCGGCTTCAAAAAATACCTTATAGTCGCCTCTAAAATATAAGTTCTTAGCGCCAATCGCGCTGATCAGCAATACCATCAAACACAAAAACATTGTAAGTTTTGAGTTATTTAATATTTGCGCATCAAATTTAGAAAGGTTCATATTCAGTATCTTTGTGATGAATTGATCAAAAGTGTAACGGACATTTGCAATATTTGCTGAGTTTTATATTGTTGCAAACAATACCGTTGTATCAATTTGGCTCGCCCTCTAGCCACATATTGACAATAGCTGCATATTCATAGAATGCTGCCTCACTGCGCTTAAGGTGCAAGATTTCTGGCAGTGCGGGCTCAAAATTGAATTCATTTATATTGTAATGGTCCACTGGGAATAATGTATAACGGTTTATATTCACTTGCTGCATGAGTTTTGAAAGTCTGTAGCTATGAGTCGCGCTGCTCACCACGTAATAGTGTTCATAGGCAAATTCGCCTTGTTTTAGTGCAAATATTTCAGGTTTTGTGCCCGTATCAGCATAAATGGCTACAATATCTGATTCAGGAACACCGAGTGCTATTAAAAATGTTTTCGCGGCATCGGCATATACGGCATCAGAATACTGGTTAAAATCGCCGCCGGTTAAGATGATTGTTTGAGGCTGGTTTTTGTACATTAAAGAGGCCTGAACCAATCGCCGCAATGAGCAATCGTTCCATTGAGACACCATGGGTTTGTCTGGGGCATCATAGAAATAACAAGCCAATACAAAAATAGCACTGCTTTTATGCTCTTGCATATTTTCAAGTTGCATTGGGGGGGCAAAATTTTCTAATGGGGCAATTAACATAAAGCTAAAGAAGTATTGAGAGCATAGATACAACCAAGCGCCAGCGGCAATAAAACAGGCTTTATAGGTCTTTTTCCGTTGCGGTCGAAGGTATGCAAGCAAAAGTCCTATTGCAAGAATAAGAATTGCTTGATTTAATGGTGAAATAAACACCAAGGCTATATCTCTTAACATGGCAGTGAATAAACCTGATTACCTTTCAAGTTGTAAGGGTAGCAAATAAAATGGATATTTAGTTATATGAAATTAGTAAAGACACAATCATATTTTGGTTTAGGAGGAAACGTTTTAGCCTTTCTGGTGTTAATTTTCAGCACCATGTCTACCTATGCACAAACAAATCAATTGCGCCAATCATTGCCACAGCTCATCAAGCAAGTTCAGCCAAGCATTGTTGGTATTGGTTTATACACGCCGCTAGAGTCAAAAAACCCACAGCTCTTGGGGACCGGGTTTGTGGTGGGTAACGGACGCTACGTGGTGACTAATTATCACGTTGTGGCTAAAGAATTAGAAACTAGTATTGTGCAGCGATATGTTGCGCTTGCCGGCAAGGGCACCCAGCCACAAATTTATTCTCTTGAAATTGTCGGGATTGATCCCGTTCACGACTTAGCGATTTTATCGATTAGCTCTGATCTACAGCCGGTAAAACTGGCATCAGATACTTTTATTGATGAAGGGTCAGATATATTCTTTATGGGTTTTCCAATTGGCGCAGTACTAGGCTTATTTCCCGCCACGCACCAAGGCATTATTGCTGCAGTTGCACCAGATATTAATCCGGCTCGAAACGCCAACGAACTCACTATTCAAATGTTGAGTCGCTTAAAAAAGCCGTTTATGATTTATCAACTTGACGCAACCGCATACCCGGGTAATAGCGGCAGTCCGGTGTTTAACCGAGAAACCGGTGAAGTCATCGCGGTGATAAATAAAGTGTTTGTAAGCGCAGGCAAAGAGGCTGCCTTGACTAACCCAAGTGGCATCAGCTATGCCATTCCGGTCAAACACCTCAGAAAGTTAGCCAAAGACAACGATATTACGTTATAATTTTGTCAGCTTTTTTATCACTTTAAATAGCGGTAATAAAAAAACCAAATGGAATCAATGAGTTGTACTTTGGCGCGATAATTGCTAATACAAATCTAATTAGAAGTAACTGGTGATAATTATGGAAAACAACGAATCTCAAAAAACGCAGACTGAAGAAATGGCGCCAGTAGTCAACACTCAAGGACGACGTTCATTTTTGCAAAAAGCCACCGCTGGCGCACTTATCGCGACCATCCCTGCTAAATCTGTATGGGCGACGGGCTTAACAAATTCTATTGTTGCATCTGGCCACGGCTCTGATTTTGCTGGTGGGATGCAAATGCATCTTAAAGATTTTCATTTTTGGACTACAAACATTAGCCACGTTCCTGATGCTAAATATACTGATATTTTTGGCGGCCGAATAATCAAAAACGCGAGCAAGCAAACCTTCGACAGCCAAGCCAACAGAAACAAAACACTAGTTGAGGTATTGACTGAGCTTAATGTCAACAACAAGCTGAAGTTTCGCGGACCACAGAACATTAACTTAGAATTAATTGCTGTATATTTGAACGCGAAGTTTTCAGGCATGCATGGCATCAATTTTCCAGTCGTTGGAATGACCGGAAAACCCTACACATCGGCGGAGGCGCTTGCGCAAGGTATGTACGGCACTGCAATGAATATGGGTGGGTCACCGACATTGTTAGCCGGTGAGTTAGCAATGCTGAACACCAACAACTTCGCTATGCTATAGCTAGATGCACTACAAGTTTGTAGACAAAGGGATGCTTATGCATCCCTTTTCAGATCAATCGGGTGTGGCTTTTTATCGACCAGATACTACTGTTATTACCAGCATCGGTTTGCCCTTAAATACTATCCAAGCTATGCTAGACTCCCCCGACCTTGATAAACCAGAAACCCAAAAAGTCCTTCATGAGCTCGAACATAACGGTTTTATTGAAAAGATCGCACAACAGTGAAAACTGAAACGTTTACCTTATCTTTAGCGCCCTTTGTGTTTCATATCACAAGCGATATTGCCTTAGTGATAGAAAACGCGAAAAGGATCTACCAAGACAAATTTTCTCAGCAAATTGATGACAGTATCTACATCGATTATTATTTGTCGGTGATGAAAAGTGAGGGTGTCCGAAAATTTTACAAGCCACAGGCTCGCTTCTTCTGCGATAGCCGGGAGCCCTTTAAACCCTTAAATCATTCTCAAGCTTTTGCAATGCTCGAATGGGGCATGAATTGGACGGTGGCGGCTCATGAGTTGCAATATGTGATTATTCATAGCGCAGTGTTGGAGCGTGATGGCAAGGCCATTATTTTCCCTGCGCCACCTGGCTCAGGAAAAAGCACCCTAACCGCGCATCTCGCGAATAACGGTTGGCGCTTGCTGTCAGATGAGATGGCTCTTGTTTTACCGCATAGCGATACCGTAATTCCCTTTGTTCGACCTATTTGTTTAAAGAATCAATCGATAGCGCTAGCAAAAACCTGGTTTCCAGATTTAATTTATTCGAGTATTGCGAAAGACACGCATAAAGGTGACGTTATCCACATGGCGCCAAGTCAGGAGGCTTTGCAACAGGCGAGTAAGCCTGCTCAGATCGTTGGCATTGTATATCCTAAATATGACCCAAGCGCTGAGCTAGATATATATCAGTTAAATATGCGCGAATCATTCATGCAGCTTGTTGAAAATGCATTTAATTTTACTGCCATAGGTCAAGACAGCTTCGAAACCGTTACCGATTTAATTGAAAAAGTCGCGGTATTTGAAATTTGCTATAACAACCTTCACGAAGTGGATGTGTTTTTACAAGAAGAGATTATTAATCGTGGCAATTGATCAAACGCAAATTATCTCGCTGTTTTTGACACCTGAATTGTTTAAGGACTTTACACCCGTTGAACAATCACAAGCTGTCACGGTATTCAGAGAGCAAAAGATACTAGCTCGCATGTGCTATCGGCTTGAGGCTGCCGGAGTGTTTGACAGCCTCGATGCAAAAACGCAACGCCATCTGTTAAATGCAAAAAAAATTGCCGACCGCCAAAAAGAGCAGGTGTTTAATGAGGCTCGCGAATTGGCGCGTGTGCTGAGCAATACCGTAGGATATTTAATTTTTTTAAAGGGTGCGGCTTATTCGATGTGCTCAGGAAATCTGGGCAAGGGTCGCATCTACAGCGACATTGATGTCTTAGTGCCTAAAAAAGATATAAAGGCTTGCGAGCAACGACTTGCTATTAATGGCTGGCTTGGGCAAGAGATCAGTGATTACGATGATAAGTACTATCGAAAATGGGCTCATGAAATTCCACCAATGGCACATGGTTTTAGAGGCACAATAATTGATGTTCACCATAATATTGTGCCGATCATCTCAAAAGCGTCTTTAGATATAGATAGCTTGCTTGAACATAAAGAAGAGATCCTACCCGGTATTTTCGTATTGTCTGGTCCTGCTCAGCTCGTGCATGCTGCCATTCATCTATTTCGAAATGAGGAATACAAAGGCTCCTTCAGAGATTTAACTGATCTTTATTTAATGCTAGAGGGGCAAGATGAGAGTTTTGGTTTAGAGGCAATTAGCATTGCAGAACACATTGGGTTTAAGCATGAGCTAAGCCTCGCAATCCGATATGTGCATACAATTTTAAGTCTAGACATACCAGAAACAGTCTTGGCATCTGCGAAAAGCAGTGGTGCTAATGCTTTTAATGATTTTGTATTCTCTAAGGTGTTATTACCTCAACATAAGCTGCTGGCAGGATCCGCCACACCTTTTAAGCACACATTGGCGATGATCCGTGGACATATCGTGAAAATGCCTCTACATATCCTAATTTATCATTTAGTGCTTAAGTCTGCTCGGGGTATACTTGAAAGTATATTTGGCGCTCATATTTTTACGCCCAAAGACGATAACCCGCTGACAGCGACACATCAAAAGGATGCTAATAAGTGAAAATTTTAGTTACCGGAGCCGCCGGGTTTATCGGCGCACACACGGCAAGGACCTTATTGGATCAAGATTTCAGCGTGGTGGGGATCGATAACGTCAATGACTATTACGATATCAGTTTAAAAGAAGCCCGAGTCGATTGGGTAAATACGCATCAAAACGCCAAACACTTCAGCTTTATAAAAATGGACGTTGCCGACCGCAGTGCCATGGAAGCACTTTTTGTAGAGCATCAGTTTGATCGTGTTATTCACTTAGCGGCGCAAGCTGGGGTAAGATATTCAATAGAAAATCCTCACGCTTATATCGACGCTAATATTGTTGGCTTTATGAATATTCTAGAAGGCTGCAGGAATCATAAGGTAGAGCATTTGGTATACGCCTCTAGCTCTTCTGTATATGGCGCAAATGAGGCAATGCCGTTTTCAGTGACCGACAATGTTGATCATCCTGTTTCACTTTATGCAGCAAGTAAAAAAGCCAATGAGCTAATGGCGCACACCTACAGCCACTTATATGGTCTAGCGACCACAGGCCTGCGCTTTTTCACGGTTTATGGACCATGGGGTCGCCCTGATATGGCGCCTTTTAAATTTACTAAGGCCATTAGCGAAGACAAGCCCATAGACGTATACAATTTTGGTAATCATCGCCGTGACTTTACGTATATTGACGACATTGTTGCCGGCGTTATTTCGTCGACTATGCATACTGCTCAGCCAAATCTAGAGTGGGATGGCAAGCAGCCTGACCCTAGCACCAGCAAAGCACCTTACCGCGTTTATAATATCGGTGCCCAGACGCCCGTGCATCTACTGACCTTTATCGAAACCATTGAGAACGCGCTCGGTAAAAAGGCTGAAAAGAACATGTTGCCGATGCAGCCTGGCGACGTTGAAGCAACCTACGCGGATGTAGAATCCTTGGTAAAAGATGTCGGATACCGCCCCAGCGTAAGCTTAGAGCAAGGTATTGCAGAGTTTGTCGCTTGGTATCAAGGCTACTATAAGTCATAGCTATCTATGCACTAACTTAGCTGCAAATCTACGAATTCACGATAAATCGCATTTTCTTCATAGAGCTGTGCATGTGAGCCCTGCGCAATGCATTCGCCTTTTTCGAGCACAATAATTTTGTCGGCATTGAGCACGGTCGATAAACGGTGGGCAATGATTAAAGTCGTGGTTTTTTGCATCAGTGAATCTATCGCTTGTTTCACTAGTTTTTCACTGCCGGCATCTAAAGCGCTGGTGGCCTCATCTAAGAGCAAAATAGGACGGTTTGCCAATATCGCTCTGGCAATCGCAATGCGTTGTTTTTGTCCACCTGAAAGTTTTACGCCGCGCTCACCTAAATCGGTATCGTAGCCATTAGGCAGCTCAGTTATGAACTCTTCTGCATGAGCAAGTTTTGCTGCTTGTTGGATTTCTTCATCACTGGCATGTTCTCTGGCAAAGGCAATGTTGGCGCGTACGGTGTCTGCAAAAATAACGGGGTCTTGTGAGACTAAGGCAAAGTGTTTTCGTAAGTCTTGCAGAGACAATGATGTTTGCGCTTTACCGTTGATCAAGATTTGACCTGATTGAATATCGTAAAAGCGCATTAACAGGTCAAACAAAGTAGATTTGCCCGCTCCGCTGTGTCCTACAATGGCCACTTTATCACCGCGCTCAACATCAAAACTGATTCCTTTGATTATGGGTGCACTCTCATATGCGAAATGAATACTTTGCAGCGATAAGATGGTTTTTTGCTGCTGATTTGCAGAAGAGTCGACAGAGGAGGGCTTGTCATGCACATCAGACTGCTGCGCCATCAGGTCAAGAATTCGTTCACTCGCACCAGCCGCTTTTTGCAGCTCTCCAATTACTTCGCTAATGGTGGCAATTGCACCGCCAGCCAGCACGGCGTAAAACACAAACGCCACAAGCTGCCCTTGCGATATCGTGCCTTGAATTACCGCAATCGCACCAAGGTAGCCTACAAAAAAGATGGCGCTTAGACTTATCAGCATAACGGCTGCGATCAACAGCGCACGATAGTGTATTCTTTTGCTGGCAGCCTGCATGACTGCATCAATTTTATCCGCAAAATTAGCCATTGAGCGCTGTTCATGATTAAAGGCCTGCAGCATATGAATTTCGTGGAGGCTCTCATCTACAATGCCACCAATATCGGCCACTTTGTCTTGGCTTTGCTTTGAATATCGACGCACCTTCGCGCCCAGTAATCTGATGGGGGCCAAAATAAATGGCACTGCGATAAACACAAATAAGGTGAGTTTTAAGCTGGTAAAACCCATTAGCACTAAGGCCCCAATAAACATGACGCTAGAACGCAAGGCCATAGACACGCCGGTGCCCACCACACTCTGCAGCAAGGTGGTATCAGCGGTAAAGCGAGAGATGATTTCACCGGTGCGAGACTGCGCATAAAAACCCGGGGACAGAGTAACTAAATGATTAAAGAGGTCTTTGCGGATGTCGGCAGAAACGCGCTCACCGAGCCATACCATCAAATAGAATCGCACATAGGTTGATAGGCTACCGATAACAACTACTGCCATTACGACCCAAAGCGCTTGGGTTAATACGGCTTGATTGCCAGCGCTAAATCCTTGGTCGATTACATAGCGAATGCCTTGACCAAGCAATAACCATGTTAGTGAACTGACTGCTAGTGCGCTTAGCGCGCCGATAACATGCCATTTATATGGTTTTAAGTGGGTGAACAGCCAAGACAAAATATGCCCGCTAGAATATTTAACTTTGATAATAATTGCCTGAAAATGCCTGCTGATGGCTTAGTATATGGGGACTATTTAAATGATTTCCAGTCGATTTCGGTAGACAGCAATAATTCTCGTAAAGACAAGGCTCTGGGTATTGTTCGCCCTTTAGATGTCCAGCGATGTCCGCCGCAGGCTGCGCTTAGAATTGCTTTACTTGGTTTTAGTAGTAAGTAGCGAGTTTGTTTAGGTACAATTTCAAAATATTCACCGGTTTTTGAAAACCAACCAAATTTATTCAGGTGCACGCGATCAGACGCCATCATATCGATACTATCGAGTTCAATGTGTTCTTCACCAAGATGTTCGGTGTAAACCGCGACTACTGCTCCGTAGCGGGAATTCTCACTAAACCATCTTAAAATTTTATCTGTGCTTTGCGTCGCTATTGGACACTTCCCCGCCTGTTTTGCTTGCCAACTGCCATTGTGAACATCTACATCGATAGGTGCATTGCCTTCGAGTAAATGCATAGCGGCATTTTTGACATGATGACTTAAACCTTTGATTTTACGCTTAAGCAGGGCAGGGTCGGAGATATTGCTATTAGCTAGACTTTGCAGCTCACGCTCATATAAAGCATTGCTCAACTCGGCAAAGTTCGGATACTTTGCCGCAAGATGAAATATATCGGTTTGAGCTTTAAAGTCTAGCGCCATACTTAGGTTACATTAGCTAAGGTTCTAGCCTTATTGTCCTTTAATTTCGCTGCGACCATTATATTTTGCATGAGCACCAAGCTCTTCTTCGATGCGCAATAGCTGATTATATTTGGCAACTCTATCAGAGCGGCATAATGAACCGGTTTTGATTTGACCTGCTGCCGTGCCTACCGCTAAATCAGCAATGGTTGAATCTTCAGTTTCACCGCTGCGATGAGAGATCACCACGGTAAAACCGGCATCCTTTGCCATTTTTATTGCGTTAAGGGTTTCGGTGAGCGAGCCAATCTGATTAAACTTAATCAAAATAGAATTCCCTACACCATTATCAATACCGCGTTTTAAAATTTTGGTGTTGGTTACAAATAAGTCATCGCCGACTAGCTGCGCTTTATCGCCTAATATTTTCGTAAGATATGCCCAACCGTCCCAATCAGATTCGTCTAGTCCGTCTTCGATAGACGCAATAGGATACTTGTCGGTAAGATCTGCTAAGTAGTCACTAAAGCCATTTGAGTCGAATGACTTATTTTCGCCGCCTAATACATATTTGCCGTCTTTATAAAACTCAGAAGCCGCGCAGTCTAGGGCGAGGGTAATATCTTCGTTCATTTTATAGCCAGCATTTTCTACTGCGGTGACAATCACTGAGAGTGCTTCGGCATTGGAGGTCAAGTTTGGTGCAAATCCGCCCTCGTCACCAACTGCCGTGCTCAAGCCTTTTTCAGATAACACTTTTTTAAGCGCGTGAAATATTTCGGCGCCCATGCGCAGGGCTTCTTTAAAGCTTTTTGCGCCAACGGGCTGTACCATAAATTCTTGAATGTCGACGTTGTTGTCGGCATGTTCACCGCCGTTGATGATATTCATCATCGGCACCGGCATCGAATATTGACCAGCAGTGCCGTTTAGGTTGGCGATATGTGCATAAAGAGGAATGCCGGCACTGATAGCCTGCGCTTTGGCAAGGGCCAAAGAAACTGCAAGAATCGCATTTGCGCCAAGGTTTTCTTTGTTTTCGGTGCCATCTAGGTCAATCATAATTTGATCAACCGTAGCCTGCGCATTTGCGTCTTGGCCAATGATAGCTGCGGCTATTTTATCGTTTATCGCGCTGACGGCTTTTAATACGCCTTTACCAAGATAGCGGGCTTTGTCGCCGTCACGTAACTCTAGCGCTTCGCGCGAGCCGGTAGATGCGCCAGATGGCGCAGCAGCACGACCCATCGCGCCGCACTCTAAATATACGTCTGCTTCAACCGTTGGGTTTCCGCGTGAATCCAATATCTCTCTTCCTACCACTCGGCTTATCTTGGCCATTGTTATTCCTCTTTGTATTGTTCAGTTTTCAAGGTTGTGCAACCTTGGTTTAATGAAATTTCTTGTTGTATTCGCTTGCCGCGGCAATAAAGCCGGTAAACAGCGGGTGTCCATCGCGCGGTGTTGAGTTAAACTCAGGGTGAAACTGTCCGGCAACAAACCATGGGTGATTTTCAATTTCGATGACTTCAACTAAGCGTTTGTCTGACGATAAACCACTCACAATTAAGCCTGCATCTTCAATTTGCTGACGCAAGTTGTTGTTAACTTCGTAACGGTGGCGATGGCGCTCATGTATTTCAGTTGCGCCATACATCTGCGCAACTTTGCTACCTTCTTTAAGGTGGCATAACTGACTGCCGAGGCGCATAGTACCACCTAAATCGGCTGAAACATCTCGGATCTCTTTGATACCGTCAGCATCTAACCATTCAGTAATTAGGCCTACCACAGGATAGGGTGACTCAGGATTAAACTCGGTGCTGTTGGCGCCTTCTAGCCCTGCGACGTTGCGCGCAAATTCAATATAAGCGATTTGCATGCCTAAACAAATGCCTAAAAAGGGTACGTCGTTTTCGCGTGCATATTTAGCCGCAGCGATTTTACCTTCGATACCACGCTCTCCAAAGCCACCAGGGACTAAGATAGCGTCGAGCTCAGATAAAATTTGCACGCCTTTGCTCTCAACATCTTGCGAATCAATATAGTGGATGTTGACGGTTTTACGATTTTTAAGGCCAGCGTGTTTAAGCGCTTCGTTTACTGATTTATATGCGTCGGGCAGTTCTACGTATTTCCCCACCATTCCGATGTTTACTTCACCAGTAGGGTTTGATTCGGCGTATAGGACTTGTTCCCATTCGCTTAAATCTGCTTCTGGACAATCATAGCCAAAGCGCTTCACTACAATTTCATCCATGCCTTGGGCTTTAAGCGCAGCCGGAATGCGGTAAATACTGTCAGCATCGCGCAGCGAAATAACGGCTTTTTCGTTTACGTTAGTAAATAGCGCTATTTTTGCTCGTTCATTTGACGGCAACGCGCATTCTGAGCGGCATACCAAAATATCGGGCATGATCCCCACAGAGCGCAATTCTTTTACAGAGTGTTGAGTAGGTTTGGTTTTTACCTCGCCTGAGGCAGCTAGAAATGGCACTAAGGTTAAATGCATGTATAGGGCCCGCTCGCGGCCAATTTCGGTGCCCAGCTGACGAATGGCTTCAATGAAGGGCTGCGACTCGATATCGCCTACGGTTCCGCCAATTTCTACAATTGCGATATCTACGCCTTCGGCTCCAGCAATAATGCGACGTTTAATTTCGTTGGTAATGTGCGGGATAACTTGAATGGTCGCACCCAAGTAATCGCCTCTGCGCTCACGCTTAAGGACTTCTTCATACACGCGGCCAGTAGTAAAGTTGTTGCGCTGCGTCATACGAGTGCGAATAAAACGCTCGTAGTGACCAAGATCAAGGTCAGTTTCAGCGCCGTCATCAGTGACAAAGACTTCGCCGTGCTGAATAGGACTCATAGTGCCTGGGTCAACATTAATATAAGGGTCGAGTTTAAGCATGGTGACGCTCAGGCCCCTTGCTTCTAAAATAGCAGCTAACGATGCAGCGGCAATACCTTTTCCTAATGATGAAACCACACCACCGGTGACGAAAATATAATTTGTCATGTTGAACCTAGCGTTTAGCGTGTTAATTGATGCGCAAATCGTTTCTCAGGCAGTAAAAAATGGTAGCTAAATAAAGATTTATTCTAGCTAGGCATCGTTTGTTGCAACTAAAAGAAGATTCACAAATGAGGCGAAAAGAACATCACCTTTGTTGGAGCCATAGTATACCTAGGTTACCCCCTTGGAGTAAATTACAAATCGCAGTTATTTTGTAATAGCAAGGTTTACTGTATGCGACAAAGTCTAGCGCTCTGCGCTGTTGAGTTGTTTACGCCACTCATACATCAATGCCTGTGCCTCTCGGGGTGATAGTTCGTCTAGGTCGACGGCCTTTAGTTTTTGCTCTAGCCAGTGCGGCGCGTCTAGTGCAATATCCATTTGTTGATACTTATCATAGTGTTTTGTTGCGTTGCGCGAATCAACAGAGGCATGAGGAGTATTTAATGTCGCTATGCTTGACGCTGAGGGCGCAGCGCTCGCTAATGAGTTAGCAGTTTGGTGTGCATTGTCTTCTAGTTCTCTGAGTTTTTGCTTAGCCACGCCAAGCACCGCTTTTGGCACTCCAGCCAATTTCGCAACCTGAAGACCGTAGCTCTTGCTCGCCGCGCCTCGCTGCACCTGATGCATAAACTTAATATCGTCATTGTGCTCAATCGCGCTCAAATGCACGTTTTGAATGTGCGGGTATTGTTGATCGAGGATGGTTAACTCAAAGTAGTGAGTAGCAAATAGAGTATAACAGCGGATGTTGTCTGCTAAATACTGTGCACACGCCCACGCTAATGACAAACCATCGTAAGTGCTGGTGCCGCGGCCTATTTCATCCATTAACACAAGGCTATTGCTAGTCGCGTTATTTAAAATATTTGCCGTCTCGGTCATTTCCACCATAAAGGTCGAACGGCCAGACGCTAAATCATCAGCCGCGCCAATGCGGGTAAATATTCTGTCGATTGGGCCTATTTTAGCGCTTTCAGCCGGAATGAAGCTGCCAATGTACGTTAGCAGCACAATCAATGCGGTTTGGCGCATATACGTAGATTTTCCGCCCATATTTGGCCCGGTGATCATGAGCATTTGGGTGCTGTCAGATACATATAGTGGGTTGGCAATAAAAGGCGCGCTCATCACATGCTCCACGACGGGATGACGGCCGCCGGCATACTCTATTAGATTGTCTTCGACTAACTGTGGGGCGCGTAGGTCGAGATTAATTGCGCGCTCAGCGAAGTTGCTCATGACGTCTAATTTCGCGATAGCGGATGCGCTGAGCATCAACTGGTTTAAGCTGGGCATAATGCTATCGAACAGCGCCTCGTATAAACGCTTTTCTAAAGCTAGCGCGCGGCTTTGACTGGTCAGTACTTTGTCTTCATGCTCTTTTAGCTCTTCAATAATATAGCGTTCGTTATTCTTTAAGGTTTGTCGGCGCACATAGTCAGGTGGCACCAGAGCGCTGTTTGCTCGACTGACTTCAATATAAAATCCGTGTACTTTATTGTAATTGACTTTTAAGGTAGAAATGCCGGTGCGCTCTCGTTCACGCACTTCGAGCGCATCTAAAAATGCGCTAGCTCCTTGCGCCAAATCACGCAGCTCATCAAGCTCTTCGCTATACCCAGGCGCAATTACGCCGCCATCTCTTAGCACCACAGGTGGATTCTCGATAATCGCGCGATTTAAAAGTTCTGCAAGTTCTGGATAATGTGATATTGCATCAAGATAGTAGCTGACCACTTTGCTGGTTTTATCGTCAACATTGAGCTGCGTTAATTGCGCGAGCAATTCAGGCAATTGATTGAGGCCGTGGCTCAATCTAGCAAAATCTCGTGGTCGTGCACTGCGCAAGGCAACTCTGGCGAGAATGCGTTCGATATCGCCAATTTCTTTTAATAGGCTTTGCAGTTGCTGGTAGTCAGACGATTGAATGGCGCTGATGATGGTATGGCGCTTTTCAATTTCGGCTTTGTCTCGAATAGGTTGATGCAAATATCGCTGCAGCAGTCTCGAGCCCATGCTGGTCGAGGTCTTGTCAATCACACTCAATACGGTATTTTCAGTGCCACCCGATAAGTTTCTCGTTAGCTCTAAATTTCGCTGTGTAGCGGCATCCATATATAAAATGCTGCTGTGATTATCGTGGGTGATTTGGGTAATATGTATCAGTTGAGTGCGCTGGGTTTCTTGCACGTATTGCAATACGCAGCCGGCACTGCCGATGGCAAGCATATCAGCATCAATACCAAAGCCGTCGAGGTTTAGGGTCGAAAATTGTGCGTTGAGTTTACTTAACGCCGTTTGCTGATCAAACTCCCAAATTGGACGGCGGCGTTTGCCTTTAAATTTTTCAAGCAGGTGCACATATTCAAAATCTTCGCAATACAGTAACTCTGCAACTTTGATGCGCTCTAGTGCACCCAAAAAGGCTTCTTCACCGGCGCAGTCAATTACGTGAAAGCGTGCGCTGGCCAAATCAATATAGGCAATGCCAAACATATTTTTGTGCGCAGTGACGGCGGCCAATACTGCGTCTTGTCTATCGTCGAGTAGAGCTTCGTCGGTGACAGTGCCCGGAGTCACTATTCTAACAACTTTACGGTCAACCGGGCCTTTGCTAGTGGCAGGATCGCCTACTTGCTCACAAATGGCCACCGATTCGCCCATTTTCACCAGCTTTGCTAAGTAATTTTCAGCGGCATGATAGGGTACGCCAGCCATAGGGATTGGCTCACCGCCAGACTTACCTCTTGCAGTGAGTGATATGTTCAGTAAGTTTGATGCCTTTTTTGCATCATCAAAAAATAGCTCATAAAAGTCGCCCATGCGGTAAAACAGCAAAATATCTGGGTGGTCAGCTTTTATGCCCAAATATTGCGCCATCATCGGCGTTTGTTTTGAGCTTGAATCGGCAGTTGTATGGGCGCTCGGCATATTTTATGTACAGTCTCTAATTAAACGGTTAGCCAGATTTGCTTATCTATCGATCGCTTTATGATGAATTTGATAGCGGATGCCGCAAATCATTTATTTAAAAATGAAGGTGCGCTATTGTTAGACACAGATAGTCTAATGCAAAACAAGAGAAGAAAAAACGCCTGTATGCTCAATGCTCACTTTAAAAACAAATATCAATTAGCCGAGCAACTCGGTGAGGCGCTGCAAACCGCGCAAGCCAGCGTTTGCACCATAGAATCTTGTACCGGCGGCGGCTTAGCTTTTGCAATAACCGATGTGCCGGGCTCATCTGCTTGGATTAATCAGTCTTGGGTAACTTATTCTAATCAAGCTAAAACTGATTTAGTTGGAGTGGCTAAGCAAACCCTCGATAAGCATGGCGCGGTTTCTGAGGAAGTCGTTATCGAAATGGCCAAAGGCGGTCTTCAGCGGGCAAAGGCAGACTTTGCTGTTGCTATAAGCGGAATTGCAGGCCCCGGCGGAGGAACACCGAGCAAGCCAGTAGGCTTGGTATGGTTTGCAATCCAAAGCGCGACTGATACACATACTTTTAATCGCTGTTTTTCAGGTGATCGTCAGCAAGTGCGAGATCAAGCCATTGTGTTGGCCCTTGAAAAACTGATCTCTTGTGTAGTTCAAGCACAATAAATCCCGTGGCATACTTATCCCATCAATATTTACCTATTAGCTGTATAAGATGGCTAAGCGACCTCCATAAAAGGTCTAAATTAAATTAATTTACATGTAAATTCATACAGTTATAAAAAAGTGTAAATAAAGCGTTGAAACTGTATAACCATACAGTATACTTGCGATATAAATGATTACACCTAACGTTCATCTATATGAGCGAGTTTTACTAAATATTTTATAAAAGAGTCTTTAGTAAAGCACACAGTAGCTAAATCATTAAACATAACAATTATTAGCCACAACAATTTTTTAGCCTGAGCGATGTACTTTGCCAGCATGATTAAAGGAAATATAAATGAAAAATGATACTAACAAAGCAAATGCACTAGAAGCAGCCCTTTCGCAAATAGAAAAGCAGTTTGGCAAAGGCTCTATCATGAAGCTTGGCGAAAACCGCACCATGGATGTTGAAACCATTTCAACAGGCTCATTAGGTTTGGATATTGCATTGGGTGCAGGCGGATTGCCAATGGGCCGAATAGTTGAAATTTATGGCCCTGAATCATCAGGTAAAACCACATTAACGCTTGAAGTGATTGCCTCTGCACAGCGCGAAGGTAAAACCTGCGCATTCGTCGACGCGGAGCATGCGTTAGACCCAATTTATGCTAAAAAATTAGGCGTTAACATCGACGAACTACTGGTCTCTCAGCCCGATACTGGGGAGCAAGCGCTAGAAATCTGCGACATGCTTACTCGCTCAGGAGCGGTTGATGTGATTGTGGTAGATTCAGTGGCTGCACTCACGCCAAGAGCCGAAATCGAAGGTGACATTGGTGATTCTCACATGGGCCTTGCGGCTCGTATGATGTCGCAAAGTATGCGTAAAATTACCGGTAACCTAAAGCGTAGCAATACCATGCTAATTTTCATCAACCAAATTCGGATGAAGATTGGGGTCATGTTTGGTAATCCTGAAACGACTACCGGTGGTAATGCACTTAAATTTTATGCTTCAGTGCGCCTAGATATCAGACGTATTGGTGCGATTAAAGATGGTGACGAGGTTGTCGGTAACGAAACTCGCGTAAAAGTGGTTAAGAACAAAATTGCTCCACCTTTCAAACAAGCGGAATTCCAAATCATGTATGGTCAAGGCATTAGCAAAGAGGCCGAGTTGGTTGATTTAGGTGTAAAACATAAGCTGATAGATAAAGCTGGCGCTTGGTATAGCTGCAACGGTGATCGTATCGGACAAGGTAAAGCAAATGTTGTGCAATATCTTAAAGATAACAAAGCCTTAGCGAATGAGATTGAAGGTAAGTTAAGAGCCGAATTGCTTATGCCAAAAGTAACTGACGACGCGGTAAAAGAGTCAGACGATACTGCTAAGGCATAAGCCGTAAAATAAAGGTTTTACCTGTTTAACAGCGAAAGGCCGGTTAGAAACTCAGCGTGATAATGCATTGTAACGCTTGGGTTCTAATCGGCCTTTTTATGTCTTGATATATCATTTACCGAGTTGTTAAAAAACTCTATAGCCTAAGTTAAATACAAAGTAAAAGAGGAGCATATATGCGTATTCCTCCATTTTTTAAGAACAATTTTATGGCTTATGGGTACTCTAAGAGCAAGGCTGAGACTGATTTCAGCGGCACAGGTTTGCTGATACAGAATCCTTGAAAGCTATTTACACCAAGCTTAGCAATGATGTCCAAAATGGCAGTGCTTTCGACTCCCTCAGCCACTACTTGAAGCTCTAAAGAACGAGCAAGCGCAATAATCGCTTTTACAATTTTGGTGTTGTTGTTGTGTTCTGATAAATCATCCAGAAAGCTTTTGTCTATCTTGATAATATCAAAAGGATAGTTTTGCAAATAACTCAAAGATGAATAGCCTGTGCCAAAATCGTCAAGCGCTAATCTGATCCCAGTTGACTTAATTTCTTTTAAAATAGCCTTTACTTTTTCTGGTTTATTAATAATTACCGATTCAGTCATTTCCATGACTAATTTGCTGGGGTCAACCCCATATTTTACGCAGCAAGTTTCTATATGCGAGACAAAAGAGTCTTCTAGTAGTTGCTTTGCTGAAACATTGAAGGTGAGGTAAGTGTTTGTGGCAAATTTTTTATCTTTTTGCCAGCGGCCCAATTGCCTGCAGGCTTCTTCAATTACCCACCTTCCCACTTTTACTATCATGCCTGTTTCTTCTAGCATATGAATAAAGCGATCAGGGGCAACAATGGTTCCTTTTTTATTCGTAAACCGCAGCAGCGCCTCAAAACCGACAATGGCAGAAGTTTGGCTATTGCATATCGCTTGGTAATATAGACAAAAGCTGTTGCGTTTGAGTCCAGTACGTAATTCATTAAGCAAGTTGATGCGTCGTTTTGCACCAATTTCTAAAACTTCATTAAAAATTTGGTATTTGTTTTTACCTTCTCTTTTAGCGCTATATAGCGCAAAGTCAGCATTTTTTAGTAATGTGTTTGGGTCAGAGCTAGCAAAGCTTCCTCTCGCTACGCCAAGGCTGGTAGTGATAAATATCTCATTGTTGTCAATCATGTAAGGTTCGGCCACGCATTGAATCACTTTTTCAGCCACTACCACTTCGTCAGTTACATGATCGTCTTTGCCTAGCAATACAACAAATTCGTCTCCGCCAAAGCGGGCGACAGTGTCATTTTTACGTAGGGTATTGATCAATCGCTCTGCTACTTTTTGCAACAAAATGTCACCAATATTGTGGCCCAGCGTATCATTGACGTCTTTAAAACCGTCAAGATCCAAGAAAAATACCGACACTAATGCCTCATCGCGCTGAGACGCTAAAAAGGCCTGTTGCAGACGGTCATTAAATAATACGCGATTAGCGAGGCCGGTAAGCCCATCGTATTCAGCAATGTGGCGAAGTTTTTCCTGAGTGATATATCGTTCGGTGACATCAGCACAAGTGCCTAAAAAGCCCTCGACTTCGCCATCCGCAGAGAACAATATGCGCATGCTAAAATCGACCCACTTAGTGGTGCCAAGGGGAGTGACTAATCTTACTTCCTGGCTATAGTCTTCAGCTTTTTGAAGACTGTCGTAGAGGGCTTCTAAAAAGTCGGTGACTTCTGCGGAGTGAATAGTATTAATCCAATTTTGGCCCAGTCCCTCATCGCTCGCGAGTCCAGAAAACTCAAACCACTTGTCGTTTGCAAACACGCAGTTCCAGTCTTTATCGACTCTTATGATGGCAACAGGTGCAAGTTGAGTGAGGGCGTTGAGCTGTTGGGATGTTCGTTTATACTCTTCGGCACTTTGGCGCATGTCAGTGGTATCTTGAATTTGCAAAGTAGTGAAGCGCTGCGCGCCATGCATGTATCTGAAAATAGTCAGATTGACTATGCAGACACTGCCATCGTCTCTTCTGGCTTCACGCTCTAACCAAATTCGCGGTCCCATGGCTTGCTCAGAAACACCAAATTTTGCCTGTTGATTTGACCATTGAAATAAAGAATCATAAGTGGGAATAAAGTCGCGAATGTCCATGCCGGCAAGACTAGGGCTGCCTGTGTGTTCTATTTCAAACTCTGATCGAATTAACATGTCTTGAGCAACAGGATTGCTCAGCAATATCGTAAAATCACTGTTTACAACGACAACTCCGACCGGTGATGACGAGATTAAGCTGCTAAGGTAGCGATTGTTTGCAATTTTTTTATCAAGCCCTAAAAAATTACCACGAACAGTCTCGGCGCTTTGCAGGGTGCACATGACTGCGCCGATGATTGGCTTTAGTTTGTGCATCAACGCGGCGGTGTAATCTCCATTTTTATTTGCTAATACACAAATTGCGCGCAATTCACTGTGCAGCACAATGGGTAAAATCATCACCGAAGAAAATTCAATATCTTTGCACAATAATGCTCTGGTGCCGGTGGGTATAGGGTTATTGTAGTAGATAGACGTGGTCAGCAGATTCTTTTGACTCACCCAAGCCGATAAAACGCTATCGTTGACAAAGGGTTTATTATTGCCGTAGTACAGGGGTGTTAACTTGGTATTCGCATAGATTGGGAATTCAGCATCTTTCCCTGATACAAAGCACACTGCAAAATCGCTGTCGGTGATGTCGGCTAGATATTTTAAAACGAGATGGAATATTCTGGTAGATGCATCGGGGTCGAATAGTAGTTCTTGTATGGCGTCAATGGCGTCGCGAGTGCCGACGTCTTTGCGTCTATTGTTAAGTTCGTTTGGTTCTTGGAGAGCATGCCTTGCGGCTTCGTCTATTTCTTTTTCTTTCATTTAGCAGTAGTTTCCTAAAACCAATATTTGTTAAAGTGCGTAACTTTCTTATAAGACTGCTGTATTTTGCAAAAATAATGTTATAGTTTTCAAGATAATACAAACAGCTAAAAAGCGCATCAATCTACGTTGATTTATGAATAATTAACAAACCATTATCAGAAGGTATCAAACCATGGCGGTTAGGTCAAAGAACAGTGTTGCTAGTACTGAATTAAATCTTCCGACCCACTACATAGGCATCGGTGCTTCTGCTGGCGGATTGGAAGCTCTGCAGAGTCTGCTTCAGAACCTACCTGTAGATACTGGTGCTTGTTTTGTTATCGTTCAGCATTTATCACCCGATTTCAAAAGTATGATGCTAGAACTGCTTAGCAAGCACACCAGCATGACTATTCAAAATGTGCAAGACGGTGTTTTAGCCAAACCAAATACTATCTATTTACTGCCCCCCAAAAAGAATATGATCGTTGCACAAGGCGAGCTTTTGCTAACTGAAAAAGCCCCTGACTCTGGACTTAATCTTCCGATTGACGTGTTTTTTCGTTCACTGGCCGAAGATCAACAGCATCGTGCTATTGGCATTATCTTATCGGGCACGGGGTCTGACGGCAGCCGCGGCGTAAAAGCGCTAAAAGAAACGGGTGCATTAATCATTGCTCAAGAGCCCGACAGTGCTAAATTTGAAGGTATGCCCAACAGTGCAATTAATACTGGTATTGTGGATTTGATTTTGCGCCCAGAAGATATGGGGGCAAAACTAGCCACTTACATTGAGCATCCATTAGTGAGCGGTCAATCTGACGGACTGCACCAAGATATGGAAGTCAGCCAAGATGTGATGGGCGAAATATTCAATATTTTGAAAATGAAAAGTGACATCGATTTTTCAAAGTATAAGCCTTCGACAATTGCTAGGCGAATTGAACGACGCATGACAATCAAGCAAATTAACGCTTTGCCGGATTATTTAACGCTTTTATTCAAAGACAGTTATGAAGTAAAGATTTTAAGTAAAGAGCTGCTCATAGGCGTGACTCGTTTTTTTAGAGATCACGACGCATTCAAAAAGTTAGCTGATGACGTCATTCCCGATATTGTGACCAAGTCAAAACCCAACGCCTTGATCAGAGTATGGGTAGCCGCCTGTTCATCTGGCGAAGAAGCCTATTCAATTGCGATACTGTTGCATGAAGAAGTTGAAAAACAAGGATTAAAACGCGATATAAAAGTGTTTGCTACCGACGTGAATTCAGACGCGATTACTGAGGCTAGTGCAGGAATTTATGGCGAAGATGTAATGCACGACATTGACGCCGATATTCTGACTAAGCATTTTAATAAATACCCTACTGGCGGCTATCAGGTTTCTCAGCGAGTCAGGCACTCGGTTGTGTTTGCCAGTCACAATATGATAATGGATCCGCCATTTTCTAATATTGATTTAGTTACCTGTCGTAATGTGCTGATTTATTTTCAACCGAGTGCTCAAAAACGTGTTCTATCGTCGCTGCATTTTGCCTTGAAAAAAGACAGCTACCTATTTTTGGGTTCGTCTGAGAATTTAGGTGAGCTATCGCAGTATTTCCATACAGTAAGTGAGCGTCAAAAAATATTTAAGAAAAACAGTGATGCGCGTTTGTCATTGGGTTCAAGCTCCGCGATCCCGTCAGCAAAGAAAGTGGCCCAAAACATACCGTCCGTGTCTAGTTTGATGAAAAACTACCGCAGCAACAGTGCGCACGGCTCACCCACGGGCTTTGCTAACGAAGCTTTGATCACCGAATACGTTCCCCCATGCATACTGTTAGACGATGAATATAATGCTTTGCACGTGTATGGCGATTTGAGCCCGTTTGTCAGGCGCTTACCGCCAGGACGCATCAGTACTAAAGTTGGCGATATGGTTAACGACGACATTAGTATTGCAGTGACGTCAGCGTTGCAAAGAGCAAAGCTCAAAAATGAAGAAGTTTATTACTCCGATATCGAGACCAAACACAATGACAAAGTGCTGAGTCTAAATTTAAGAGTCATGTATATAAGAGAGCATGATTTAGAAAGTTCGGTTGGATACTTTTGGGTAGTATTTGAGACGGTAAATCACCAGCGCATTGAATCAAAACAATCGATAAAGTTCAGCGTTAGCGAACAGGCCAAGCAGCGCATAGAAGATCTTGAGCTAGAGTTGAAGTTTAGCAAAGAACATTTGCAGGTTACGGTTGAAGAGCTCGAAACTACCAACGAAGAATTGCAGTCAGCCAATGAAGAGTTAATGTCGGCAAATGAAGAATTGCAAAGCACTAACGAAGAATTGCAATCGGTCAACGAAGAGCTGTACACCGTAAACTCCGAATACCAAGAAAAAATCACCGAGATATCGCAAGCCAATGGTGATTTAGACGAGGTAATGAGTCTGTCTAAAATAGGTATTATTTTCTTAGACGAAAATATGCTGGTGCGTCGCTACACTGAGGCGGTCAAAGCCTATGTCAATTTATTAGAAAGCGATGTTAATCGTCCACTTCATCATATTTCAAAAAATATTTCGTACGACAACATGCTCTCTGATGTTGCCAAAGTATTTAATACTGGCCAGTCAATTGAGCAAGAAATTACCATGAAGGATAAAAAGTTACTGCGAGTATCAATCAACCCGTATAGCTATAGCGATTTGTCGAAAACGCAAGGAGTGGCGATTACATTTTCAGATATTTCGCGGGTTAAATACATCGAAATGGGTATGCTTGTGGCCTATAAACAGTTGCGCACAAGTGTCAATAATGCCTTGGAAATGCTGGATGAAAAACCGCTTAACGAACAGCTCAATGTATTGATACTAGATGACTGCCCAGTCTATTTAGAATTTTTAGAGCAGCAGCTATTGCTTGTGGATGATTTTAAAGTCACGATTTTCCGAGCAAGTAATACCAAAGCCGCTTTAAAAATGATTTCCAAGCATGACATTGATATCTGTGTGTCTGATTTTTACCTAGAGGACGAGACGGCCCTAAGCTTTATTGACAGCTTGACAACCATCGACGTGAATATTCCGGTAATTGTGATTACTGCTGACGCAGACCAAGAGTTGAGCCCATTGTTGCTGTCGCATGGTGTACTGGATCTCATTGATAAAAAGGTCATGACGCCCGCCTTACTGGGCAAGAGTATTCGCTTTGCGATCCGCAGGCATCAAATTGACGCAAATTTTTCAAGCTTAATTGAAAATAGTGCTCATACAGGCGATGCATAATAAAAGTGAAATTCGGCGTTTCAACCTCATTAAAATGGTATTAAGTGTATCTGCGGCGCGGCCGATATGTTAAGTATTGAAGTTAGTGAGTACTGCATACGCTGTTACATGCAGTACATGGATGTTGAATAAACATGTGTTAGGTGAGCGTAAGCTATCCATGTTGTAATGAACGGCAGTGAATTTTTCTATTATGGACAACAATGACCTAAGGCAAAGCACATTTCATCAGGACAAAAGCAAAGATTTCTTCGAAAACAGCTTTTCCAAAATATCCGATAATTATGACACTGGGCTAATGCTCAAAAATCTGAAGATCGTAGCCTTTGTAGGTACATTAGGCCACATCGGTTTTCTATTTTTGTTTATGGCCATGGGGATCCCAGAGCTCAGTATATTCAATATGTTTAGCATTTTGATATGGCTTTGCAGTTTTTACACTATTTCTAAAAAGCTGTTTGGCATCTCGGTGGCAATGATCTCTTTTGAGATTGTGCTACACGCTACGATTGTCACGGCGGTGATCGGCACCCAGGCTGGCTTTCACTACTATCTTTGGCCATGCATGAGCTTAATAATACTAATGCCGATAAAAGCGAAATATGTATTTTCTGGGCTCTGCTTTGTGCTCATTGCTATTTTTATGTGGTTAAGTGCAACATACGATGGGCTTGACTACATCTATGAACACCCAGAAATACTATCCATACTAAACATGGGCAATATATTTCTTTCTGCAGCTACCTTCATTATCATTATTAAGCTTTTACAAAGCACCCGCTTAAGTAATGATAAAAGGCTATTTGAAATGGCGAACATGGACGATTTCACACAAACCTATAATCGACGCTTTATTTACGCGCTTATGGGGGATGCCAATCAAATAGAAAATAAAATAAAAAGTTATGCCTTGGTTTTAGCAGATTTAGACAATTTTAAGCGTGTGAATGACGACTATGGTCATGCCGCTGGCGAGGAAATTATACTTGAGGTAACCAAAGTCATTAAGGCAAGTGTAGGTAAAAACGACATCATTTCTAGATGGAGTGGCCAAGAGTTTATGCTCATTTTAAATAACACATCCAGAGAGCGTGTGCTATCTGTTTTAGAGACTATACAGTTAGATTTGTGCCGTAAAGTAAAGAAACCTTCCAACGATATGGCTGATGTGACCTTTAGCTTTGGCGTTGCCCTAAATTATAATGCGAAGCGATTTGCAGAGGCGCTGCAGCGTGCAGATTTCAATTTGCATAAAGCAAAAGAAGCAGGCAAAGACCGTATTGTGATTGACGCAGGACCTATTTAAAAAAGTAAATTACTCCGTAAAATCGATTTTTTGATGCACGTTATGCCAGTTTTCGGGAAATTTTCCCTGCAAAACGAAGGCAAAGGCAATCAGTTCGGCAATCACTTGATACATGCTTTCTGGAATTTCCTGCCCCAAATCTAAATAAGACAATATTTGACTGAGATGCTCATCTTGGTGAACAAAAATCCCATGTTGTTCGGCCAATGCAATCATTTCTTGGGCGAGAGTGCCGCTGCCTTTTGCAATGACTTTAGGAGCGCCTGCTCCCTGAGGCGACATCGCCTGATATTGCAAGGCAACCGCTTGCGGTGATTTACCCTTACTATGCATAAGCGTGCATCACATTAAGTCGAGTTTTAAACAATGAGCTATCTACTTTACCGACATCACATTTTTGCGAATTGATGTGTAAACCAAGTGCCTCTAAGCGTTGATGCAGCATTGGTAGGTATTTCACTACTCGGGTTTTTAAGGCCTCACTAGATGCGTAAAAGTGTAAATCAATACCTTGATTTTCAGACTGCATTTTAAACTGTGTTTTGGCAAGGACGGTGCCATATTTGCCGGCATCGAGTTTCATGTCTAATTTCCAAGTAGTCGCTAATGTGTTTGCTTGTTGGTCTGAGTTTTGCTCTTGTTCGCGCTTAATCACAAGTTCTATATCTTCGCCCTCAGGATGGAAGATATTGGGTAATGAGTAATAAAAGGTATCTTGTCCTTGTAGAGACGCTTCGGCGCTGCGCAGCTTCTGCGTGTTGTGACTGCTCAGCAGTTTACCGATTTCACTGATCAAACTACCTCGAGGATCGCCCATAGCGATGTCCTGTAAAACTCGGCTTGGGTTAACCCGCTCTGGTTTGGTGGGGTGTAGTTTAATAATGTTTGCCGCAAAAGCCGCTATTTGTGGCGCTAATTCACTATTTTTGCCAGCGTTTTGCATAGGCGACCCGGTGGCTAATTTGGCCGCTAAGCTGAGTTTTAACAAGCTCACTAAACCTTCGACAAAACTATTTTGGTTTGTGCCTGGTGTGCTTTGCGCGATGTTGGTCACCGCTTGGGTGCTCATAGCTGAACGCAGTAATTCTGGAAGCGCTGCACTTGCAAGATCTTGGCTCTTTTCAGTTGCTTTAAGGTCAGTCTTTATATTATTAATTGGTGCTTTTACGGGATCAAATGCGCTCTCGGCAAGCATCGCACGTAGCTGCTGCAGCACTGGCTGCAAAAGCGCGCGGGTCTCTTTATTTCCTGATTGGACGATGCCGTCTAGGGCAACCCTTAGGGTTTTGATGACTGGCGCACTTGGCTCTGAGTGCGACATAGTATGATTTAAGGCTTGCTGAAATTTGGGTGATAAAGCGCTTATTTCATTGGCCGGCATGCGCTGCTTCAACAGCGCTAGTAATCCATCGCTGTTTATTTTTGGGGCATTATTGGCAAGGTGTGTTTCTGTATTGCCAGACTTTACAAAGTCTGTCGCAACACTGTTCAACGTTAGGCTCTGGCCTGTCGCTGGGAAATTGCTTGTTATTTTTGCGATGCTTTCTTTGCTGATACTTTGTGTGGCAATTTGTATTAGCTGCGGTTTTGCTATTACGGTTAAATGCACTTGCCCCAAAGGTTTTGCTGCATCGCCTTTGGTTTTTATAGTTGGCTCATTACTGATCACTATTCTTGCATCATTGATTTGCGCCGTCGGTAGGCGTTCTTTGATTTGTGCAGAAAAAGCCTTTGGTAACACATTCAATATATTATTTTGTAGAGGCTGCACAAAGCTAATGGCTTTGGCCGAAGCTGCTGATGCAGGCTTAAACAATAAACTCTCAGAGATGTTCAGCATTTTTTGTGGCAACTGCGGGTTCGCCTGATTAACGGCTTTTACGTCAATATTTGAAAAGGCCGCGCCATTTTGTAGCTTTACGCCAATAACGGCGCCTTCTTTGCGGTTGGGTGACACGAGCAGCTCAACATTGCTATCTGGCTTTATCAGTGTCTGCAGCGCTTTGGGAATAGGCAGCGCAAGATTTAGTGTCTTACCGTTGAGACTGCTTACTGGAATTTTGATCAGCGCGCTGAGATTACTTTGATTATCCGGTGCTATTGAAATGACCTTGGCGCTAAGTGGCAGTTCAATCAATGGTTGACCGACTTTTACTGCCTGTTGTGTTAATAGCTTCGCTAATTGAGTGATTGACGCATCGTTAGCATCGACACTAATGGTTGCTGTTACGTTCAGCGGGACCTTGCCAACTGCGCTCAGGTTGACGCCCGGCCAACTGTCAATTAGCGGCCGATTTAGTGCAAGGGGAAGACTAATATTCAGCCCCTGGAGATTAGCTTGTGTGCTGGCGGCAGAAATAAGACGAAAACTCAGTTGACGGTCATTGGCATTGAGCAACACAAGCGTATCGCCGCCTTTTGGCAAAACATCGGCAGTGAGTGCATTGCTAGGTAAACTAAAACGCTGCTTATTGGCGTTGTCTTGCAATATCACCTGATTAGCGTTTGCCGACAGCACCGTAAAACTCACAGTGGCTTTAGCATGCGATACTTTAATACCGCCGCCAGTGGAAACAGCCTGTTGCCCCGACGAAGCTGCTTGCTGCAGGCTCGCTATGGCTTTTAATGCGGGAATAGAATTTTGCGTCATATCTTAATATCGGCTAAAAGCGCCGAAGTATGAGGCAATAGCTCGGTTTGATGCCAATCAAACAAACGTTTTTTTCGACTAATTATCAAGGCTGCAATGGTAGGTCAATGCATTGTTTTTATGGTAATATTTCGCCGTTTAATTTATGTGAGTAAGTTGTTGACGGTTTTATCTGCACGCGACCTGAGTTGTGAAAAACAAGATCGTATATTATTTGAAAATGTTGACCTGCAAATTGAGGCCGGTGAGCTCGTGCTGTTGCGTGGTGAAAATGGTGCAGGCAAAACCAGTTTATTGCGAATATTAGTGGGTTTAAGCCAAGCTCAGGCGGGCAGCGTTTCTATTTGTGGTGAAGATGTAAATCACGATATTAATTTGGCCAGTCAGCATATTATTTATTTTGGTCATAAGCTAGGCGTAAGCGGATTACTGAGCCCTATTGAGAACCTTACATTTTGGTGCAAACAGCACGGCTTAGCTATAAGCCACGACAACATTGTTGACACTCTTGAAACCCTCGGCTTAGAAGGTTTAGAGAGCTTACCCGTTAAATATTTATCGCAAGGTCAACAACGCAGAGTGTCACTGGCCCGACTTTGGCTAAAAAATGATGCGAAACTTTGGGTGTTAGATGAGCCAATGACCGCCCTCGACGTGCAAATGGTGGCGCAAGTGGAGCAAAAAATCACCGCGTTTTTGCGCGCGGGGGGCAGTGTACTTATGACCTCTCATCAAGCAGTTAAGATTGAGCATGAGCAAAGAGAGTTTACATTGGAGTATCGCTGGTGATGTCGGTGCTGTGGTCTTATTGTAAACGCGATATTGCTTTGGCCTATCGCCAGCGCGCAGAATTAATGCAGCCACTGATGTTTTTCATTATGGTGATTACTTTGTTCCCCTTGGCCATAGGGCCGTCGCCAGAGATTTTGCAGCGCGTTAGCGGCGCAGTGATATGGGTCGCCGCGATTTTATCATTGTTGCTGGGTATGGAGCGTATGTTTCGCGACGACTTTAACGACGGCACACTAGAGCAATATGTATTATCAACAACGCCTTTGTATTTGATTGTGCTGGTGAAAGTACTTACCCATTGGCTTATTCACATACTGCCGCTGTTACTACTTTCGCCCTTACTGGCGCTCTTTTTAAACATGACGATGGCGATGTATGTGGCATTGCTAGCGACCTTGCTATTGGGTACGCCGGTGATCAGTTTGATTGGCGCGATAGGCGTTGCCCTAACCGTTGGTTTACAGCGAAGTGGCGTGCTGGTTGCGCTGTTGTTAATTCCTCTATTTATTCCGTTGCTAATATTTGCCACCTCGGCAATAGATTCGGCGTCTTTACAATTACCTTACGCCTTTCAACTTGGTATGATGACGGCGCTGGTATTATTCGCACTAGCAGCGTCTCCAGCGGCAATTTCCTATTCATTAAAAGTGAGTCAAAACTAATGTGGAAGTGGATTAACTCTTACGCCAAACCAGACAAAGCCTACTTGTTGTGTAATCAGCTGTTTCCATGGTTTGTAGTATTGGCTTGCGTGGCTCTTCCTTTAGGTTTGATATGGGGCCTAGTGTTTGCTCCTACTGACTATCAGCAGTTTGATGTTTATCGGATTATTTACATTCATGTGCCAAGCGCCACGCAGTCTATGACGACTTACATTGCGATGGCGGTTGCTGCGTTTGTGGGTATTGTGTGGCAGTGGCGTACGGCTTTTTCTGCCATGATTGCAATTGCACCTGTGGGCGCGATTATTACTTTTGTATCTCTTTTTACCGGCGCAGTTTGGGGCAAGCCCACGTGGGGGACGTGGTGGATTTGGGATGCTCGCTTAACCTCGCAGCTCATTCTTCTATTTCTATATCTGGGCGTTATTGCATTATATCTTTCCTTTGATGATAAACGTCAAGCAGGTAAGGCGGCAGGCGTGATGGCGATTGTGGGCGTGATTAACATCCCGATTATTAAGTATTCTGTAGAGTGGTGGAATACCCTGCATCAACCCGCCAGCATTAGCAAAATAGACAAACCGTCAATGCCTGCCGAGATGGCTATGCCGCTGGTAATCGCGATATTTGGCATGATCGGGTTTATTGGCGCTGTTGTACTAATTCGCCTAAAATCAGAGCTCATTCAGCGCGATGCCCATCGCCCTTGGGTGGCCGAATTTTTGGCCGACCCTTCCCATCAGCTTCACCGCATTCCTGGGCGAACTATTGCGACCGTCGTAGGTCTTATCTTATTCTCTATCGGCGTTTATTTTATGGTGCAGCAGGGTGTTAAATTTGACGATAGCGCCGCGTTTTTTAGTATGGGCAATCGTGGTTTATTTGTGTGGTTGTCGTATGGCGTGAGTATTGCTGTCATGTTGGCACTGTTGATGCAAAGCATCTGGTTTAGTCAATCAGTGCGCAAATATGTGTATCAGCAGCAACAGCGCGCACAACGAATTTTAGCGGCAAGAGCCAAGCGTAAACAATCAAAGCAAACAGCAGTAGAGGGCAATAAGTAATGAACAGCAGAAGAAAACAACGACTTTTTGCAGTGTCCAGTATCCTAGTTTTACTGTCTGGCGCAATTGGGATGATGCTTTACACCCTTAACGACAGCATCGACGTTTTTTATACGCCTTCTGAAATTCACGAAGGTAAAGACGCAACCGGAGCAATGCCATACGTTGGTCAGCGCATTCGCATTGGTGGTTTAGTGGTGCCAGGTAGCGTCAAACGAGATACTGAAACATTAGCGGTACGCTTTGATTTAATGGATCTTGGCCCAAAAGTCACGGTTGAATATAGCGGAATTTTGCCTGACTTATTTCGTGAAGGTCAGGGGATCGTCGCAACCGGTATTCTCGAAAGTGCCACGCTAATTATTGCTCACGAAGTGCTCGCTAAGCATGACGAAGAATACATGCCCCCTGAGCTTGCTGAAAAGCTCGGAATTACTCATACACCGCCAAAAGAGGCTGCTTACTGATGATCCCAGAGTTAGGTAATGTCACTTTAGTAATTGCGCTAGTACTGTCCATATTATTGGCAATCTACCCGCTGTGGGGCGCGCAAACGAATAACCAAACCTTAATGCAAATGGCGCGGCCACTGACCTTTGGCCTATTTGTATTTACCGCAATTGCTTACGCATGTTTAACCTATGCATTTGTCACCGATGATTTTAGTGTGAATTACGTGGCCCAAAACAGCAATTCGATGCTTCCTCTTTACTATAAAATCACCGCAGTTTGGGGCGGTCACGAAGGCTCGTTTTTGCTTTGGGTACTCATATTTGCCGTTTGGACCTTAGCGGTAGCACTGTTTTCTAAGGGTATACCCGAGGCAATGGTAGCGCGAGTGCTGTCGGTACTGGGTATGGTCAGTATTTCGTTTTACTTATTTATGTTGATGACGTCTAATCCATTTGACAGCATGTTGCCATTCTTCCCGGTAGACGGTCGAGATCTAAACCCGCTACTTCAAGATTTTGGCATGATCATTCATCCTCCTTTGTTGTATATGGGCTATGTGGGCTTTGCCGTGGCTTTTGCTTTTGCCATTGCTGCGCTTATTGGCGGGCAACTTGATTCGACTTGGGCGCGTTGGTCTCGTCCTTGGACGATTGCCGCCTGGGCTTTCTTAACCTTAGGGATTGCGCTAGGCAGCTGGTGGGCCTATTACGAACTTGGTTGGGGCGGCTGGTGGTTTTGGGACCCGGTCGAAAACGCCTCATTTATGCCATGGCTAGTGGGCACCGCTTTAATGCACAGCTTAGCGGTTACCGAAAAACGAAAAGTGTTTAAATCGTGGACGGTATTGCTCGCTATCGCAGCCTTTTCATTGAGTTTGCTTGGAACCTTCTTGGTACGCTCGGGGGTATTGGTATCGGTGCACTCTTTTGCAAGCGATCCATCTAGGGGTTTGTTTATTCTGGGCTTGTTGGTTGTAGTAATTGGTGGTTCATTATTGCTCTATGCAATAAGGGCGTCACAGTTAAAGAGCTCTGGTCGCTACGATATTTTCTCTCGCGAAATGATGCTTATGGGCAACAATGTGCTATTGGTGGCCGCGACTATTGTTGTGCTGCTGGGCACATTATTCCCGCTTGTGCATAAAGAGATTGGATTAGGAACCATTTCTATTGGTGCGCCTTTCTTTAATCAAATGTTCACGCTACTGATTGTGCCCTTCGTTTTATTTATGGCGATTGGACCACTATCAAGGTGGAAGCGTCAGCAGCCAAAAGATCTGCGCAATCAACTAGTGTTTGGCTTTATTTTGGCGCTTAGCGCAGGTTTGCTAATTAATGCAAGCTACGACCAACAAACCTACATGGGTATGTTGGGCCTAGTTATGAGCTTTTGGATCTTAATTGCTACTGTGCTTGAGGTGCGTCAGCGGGTTGTCTCGCAAACCTCTGAAGAGTCGGTCATCGCATCTTTGGGTAAACTCACTCGCAGTCATTGGGGCATGATCCTAGGCCATGTTGGTTTTGCCGTTTGTCTAATTGGCATCACCTTGGTAAGTAACTACGAACTCGAGCGTGACTTACGCATGGAGCCTGGTCAGCGTGTCAACATTGCTGATTATGAGGTTGAGTTTAGCGGCGTTATCGAGCTGCAAGGCCCTAACTATATTTCTGACAAGGGCATATTTGATGTGTACAAAAACGGCGAAAAGGTTTCGCATTTAGAGCCCGAAAAACGTTTTTACACAGTGCAGCGCATGACCATGACCGAAGCCGGTATTCACACCACCTTAACGCGTGACTTATTTGTTGCCTTAGGTGAGCCGCTTGAAAATGGTGCATGGGCTGTCAGACTATATTACAAGCCCTTTGTTGTTTGGATTTGGGGCGGTGCGTTTATTATGTGTATTGGCGGGATATTCTCTATTGCGGATAAACGCTATCGCATTAAGAAAATTGCAAAAGTGAAGTCTGCGCTATCGCCAAAGCCTGCCGCGGTTGATAATCCAGCCCTTCAAGCAAAAACCAGTGAGGCCCAATAATGGCTCGGCTCACCTGTTTTTTGCTTCCGCTAATATTGTTTTTGGCGGTGTGCGTGTTTTTGTTCAAAGGCTTATTTTCTGATCCGATGGCAAGAGAGTCTGAAGTATTGGCTGAGCCTTTTCCGCAGTTTACCTTGCCCGATTTGATGGACGAAACTATTCGCTACGACAACCGTATTTTTGATGGGCAAATTACCTTAATTAATATATGGGGGGTGTGGTGCATTACTTGTGCGATTGAACTTCCGTATTTAACTGAGTTGAGTCAGCAAGGCGTTCGCATCGTCGGCTTATATTATGATCAAGACATTGATCCCGATTTTGGTACCAAGACTATCAATCGCGTGCGCGGCGAGGTTACCGAAACCCTGAATCGCTATGGCAACCCATATTCGTTTAATATCTTCGATGTCTATCGCGATACGTCGCTAGATTTAGGCGTAACCGGAGCGCCCGAAATGTTTCTGGTAGACCAACAGGGCATCATACGAGTGCATCATGTAGGGGATGTAAACGAACGGGTCTGGAGCAGTAAATTTTTGCCTGTCATGAATGAGCTTTCCGGAGTAAGTAATCAAGGGCAATCTCAGGAGACTTTAGGTGAGTAGATATTCATGTTTAATCTTGTCGGCTTTACTGATATTGCTAAGTGCCAGCGCAAGTAGTCAAGAACTTGCTGATGAAGCCCAAACACGCGCAATTCCTAAAGAATACGCTGAAAACTATTCGTTTACCGACCCCCAATCGCGAAAAACATTTTTGAAACTGACAGAAGAGTTACGCTGCCCAAAATGTCAAAACCAAAACATTGCCGACTCTGACGCGCCGATTGCCCATGATATGCGTCGTAAAGTGTATCAGTTGATGCAAGAAGGCAATAACGAAGATGAAGTCGTTAGCTGGATGAAGCAGCGCTATGGCGATTTTGTGCATTATCAGCCGCCAGTCAATGCCGTTACCATGTGGCTGTGGTTAGCCCCTGTGCTATTTGCTCTTATTATGCTCTTTGTGTTTATAAGGCGTCGAAAAGTGGTGGACGATGTGGACGTAGAAGCCCGCCTCGCTCGAGCCGAACAGTTGTTAAAGGAAGAATAAGTGAGCAATTTTTATATCTATTCAGCGCTATTAATAGCGCTGTCTTCTTTATTTGTGATTATTCCGTTATTACGAAAGGCGAAATTAAACCAGCTTCAAGTCAGCAACGCTAATGTTGTTAAACAACGTATGACAGAGCTAGAGCAAGAAGTCACCGAAGGCCTCATTTCAGAAAAAGACAAAGTCAGCTCCATCCGAGATCTTAAACTCGCACTGGTAGAAGAATCAGACATCATTGATGACAATACCGCAGTTGCCACAGGTAAAGTCAATTGGCTCCTTGCGGCTTTACTTGCCTTACCTGCAGTGGTGCTGGGTGCTTGGGTGTATTTTAATGCGAATCAGTTGTCTGGTTTGCAAGAATATATTGCGGCTCAAACTCAAGCTGCAGATTTAACCGCTCGTATTCAGGGGCAGACTGGCGCTGAAGTGACGCCTAACGACTATGCAAAATTTGCATTAGTGATCAGAAAGCGCCTGCGCGATACCCCCGACGATGTTGAAGGATGGCGTTTGCTAGGGCAAGTACAAATGGCCATAGGCCGCATGGAAGAATCTATCGCAGCTTTTGAGAAGGCTTTAGATATTGAACCGCGTAATTTAGCGATACGCGAAAAATATGCGCAGGCTTTAATGGCTGCAGGTAGCGAAGACACTCTTAATAATGCAAAGCGTCAGGTAGAGTATTTATTAAGTTTAGCTCCAGATAATCGCGATTATCGTTTACTGCTCACCGTGGTTGCGACGCAGCTCGGTGATGCGGATGTTGCCTTAAGTAACTTTCTGATGATTCGTAATGAGCTCTCAGGTAACAGTAATTTTTATCAGTCTTTAGTAGCTCAGTTGATTAACATTGGTGTGCCTGCTGAGCTGTTAAATGATGAAGCTTTGGCTCAGACTGGCGAGCCAGATAGCTTGCAAGGTAAAGACATTTCAGCTCAATCAGACTCAGGTAGTTCACAAAGTCAGGCGATAGACGCAGATGGAGTAGGGCTTGAGCTTACCGTCTCTATTACGCCGGATATGGCAGCAAAACTCCCCTCTGATGGCTTTTTGATTGTGTTTGCGCAAAACGCCGAGTCGGAGTCTCGCATTCCTTTAGCAGTAAAGCGTATTTCCTTAGGTAGCTTTCCGGTTACGGTGAGTTTGAGTGATTCCGATGCAATGATGCCAAGTATGACCTTATCGAGTGTAAATAAAGCGAAAATAACCGCGCGGATATCCAAAGATGCTGATGTAATGACTACCGCCGGAGAGTTGCAAGGTCACATAGAGCGGCTAGACTTAGTCAAGGGCCAAATATTAAAAAGCAATATAGTAATAAATGAGGAATTGCAGTGAATAGTATTCGATGGGTGATTTTATGCGCAGCTTTTGCATTGGGTGGCTGCACGGCCAGTCAGGACGAAAGAATTGCTGCGGTTAAGACCAATCAAGCAAAACAAGACAGAGAAAATGTTACTGATCCCTTTGAAAGTATTAACCGCTTAATGTGGATAGTAAACCGCGATGTTTTAGACCGCTTTTTTCTTAAACCCCTCACGCAAGGTTATGTCGCGATCACACCCCAAGTGATTCGCACCGGTTTGTTAAACGCCGCTGAAAACGTGCAAGAGCCCGCCAGTGCGATTAACAACTTGCTGCAGGGCAAACCGGATGATTCTTTTGATAGCGCCACCCGTTTTTTGCTCAACTCAACTGTTGGTATTTTTGGCATATTCGATGTGGCCACCGCTATAGGTATTGAGCGAAAACAAGAAGATTTTAATCAGGTGCTTGGCTCTTACGGAATCGGAACCGGTCCCTATTTGATGGTGCCGGTATTTGGCCCAAGTGACGTAAGAAATTTCACTGGAGAGCTGGTAGACAGATATTACTGGCCTGAAACCGTATTTAGCGACCCATACGCCATCGGTGCTGGGGTCATCAGGCTGATTGAAACCCGCGCAACCTTGCTAAATCAAGAAGATTTGCTAGAGCGTTCGCTCGACCAATATTTGTTTGTTAGAGACGTTTACTTTCAGCGTGCGGCGTTTGAATTAAGTGACGGTCAACTAGGTCAGCAGACTGAAGAAGAGATAGAAGAAGAAGCCGACGATTTCGCCGACTTCGAAGCACTTCTTGAGGGTACCGAATAAACACTTATTTGGGATAGCCCTCAGGGTTGTCGCTTTGCCAGCGCCAAGAGTCTTCGCACATCTGCTGCAGGCCTCTTTGCGCGGTCCACCCCAGTTCGTTAGCCGCGAGTGCTGGGTCTGCGTAGCAAGATGCCACGTCACCTGCACGTCTAGGGGATATTTGATAAGGGACTTTTTTCCCGCTGGCTTTTTCGAAAGCATGAACCATTTCTAGTACGCTATATCCTTGCCCTGTGCCTAAATTACATACAAACAAGCCTGCGTTGTTCTCAATTTTATTCAAGGCTTTTAAATGCCCGTCAGCCAAATCTTCAACGTGGATGTAATCGCGTACTCCGGTGCCATCGACGGTATCATAGTCATCGCCAAATACACTTAAATATTCCCGCTTGCCGGTAGCCACTTGGGTGATAAATGGCATTAAGTTATTGGGTATACCGCTGGGGTCCTCACCAATACGCCCAGATGGGTGCGCGCCTGCTGGATTAAAGTAACGCAATAACACGATGTTCCAAGAATTATCGGCTTTATAAAAGTCTTTGAGTATTAACTCAACCATCAGCTTCGACATACCGTAAGGGTTGGTGGGTGTGCCGGTCGGTAAGTTTTCATGAAGCGGTAATTCTACCGGATCGCCATACACGGTTGCAGATGAACTAAACACGATATTTTTTACATTATGCTGCGCCATTACTTTGCACAAGTTGAGCGTACCATACACATTATTTTCGTAATACAGGGCGGGTTTTTCGACTGATTCGCCCACCGCTTTTAGGCCGGCAAAGTGAATAACAGCATCAATAGCATATTTGCTGAACAAAGCGTCTAGGCATTCAGCATCTCGAATGTCTCCCTCAATCAAGGTCGCGCTTTTACCCGTTAGTGCAGCTACCCGATTGAGGCTTTCTGCCGAAGAGTTTGAAAAGTTATCGAGCACGATCACCGTATAGTTGGCTTCTAAGAGCTGCAATACTGTGTGGCTGCCAATGTAACCACTGCCACCCGTTACTAAAATTGTTTTCATTCGTCGTCATCCTCAAGTTTATTCTTGGGTAAATATTTTGCGCTAATCGAGTATTGTAAAGGTTTTACAAATAGCGGATAGAGCAGCAATATAAGACCGGCCCATGCTAAAGACCACCAATTTTCTACTACTCTGAGTAACAATACAAATACGGGAATGATCACAAACAGCTTGATCACATTTAGCATGGTTTTTTCAGGAACGGACATTTTGCGAGCGGCCTGCTCAAGTGCCGCCATACGCTCAGGCAATGACATGTTGTCAAGACCGGGTATTTTTTTAGTGGAGGTGTAGATTTTCACTGCATCTCTTTTGATAAATGTTTGATATCTGGAGTGTACAAAAAAGGGCGATAAAAATCGCCCTTATACACAAATAAATACCGAGGCTTTTGTAAATTAGCCCCAAGAAAGGCTATGCCTCTTTTTCAGCTAACTTTTCCCATTTGCCAGTTTTCATTGAAATCAGCAACAACACAATGCCAATGGCGACGCTGAAATAGGTGATCTGTAGATACAAACCAGGCATTTGTTCAACTTGCTCGGGATCAAATTTACCTGCAAATATTCCAGCAATAATGCTGCCCATTGAGTAAGTTAATACAAATACACCCATCATTTGGCCCGCAAAACGCTTAGGTGACAGCTTGCTTACTGCGCTTAATGCAACAGGGCTAAGCCACAGTTCGCCAACGGTATGTAAGAAATATGTAGCAACCAACCAATACGGAGCTACTTTCAAGCCACTTGCAGCAAGTTGTGCAGCAAAGAACATGACAATAAATCCAGTTGCCATAATGATCAGGCCTACCGCGCATTTCACGCTGTAGCTAGGTTCAATCATACGTCTGCCAAGGGCCATCCACATGTAGGCAAAAAATGGCGATAAGATAATTATAAAAATGGAGTTAGCTGACTGAAACCAAGCGGTTGGAATTTCAAATGTACCAATCATACGTTGGGTGTACTCAAGACCAAATACATTTAATGATGAACCCGCTTGTTCAAAGCCTGCCCAAAAACAGGTGGATGCTAAACAAATTAAAAACAAAGCGCCCATTCGTTTCTTTTCATCATCGTTTAGCTTCCCGCCAAAGTAGATGTAGCCAAAGTAAAACAAAAATATAGCGGTGATAGCCACGGCCACGTTTTTCGCCACAATAATGGGGTCGAAGCCGATTACGCCGGTGTAAATCATGGTGCTTAGGGCAGCCAATGCGATCAAGAAAACAACAATTGCCGAGTAGGCCGTTTTGGTTGCTTGAGGACTCAGGGCTACAACCGGTTTGTCAGAAATTCCTTCGATGTTTTTAGCAGTGAGCTTGTACTGAATCAAACCAATGCCCATGCCAATTGCTGCTGCACCAAATGCCCAATGAAAGCCCATGTTGACCTGTAACCAGCCGCAAACGCCGTAGCCTATAAGCGAACCAATGTTAATGCCCATATAATAAATAGTGTAAGCGCTGTCGCGTCGAGCGTCTTTTGCTTCATAGAGCTGCCCAACCATGGCACCGATATTAGGTTTTAATAAACCTGTTCCGAGGACCACAAAAATCAAGCCGATAAAAAACGAGGATTCGGTGGGTATTGCCAATATGATATGACCAACCATGATAATAAACCCGCCATAAAAAACGGCTTTTTGACCACCAATTAAACGGTCGGCAATCCAGCCACCGGGTAGTCCAAAGAAGTATACGCTGCCGGTATATAAGCCATAAATGGCGGAAGCGACGGCCATTGTCATGCCTAATCCGCCGTCTTCTAAGGCGAGGATCATAAAGATCACCAGCAGCGCTCTCATGCCGTAATAGCTCATTCGTTCCCACATTTCTGTGCCGGCAAGGGTCATTAGTCCCATTGGGTGACCGAAGAAACGAGTGTCTTCGGATATTTTGCTTTGCATGTGAATCCTTTTTATTATTGTTGTTATATTTAATTTTTATTATGCGCGCAGTTACGGCGAAGTTGCAAGCATGTAAATTTGAGCACTTTTATTGCGCTTAAACATTATAGTGTCTGATTTTTTTACAATTACAGCCGAAAAAGCGCTTTAATATGTGACTTTAGTGCAGGTTTTAAGTAGAATTCACGCACTGCAAAATTGGTTAAGTGAATAACCTATTTTCCAAATGGCAAAGGAACCCATTTTCTAAAGATGAATCATCTATTTATGCAAACTATCATTCGTACCCTCGTCACGTGCTGCTTATTAATTTTGACTAGTTCGCAAGTGCTTGCGCAATCGTTTATGCCTTCGCCGCAGCAAATTCAGCAGTTTCAAAACTTACCTCGTGCACAACAAGAGCAACTTGCGCGTCAGATGGGGTTTGATCTATCAGTGTTAGAGGGTGCGCAAGGTGGCAATCAATCGCAAGGCAGCGAAAATCAACCTGAATTTGTTGAGCGCGAAGTAGACGATGAACAAATCTCAGCGCAGCGTGCGCGTCAAAGTGTGATTGAAGCTGAAGCTAAAAAATTAAAGCCCTTCGGTTTTGATTTGTTCAAAAACCGCCAAGAAGCCACTGCGCCGCTAGCCAATACTCCGGTGCCGTCTAACTACACCTTGGGGCCAGGCGACTCCGTCAAATTACAGTTATTTGGTAAAGAGACCGGTAGCTTTGAGCTAGTGGTAAATAACGAGGGTAATATTGATTTACCTGATTTAGGACCGCTTGCGGCAGTCGGTGCCAGCTTTCAAGAATTAAAGCAGTTAGTTAACGAAAAATACAGCCAACAGAAAATAGGTGTGACACCCTTCATTTCAATGGGGCAACTGCGTTCAATTCAAGTATTTTTGGTGGGTGAAGTCTTTCGCCCGGGCCCATTGGTAATAAACAGCCTCTCTACCATAACTACTGCATTAATAAATAGCGGCGGAGTTAGTGAAATTGGGTCACTTCGAAACATTGAACTAAAGCGCAGCGGAAAAACCATTGGAAACTTCGATTTTTATGACTTAATTGTATATGGCGATACTTCAAACGACCTCAAGCTTGAGCAAGGTGACGTAATATTTGTGCCCACTGCCAGAAATATTGTATCGGTAGACGGTGAAGTTAGGAGACCTGCTATTTACGAAATGGTTGCCGGTGAAGACGTTTCGTCTTTGGTGCGCCTAGCGGGTGGCGTATTACCCTCTGCAGATACCAGCGCTGTGCAGTTGGTAAGAGCAAGTAATCAAAACGGGCTGTCGGTAAAGTCGATTAACCTGTCGAACAGCACAAGTGGTGGGCAAGCGCTTCAAAACGGGGACTTTTTGCGAGTACCTAAAGCTACGCTTGAGTTCAGTAATGCGATAAAAGTGACCGGTGCGATTAACCTGCCAAATATTATTGCGGATACTGGGCAAGTAGCCTTATCAACGCTTGTATCACGCAATACTCTGCTTGCAAATACCGACCTTGAGTATGCTCTGATTGCACGAAGGGCGAGGTTTGATGCTAAAACCTCAATTATTCAATTTACTCCTAACGACGTTCTCAACGGAAAGTTTGATCTTCAACTGCAATCCTTTGATGAGCTGTATTTGTTTGACCGCTTTGCTAACGATAATGCCGAAGGGGTAGTGGCTAAAGTTACAGATGGCAACTTAAAAACCTCGCAAGACGACTTAAAAGCAAAAGCCGGTGATAGTAAAGAAATGAGCGAAGCTCAGTTTTTACAGAACCAAGAAAACAATCGATTTACTACTCGTGCATTTGAAAAACAAGCAAGTTTGTCAGCCTCCAGAAAGTTAGTGCTGGCTCCCCTTATTGCGCGGTTAAAGAGTGAAGCATCAGAGCAGCACCCAGTACAACTTATTGAAATTACAGGGCAAGTTAAATACCCGGGTGTATATCCTTTACCGCAACACTCATCTATACAAACTATGCTTAAGGCAGCCGGCGGCCTGACTGAATCGGCTCACTTAGAAATTGCTGAAATAACCAGTATGGTTATTAACAATGGGAAGTCTGAAATTAAGCATAACCGCGTTAATTTAATTGAGCAACTTGTGCTAGATACTCAACAACAAGTTAAACTACTCTCTAAGGATGTGCTTAATGTTTTGCGTATTCCAGATTGGTATGAGAACAATATTATTAGCCTCGAGGGCGAAGTCGTGTTCCCTGGTGTTTATCAAATTTCACGGGGCGAGACCTTGTCGAGCGTTATTAAGCGTGCAGGTGGATTAACCGAAAAAGCGAGCCCAAGAGCTGCTCTGTTTACCCGCGAAGAGTTGAAATTAAAAGAACGTGAAAATATCGATAAAGCTATTGAAGACTTACGCGAGCAGTTGGCAAACAATAATCTGTCGAATAGTCAGTTTTCACGAACCGTAGACTACGACAATGCCACTCGCGTGCTCGACGATTTAACGGATGTAGAGCCAGTGGGCCGCATGGTGATAAACTTACCAGATATTTTAAAAGGCATTGTCGCTGAAGACATTGAACTTAAAAACGGCGATAGGCTAATCATTCCTAATATTACTCCCGCAGTATCAGTAATTGGTGAAGTATTTGTGAGTACCACTTATCGCTTTGACCAATCATTAACGCTTTATGATTATATTGAGAGAGCAGGCGGTGCCAGAGAATTTGGCGATACCTCTAAAATATACATAGTAAGGGCGGATGGCTCGGTAAGCATTCCACGTAGTAATTATTGGTTTTCTTCAAATAGTGGCACAGTGTTAGAGCCCGGCGATACTATTGTAGTGCCGCGTGATGTGACTAACTACGACAATATTAGCCTTTGGCAGGGCGTAACGCAGATTCTGTATCAGTCGGCTATTGCAGTTGCTGCGGTTAGGACTTTGTGATGGCTGATAATATAACGCATCAGCAAAGTGCTGATGATGAAATCGACTTGCGTGAGCTTTTCAGTGCTATTTGGCAGGGTAAATGGGTCATTGTAGCTACCACTTTTATTTTCGCGGTAGCGGGAGTGTTTTACGCCCTAAGCTTGCCGAATATTTATAAAAGTGAAGTACTTCTGGCACCAGTTGCAGAAGATTCAGGATTAAATATACCCGGCCAGTTAGGCGGTTTGGCTGCATTAGCGGGCGTAAATTTAGGTGGTGGTGGCGGTGATAAAACAGGGCTTGCTCTTGAAATATTAAAATCACGCGAGTTTATTGGGCGTTTTATACAAAAATATGATTTGTTTGTGCCGGTTATGGCTGCCGAGGGTTGGAATCGCAGTGATAACAGCTTAATGATAGACAGTGAAGTCTATAATGCTGAAACCCAAAAGTGGGTGCGCGAAGTAAAAGCGCCTTTTGTAGCAAAGCCAAGTGTACTTGAAACTTACAAAGAATTTATGGAGTTCTTCAGTGTATCGCAAGATAAAACCAGTGGAATGGTTACACTTTCAGTTTCTCACTACTCGCCTTATTTAGCCCAAGAGTGGGCAAAAATGCTGGTTCAGGCAATAAATGATGAAATGCGGAATAGAGAACTTACTGAGGCAGAGGACAGTATTGCTTATTTGAATGCTCAAATAGAGCAAACTAATATTGCCGATGTGCGAACTATGCTGTTTTCATTGATTGAAGAGCAAAGTAAAACCGTGATGCTAGCAAATGTTCGTGAAGAATATGTTTTTAAAACTTTGGACCCAGCTATTGTGGCAGAAGAAAAGGCAAAGCCAGCTAGAGCATTAATCGTTATTTTAGCGGTGATGTTAGGTGGGATGCTTTCAGCGTTGGTTGTGTTAGTTCGTTATTTTAATCGCAAATAAAAATAAAAATTTTGGACATAAAAATGTTGAGCTTGATTGAAACAAAAATTGCGATAATTGGTCTTGGCTATGTTGGCCTGCCATTGGCAGTCGAATTTGGTAAGCGTTATCCCACACTTGGTTTCGATATTAACCAAGTGCGCATCAATGAATTGATGAATGGTAAAGACCATACATTGGAGGTAAGCAGCAGTGAATTAGGTGAAGCTAATAATCTTAGTTTTAGCTGTGACTTTAATGATTTAGAAAAATGCAATGTGTTCATTGTCACTGTGCCTAGCCCCATTGACGAGCATAGCCGGCCAGATTTAACTCCTTTATTAAAAGCCTCAGAGACTATTGGTAGAGTTATCAAATCTAATGACATAGTTATATACGAGTCAACCGTTTATCCAGGTGCAACTGAGGATGATTGCATACCCGTTATTGAAAAAGTATCTGGTTTAAAATTTAATGTCGATTTTTTTGCAGGGTATAGCCCCGAAAGAATTAATCCAGGTGACAAAGAGCATCGTGTAACCACTATAAAAAAGGTTACATCTGGCTCAAACACAGAAATCGCTGAGTTTGTTGATTCCCTTTATAAAAGTATTATTACTGCTGGCACATACAAAGCTAGTTCTATAAAGGTGGCTGAGGCTGCAAAGGTAATAGAAAATACTCAGCGTGACTTAAATATTGCGCTAATTAATGAGTTAGCAGTTATTTTCAACAAACTAGGCATAGACACAGAAGAAGTTTTATTAGCTGCTGGTACTAAGTGGAATTTTTTACCATTTCGACCAGGTTTAGTCGGCGGACATTGTATTGGGGTTGACCCCTATTACCTTACTCATAAAGCACAATCTATTGGTTATCATCCAGAAGTTATTCTTGCTGGGCGACGAATTAATGACGGTATGGGGCGGTATGTTGTAAGCGAACTTGTTAAGGCAATGGTAAAAAAGCGCATTCACGTTTCAGGGGCACGAGTACTGGTTTTAGGATTAACCTTTAAAGAGAACTGCCCTGACATTCGTAATACAAAGGTAGTTGATATTTTAGCTGAAATGAGGGAATACGGAATAACGGCAGAAGTTTTTGATCCATGGGTAAATCCAGAAGAAGCAAAACATGAATATGGCATAACACCAATTACGTCTCCAGAGCAAGAATGTTACGACGCTGTTGTTTTGGCTGTAGGGCACAATCAATTCAAGGAACTGGGTGTTAAATGGATTCGTTCGTTTACTAAGGACAACAGTGTTTTATACGATTTGAAATACGTGTTACCGGCTGATACGGTCGACATGCGTTTATAAGGTAAGCGACAATGCAATATGAAAAAGTAAAACGTGAACTTCGACAGAATCCTAAAACATGGTTGATCACTGGTGTAGCTGGTTTTATAGGTTCTAACCTCCTAGAAACATTATTAATGCTGAATCAAAGAGTTATAGGTTTAGACAACTTTGCTACTGGTCATCAATACAATCTGGATGAAGTTAAAACTTTAGTAACAAACCACCAATGGTCGCTATTTGATTTTATGCAAGGTGATATACGTAATTTAGAAGATTGCGAGAGAGCAGTTAAAGGCGTCGATTACGTTTTACATCAAGCAGCATTGGGCTCTGTGCCGCGTTCGCTTGCTGACCCCATAACATCAAATGCTGCCAATGTTATAGGTTTTCTGAATATGCTAGTTGCTGCCCGAGATGCAAAGGTGAAAAGTTTTACATATGCTGCAAGTAGTTCAACTTATGGTGATCATCCTGCACTACCAAAAGTAGAAGAAAATATAGGAAACCCTCTTTCACCCTATGCAGTAACAAAATATGTAAACGAACTCTATGCTAACGTTTTTGCTCGCAGTTACGGCTTTAAATGCATTGGTCTGCGTTATTTCAACGTATTCGGTAAACGACAAGACCCTAACGGTGCATATGCAGCAGTAATTCCAAAATGGACTGCTGCCATGATAAATGGCGAGGATGTTCATATAAATGGGGACGGAGAGACTAGTCGAGACTTTTGTTACATTGACAATACAATTCAAATGAATATTTTGGCGGCAGCATCTGAGGATTTAGCGAAAGATAGAGTATACAATGTGGCGGTGGGTGATCGTACAACGTTAAACGACTTGTATGATTCAATTAAACATGCATTGAATAGTAACGATATAAGTGTTGTACAACCTCCTATTTATCGTGAATTTCGCGCTGGCGATGTTCGCCACTCGCAAGCAAATGTGCAAAAATCAAGGCAACTGCTCGGTTATGAACCAACTCATACTATAAAAGAGGGTATTATTACTGCGATGCCTTGGTACATTAATTTCATGAGTAAGTAAAATGAAAATACTTCTTACCGGAGGCGCTGGATTTATCGGGTCTGCAGTCGTTCGATATGTTATTAAAAATACAAGCTATACTGTAATCAATGTTGATAAATTGACTTACGCAGGGAATCTTAACTCGCTTGCTTCTATTTCAGATAGCGATCGTTATATTTTCGAAAATGCTGATATTTGCGATTCCAAAGTGTTAACAATGTTGTTTCAAAAATACAATCCAGATGCAGTGATGCATCTGGCAGCAGAAAGTCATGTAGATCGATCGATTGATGGTCCTGCGGCTTTTATTGAGACCAATATAGTAGGGACATACTTGTTACTAGAGGCCGCTCGCAATTATTGGAATGCCTTGCCTAGTGCACAAAAAGAAGCGTTTCGATTTCATCATATTTCGACAGATGAAGTTTATGGAGACTTGCATGACACTAGTGAGTTGTTTATTGAGACAACTTCATATTCTCCTAGTAGCCCATACTCAGCAAGTAAAGCAAGTTCTGACCATTTGGTTAGAGCTTGGCACCGAACCTTTGGTTTGCCCGTAATAGTAACGAATTGCTCAAATAACTATGGCCCTTTTCACTTCCCAGAAAAATTAATACCGGTAATTATCTTAAATGCTTTGGCTGGCAGACCACTACCAGTTTATGGGAAAGGTAATCAAATTCGAGACTGGCTATACGTAGAAGATCATGCCCGTGCGTTGTTAACAGTCGTGAAACATGGAGTAATTGGCGAAACATATAATATTGGTGGGCATAATGAAAAACAAAATATTGAAGTCGTCAACACTCTTTGCGATTTGCTTGAAGAATTGGCACCCGTCAAACCAGTTGGTGTTGGCTATTATAAGGAATTAATTACATATGTAGCCGATAGGCCGGGCCATGATCTTCGATATGCTATTGATGCGGGTAAAATAGAGCGAGAACTAGGATGGAAACCTGAAGAAAATTTTGAATCAGGTTTACGCAAAACTGTGCAGTGGTATTTGAATAATAAAGATTGGTGGCAAGCCGTGCTTGATGGCAGTTATCGGTTAGAACGGCTTGGGCATAGCAGATAGTGCAAGAGGAAAGCTTATGAAAGGAATAATTTTAGCAGGTGGCACCGGTTCTAGGCTTTATCCAATTACCCGAGGTGTATCAAAGCAGTTACTGCCAGTTTATGACAAACCGATGATTTACTATCCGTTATCTGTTCTTATGCTAGCAGGTATACGTAATGTATTGATTATTACTACGCTAGAGGAGCAGCCTGCGTTCCAACGCTTATTAGGATGCGGGGCTAATTTTGGTATTAATATTACCTACGCTGTACAGCCAAGTCCTGACGGATTAGCTCAAGCGTTTATTATTGGTGAAAAATTTATCGGCGGTGATAGCGTTTGCTTAGTTTTGGGCGATAATATTTTTTATGGCCAAGGCTTTAGCCCAAAGCTAAGAAAAGCTGCAGCGTGTTCTCTAGGCGCAACTATATTTGGATATCAAGTCAGAGATCCCGAGCGTTTTGGAGTAGTTGAATTTGACGAAAATCAGCGAGCGATATCTATTGAAGAAAAGCCAAATATGCCAAAATCTAATTATGCGGTAACTGGTTTATATTTTTATGACAACGACGTTATTAGTATTTCAAAAAGTATCAAACCTTCTGAAAGAGGTGAATTAGAAATTACTAGTATCAATCAAGAGTATCTCGATAGAGGTATTTTGTCGGTTGAGATGTTAGGTCGTGGTTTTGCTTGGTTGGATACAGGAACTTATGACAGCTTGTTAGAAGCATCATCTTTTGTTCAAACCATTGAGCATCGACAAGGTTTTAAGGTAGCGGTTTTAGAAGAAATCGCTTACGTAAATGATTGGTTATCTGCCCAAGATATATGCCGAATTGCAGATACCATGGCTAAAAATAGCTATGGTCAATATTTGGCTGATTTGGTAAAAAACAAATGATACCAGTGAACAAACCTTATCTCCCAGCATTTGAAAAATATACTAAATATTTAGAGCTAGTGTATCAAAAATCATGGTTGACTAATAATGGTCCTCTAGTGCAAGAGTTAAAAGCTCGGTTAGAAGATTACCTTGGGGTCAAGAACCTTTTGCCAGTAGCAAATGGAACGCTAGCAATGCAACTCGCCTATAAAGTGTTAAAGGTCAAAGGAAACGCGGTCACTACACCGTTTACTTTTATTGCAACAAGTAGCAGTTTGGCCTGGGAGGGAATAAAACCGAAATTTGCTGATATTGATTCACAAACATACAATCTCTGCCCACTTAAAGCTGAGCTGGCCATTGATAGAAAAACAACCGCTATTGTGCCAGTGCATGTCTATGGAAATCCTTGCAATGTTGAGGCGTTTGAAAAACTCGGTCAAAAACACAGCGTGAAGATAATTTATGATGCTGCACATGCATTTGGCGTGAAAGTAGGAAACAGAAGTGTGCTTAGCTATGGGGATGCATCCACACTTAGTTTTCACGCTACTAAAGTTTTTCATAGTGTAGAAGGCGGTGCAGTTATTTTCAGAAATAGCGACGATTATGAAAGAGCTCTTTTAATGACAAATTTTGGCATCAATACTAAAAGTATGAGTATTGAAGATATTGGTATAAATGCAAAAATGAGTGAAGTTCATGCAGCTATGGGCTTAGCAGTTTTAGATGACATTGAATTTATATTAGAACATCGTAAATCCTTGTTCGATTTATATAATAAAAATTTAACAGGATGTGCACAATTTCCTCAATGGCATAAAGAGTCAACCATAAATGGTTCATATATGCCAATTTCATTTTTAAACAATGAACAGTCAGATTTTGTGCTTCAAAAGTTACAAGATAACGGTATATCAGCAAGGCGTTATTTTTCTCCTTCTTTAAACCATGTAGATTTATATATGTCTGGAAACGATGGTGCATGCAGCATATCAGCAGACCTAGCGCTAAGAACCTTATGTTTACCTTTATATGCATCGATGTCTGAGTTGGACGTTATTAGAGTGAGTAATGTTGTCAAAGATGCCCTAGCTTGAATTGTTTACCAATCAATTGGAGATTAACATAAGAAGTTTATATCCAGTAAAACACTTTTTTTGTAAATGGTAGTTAAGTCCCGCGTATTTAATTGCTAATTTTATCAAGACAGAATAAAAGGAAAGCTATCTGTCTCCGAAAATTAAATTAACTTTAGGCCTCCTACTAGCGGATTAATATTAACTGGTAAGGAAAGGAATCACTTTTGACAAGCAATACTCTAAAGCAAAATATTATTGCGTCATATGCAAGCCAGATTTACGTAGTTTTAGTTGGTATTTTAGTTCTACCATTTTATATCTCAATCATGGGAGCCGAAGCTTATGGGTTGATCGGTTTTTTTGCAATGCTTCAAGCAATGTTTGCTATTTTAGATTTAGGTCTGACCCCTACTATTAGCCGAGAAACGGCACGATATAATGCGGGTGCACATTCAGCTAATGTTTATAAGCAACTTTACAGAACATTAACAGCAATATTTTTAACTGTCGCTTTTCTTGGCGGCGGGTGTTTATTTTTTCTGTCTAATTTTATTGCGGATAAGTGGCTTAATATTCAGGAATTAAGCACCTACGAAGTTGTTTACTCGTTACGTATAATGGCAATGAGCATAGCTTTGCGCTGGATGACAGGGCTTTATAGAGGGGTTGTAACAGGCAGCGAACAGTTAGTGTGGTTAAGTTGCTTTAACGTTCTGATTGCAACATTGCGTTTTCTTTTAATTTTTCCAGTTTTATGGGTCTGGGGCGCCACACCAATGGTGTTTTTTAGTTATCAGTTGTTGATTGCACTTCTAGAGTTTTCTGGTTTGTACATGAAAGCAAATAAGTTATTACCAAACCTTTCACCTATTCAAAAAATGGAAATGACTTGGTCCTTAAAACCGATTAAGCCATATTTATCTTTTGCTCTTAGCATAGCATTAACCTCTAGTATTTGGGTATTGGTAACTCAAACAGACAAGTTCATTATGTCGTATATACTTAGTTTAGAAAATTATGGGTACTTTACTTTAGCTGTGCTTGTAGCAGGTGGGATTATGATGATAGCTTCACCAATTAGTGGAGCAATAATGCCTAGAATGGCTAATCTTGAAGCACAAGGGAAAAGAGAAAAGCTGATTCAAATTTATCGAAATTCCACTCAGTTAATTACTACATTAGCTGGAACGATTAGTATTTTGTTAGTAGTATTTGCGGAGCATATTTTATTTGTATGGACTGGCGATAAGGTTATCGTTAATGCTGCTGCACCTACATTAAAATTCTATGCTGCCGGTTATGGATTAATTGCTGTGGGTGCTTTCCCTTATTATTTGCAATACGCATTAGGCAGCTTAAAGTTGCATGTTATTGGTAGTTTGTTATTTGTTTTGTTGCTGTTTCCAGCACTCTGGTTTGCTACCAACATTTACGGTATGGTCGGTGCAGGATATGCTTGGTTTGGTGTAAATCTTATTTATTTTGTTTTTTGGACAGGCGTTGTGCACTCTAAACTAATTCCTGGGCTTCATTTAAAATGGTTCTTTGTTGATTTCCTCAAATTATTATTATTACCGATTTGTGTAGCATTAGTTTGTTCATTTCTGTTTGTAGTATCGGGTAAACTTATAATTCTTTTCCAATTGATCATTTTTGGGGCCTTGGTCCTTGTTTCATCGGTGGTTTCCTCATGCTATCTAAGAAGGATTTTGATATTGAAAGTAAAAAGGCTTTGAATGATAAGTGTTAAACCAAAGGTTTCAGTATGTATTGTTTCTTATAATCAAGAACATTATATAGAACAATGTCTACAGAGTGTTGTAAGTCAGGAATCAGAATTTGAAATCGAAGTTATAGTTAGTGATGATTGCTCTAGTGATGGTACACAGCAAATCATCAAAAAATTTGCTGCAGAATACAATTTTATAAAGCCTTTTTTAAGGACTGAAAATGTTGGAGCGTTGAGAAATTATGTAGAAACTCACAATAGGGCAAGCAACGAATATGTTTGTCACTTAGATGGCGATGATATTTGGCTTCCGAATAAGATTCAGAAACAATATGATTTTTTAGAAAGTCATCCAACCTTTTCTGTATGTTGGACTAAATCTAATTTCTTCAACGATTACGGCCTAAAGTTTGACGGGCAATTAACGAACTTAAAGTTTTTTGGCGATGAAGGTTTTGTTAATTTTGACAAGCTTGCTCAAGTTGGAGCGGTTGCTATGCATAGCAGTATTATGTATCGGCGGTGCGCCCGAATTACGACTGACAACGCGTTTGATAAGATCGATCTTTTTTACAGCTTAGAGTTCTTACTTTCTGGTAATGGTAAAATACTTGATGATGTCTTGACCGAATATCGAGTGCAATCTAGCGGCGCAATTACTAGAAACTCTGGTACAAAAATAAAAAGGGTCGCTGCATCCAATATCCGATATTTTTTGGAAAAACATCCAGTATATTCTTCAAGTTTTTTTGTTTTTTGTTTTGTAAATTTAATCGTTGATATAAAAAATAATCGTGATACTAAACGACTGTTCTTTAAATTAGTTTTGAGGACCATTTCAGTAAAAGGGATAATTAAATTTATTCGTTTCTTGCCATATGTAAAACATTTTAAAGTCCCTCGCCTATGCTAGCAGCGTCCTCTGTATTTAAGCTTGCTGTAATGAAAATCATGTTTATCGTATTTATTTACAATCATATTTTCCCTATTAGATTAGTTTTTTTTCCGTTACTTTCAGAAATAATAATGATTGTGTCGTTAGTCCCGTTTTTTTTTATGGTATTGAAGTCAAGATTTAGAATTACTCTTTCTAAGCAATTAAAATCTTATTTAATTTTTCTTTTTATGTTATCTGCACTACTGTTCAGTCTTGGCTTTTTTTCATACCTATATAACTTGAGTTCTGACTATGGATTTTTAGTAATAATTGTTAGCTTTGTTTCCAAATATATTTACGTTCTTTGCCTGCTCTATTGGGGTATATCTTTATTTTCTACAATATACGAATTCAAGGTTTTTATCTTAAAAACGGTATTTTGGTGTGGATTTTTAATATCCATCTCGATAATAGTAGAGGTTTTTTCTCCGGAATTTAAAAGATTCTTACTTTCTTTTTTCTTAAAAACCTCAAATATTAATTTTGAAATCAGCATGCGAGCGTCTGGTTTCGCAACTGGCGGGGGGGCCTCCCAATCAGTTGTATTGAGCACGATTTTTGCGATAGGGCTCGTAATATCTAAGCTTTTCACTTCTAAGTCCTATATTTACATTGGCGGCTCACTATTAATTCTGTTGTCAACTTTTTTCGTTGGCAGGACTGGACTATACTTTTCAATATTTTTAGGTTTATTCTGGTTTGGGTTGCTGTCTGGCATAAAACCAAAATTGTATCTGATAGCTTTAATAGGAGGTTCAGCATCCATAATATTTTACCTTCTTTCAAATGGGGTGTTCAGCTTTGACAGTAACTCAATATCCTTTTACCTGTCACATTCGTTTGAGCTTTTCAATAACTTTTTTGAGACCGGTAGTTTTCAAGCCGAAACTACAACTGAGGTATCTAGAATGTTCTATTGGCCATCCGTAGAACATTTTTTATTTGGTGCTGGTTTTCTAAATGAATCAAATCATGGCTATTACCTGCCGGACCCAGGAATTATGAAAATTTTACTAGCATTTGGAATTTTTGGGTTTATAAGCTTTTATTTGTTTAACATATTCTCAGCAGCAATTTTTTTACGTTTTTTTGATTCTTTTAATGATTTTTCCGTGAAGATATTTATGGCTACATTAATACTATTAACCTTTGCTTTCGAGTTTAAAGAGCCGGGGTTATACCAAAATTATAATTTTAAAATATTTGCTTTATTGGTTATGTCATATTTATTAGTTGGTAGGGCTCTAGAAAAGGAAACGGGCAATGTATAATTTGCATATTATTACTAACTTTTCTCAAGTTGGAGGTGCTGAGAAAATGCTGGCCAGAGTTATTAATGCTTCTTGTAATCAGGAGCACTTGGTTCTTTCGCTATTATCTGTATCTGATTCGGTAAAGAGCTTATTGCCACCTAATGTTAATGTTGTGTCATTAGATTCTAAAAGTGTATTGGGTTTAATTTTATCTATTGTCAGATTAGTACCTTATTTGAATGGAGCGAAAAAGGTCTTTTGTTGGATGTATCACGCTCACGCTATTGGGACACTCAGTTATTTAATATCTCGCAGTACGTCACCATTGATTTGGAATGTTCGGCATTCTCTTGATAATATTAAATCTGAATCTTTCAGTACAAAAGTGGCTATAAAACTTGGTAAGTTGCTGGGGAGGATTCCTAATAAGGTTATTTATTGCTCTAAGCGAGCTCAAGAACAGCATTTACATTATGGATATTCACCTTTTTCAAGTGCGGTATACATTCCCAATGGATATATTTTTGAAGATTTTGTGCCAAAAAACTTCGCTGTTTCGAAATTAGTAATTGGCGCTGCAGGCAGATTTCATGTAGCTAAGGACTTTGCGACCTTTTTTGAGGTTGCTGGAAGACTACAACGAATTTATCCGAATGTTTTTGTTGAGGTTGCTGGTAGGAATGTTGATTATGACAATCCTGCAGTGTCCGCTTGGATTGATGAATTTCATGTAGTACGCTCTAGGTTGGTCTTGCATGGTGAACTTTCTCAAATGTCAGATTTTTATAAGCGCATTCACTTTTTCGCTTTAACGTCGATTACAGAAGGTTTTCCAAACGTTCTTGCAGAAGCTTCATCTTTTGGTTGTATTTGTATAAGCACAGATGTTGGTGATGCATCTGTTATTGTTAAAGATAGTAACAGAGTGGTCCCAATAAAGGGTACTTCCGAAATGGTTGGTTCATTTACTAAATTATTTAGTATGACATCTTTACAACTTAACGAATTGTCAGAAGATGCCGCAAAAGACATGCGGTCTCGTTTTGATATAAAGCTAATTTCAAAACAAATAATGGAAGTAGGTGACGAATAAGTGTGTGGTTTAACCGGAGGGCTTGTTTTTAACTCAGATTCTTCTCTTTTAAGAACTGAAATAGAACTAATGAACAATGTAATTATTCATCGAGGTCCCAATGATGATGGCGTCTGGTGTGAACATCCAATAGCATTCGGGCATAGAAGATTATCGATTCTAGATCTTTCCCCTGCAGGCCATCAGCCAATGTTGTCTAAAAATGAAAGATTTTCTATCGTATATAACGGTGAAATATATAACTTCGATGCGATACGTCAACAGCTAGAAGCAATGGGCACAACTAACTGGCGAGGTCATTCTGACACTGAAATTATTCTAGAAGCGATCTCCGTTTTAGGCTTTGAGCAAGCTGTTTCCAAATTTAATGGAATGTTTGCAATAGGACTATGGGATAGGGAATTAAGTGAACTAAAATTAGCGAGGGATAGGTTTGGAGAAAAACCGCTATATTATTACATTGATGGCAGAGCATGCTATTTTGCTTCGGAGGTAAGGTGTTTTGAGCAGCTACAATCAATTGATTTAGATATAGACCAACATGCAGTAGGCGCCTTATTGCAAAATGGCTGCATAGGTGGGCAGCTATCAATTTATCAGAAGATAAGAAAAGTTGAGCCTGCAACTGTTATAACAATAAGCTCTGTTGGTAACTTACAAATAAGTAAGTATTGGGATCCAGCCCAAGAAATTAAAGTATGTAAACAAAACCCTTTTTCTAGCGAGCGCGATGCTATAGAGGCATTACACGAGGTTTTGTTAACATCTGTGAAAATGCGAATGGAGTCAGACGTGCCTTTAGGAGCGTTTTTGTCTGGTGGAATTGACTCAAGTACGATCGTTGCATTAATGCAATCTGTTTCCGATAAGCCAGTTAACACATTTTCTATAGGTTTCCATGTTGACGGATACAACGAAGCTCAATTTGCCAAGAACGTGGCGTTACATCTAGGAACTAAACATCACGAAAAATATCTTACCGCAGAAGATGCGATAAACGTCGTACCTAAGCTTGGGGCTATGTTTGATGAGCCGTTTGCTGATTCTTCACAGATACCTATGTATCTTGTAAGTAAGATGGCCAAAGAACGCGTAACAGTGTGTTTAAGTGGAGATGGAGGCGATGAGTTGTTTTGCGGCTATAAACGCTATAGTGCAGCTACCGATATGTGGAAAAAACTTTCTCCAATACCCTGTCGAAATATTATTTCTAAACTTTTAAAGAAGGCTTCTCCTAGAGTATTAGAAATGCTTTTCTTTTTTCTGAGAGCGCATGCAGAAAAATATGGTCGAAAAGGAGCTGTCGGACTAAAGATAAAACGTTTTGCTGATTGGATAATGGCATGTTCTGTAGACGAATTATATCAGCTAAGCATGCAACATTGGCATGACGTTAATATTATGCAACACTCAGGTTTTTTTTCTAAATATGATAGTTCCATTTCTTTTGATGATAAGCTTGATGACATTGAGAGGATGATGCTCAGGGACACAACACATTATTTACCAAATGATATTCTCACTAAAGTAGATAGAGCTACAATGGCAGTATCACTTGAAAGTAGAATCCCATTGTTAGATCCTGCAGTATTCTCAGTTGCGTGGCGCATGCCTGTGTCGTTGAAGCAAAAAAACAACCATACAAAATGGCCATTGAAACAAATATTGCATAAGTATGTTCCTGAAGAAATGTTCGAGAGGCCCAAACTCGGTTTTGGGGTGCCTATTCACATATGGCTTAAAAATGAACTTCGTGACTGGGCTGAGGATTTGTTAGATGAAAGTAAATTACAGCAACAAGGGTTTTTCAATGCAGATCTGGTGCGGCGTTCTTATACAGCGCATTTAAAAGGTGCTGAAAATAATGCTTCAAAGCTTTGGAATGTACTCATGTTCCAAGCTTGGTTAGAATCGCGAAAATAATTTGGATTTTAAATGGATAAAAGAATTCTTTTAATTGGAAGTTACTTACCGTCAATATTAAACTTCAGGGGAGACTTAATTAAAAGGTTGATTGAAGATGGATTTACTGTCTTTGTTTCGGCGCCTGATGCTAATTTATATATGGATGAGCTCGAACGAATTAAATCTATTGGTGCCGTTTTTCATGAGATTCCGATGTCACGAACCGGCCTTAATCCAATAAATGATATAAAAACTATTTTTGCTATACGAAAATTGATAAAGATTCTAAAAATTACCCATTTGCTTGTTTATACAATAAAGCCTGTCATCTATGGCCTCCTTGCTACATTATTTACTGATGTTCAGCAAAAAACTGCTCTGATTACTGGTCTTGGCTATGCTTTTGGGCAAGGCCAAGGGGTAAAATTCAAAGCTATCAGTTTTTTGGCACACCACCTATATCGAGCCGCTTTAAATCAGGCAACAGCAATTGTGTTTCAGAATCCAGATGATAGCGCTTTATTTGTTAGTAGGAACCTTGTGCTTTATGAAAGAACTGCGGTAGTAAATGGCTCTGGCATAAATACAAAGGATTTCTCATTTCAACCTGCAGTAATAAAATCTCAAACAAATTTTTTGTTTATTGCTCGTTTAATCAGAGAAAAAGGAATTTATGATTATATTGAGGCAGCAACGAAACTCCGAAACAAATGGCCAAGTGCAGTCTTTCATGTTGTCGGTTGGATTGATGATAATCCTTCAGCCATTAAAACTGATGAACTAAATAGTTGGGTAGAGCAAGGTGTGATCGAATTCCATGGAAAATTGAAAAGTGTGAAGGAAATTCTGGTGAAGTGTGACGTTTTTGTTTTACCTAGTTATTATCCAGAAGGCACTCCTCGAACTATTTTAGAAGCTTTAGCGACTGGGCGAGCTATTGTGACTACCGATATGCCTGGTTGCAGAGAAACTGTTTTAGATGGTGAAAATGGCTTTCTGATTCCACCAAATTCATCGGTTGACTTGTGTAAGATATTAGAAAGATTTTTAGCTGAACCTAATCTTATTAGCGAAATGGGAATTAAATCCCGCAAACGTGCAGTTGATAAGTACTGCGTGAACAAAGTTAATAAAAGAATGATTGAATTGATAAATGGTGTTTAGCAGATGAAAAGAGTGTTTGATATTGTAGCTGCGACATTTACGTTACTTGCATTGCTTCCAATTCTTGCAATAGTAGGATTAACTGTCAGGCTTAAATTAGGAGCCCCCATTTTTTTTAAACAAAGCCGCCCAGGTTTGCACGGCAAATCATTTCAAATGTTGAAGTTTAGGTCTATGTATGACGAATCTAACGCTCAAGGACAGAGTTTACCAGACTCAAAGCGTTTAGGGAGATTTGGTAGATTATTGCGTTCCACTAGTTTAGATGAACTGCCGGGGTTGATAAATGTCATAAGGGGCGATATGAGCTTAGTAGGCCCGCGTCCATTGTTAGTTGAATATTTAACACTTTATTCTGAAGAACAAGCAAGACGTCATGAAGTCAGACCGGGAATTACTGGCTGGGCACAGGTAAATGGCCGAAATGCCATAAGTTGGGATGACAAGTTCAAACTTGATGTTTGGTATGTGGATAATTGGTCGTTTAGTTTAGACTTGAAAATTCTCTATTTAACAGTGAAAAAGGTTTTTAAGCGTGAGGGAATTTCAGCTTCAGGCGAAGCAACAATTTCAAAGTTTACAGGCTCTGAAGAAAAATGAGTTACCTCGCTGTCATTGGTGCCGGTGGGCATGGCAAGGTTGTCGCAGATGCTGCTTTTGAAATGGGATGTTGGTCATCTATTATTTTTTATGACGATTCTGTTTTTGTGAAGGAAAAGTGCTTAGACTTTAAGGTTGTTGGTACTTTCAAAGATCTAGTTTCGTCTGTCGATAAATTTGATTTTGTTGTTGCTATTGGTGACAACGCTTTAAGACTAGAAAAAAGTAAGTATTTAAGGTCGATTGGGCACAACTTAGTCAGCGTTGTCCATCCGTCTGCTAATATTTCGCGGTATGCACATGTAGGTGACGGAACGGTTTGCTTAGCAGGAAGTATAATTAGTGCTGGCTCTTATTTGTCTGAAGCTGTCATTGTCAACACAAACGCCTCAGTTGACCATGATTGCAGGGTCTTTGATGGCGTTCATATTTGTCCTGGAGTCAAACTAGCTGGGAATGTTGAAATAGGTGAATGTAGTTGGATTGGAATAGGTGCCTCAGTAATTCAGTCAACAATTATTGGAAAAAACGTTACGGTAGGAGCAGGTTCTGCTGTAATAACTAATTTATCAGATGGCATTACAGCAGTCGGCGTGCCAGCTAAAATTTTAAAGTCATAACGGAGCCATATGATAAATACTAAATTCTCCCCATGGCCAAGCTTCACAGATGAAGAAGCAAATGCCGTTCGTAATGTGGTTTTATCAAATAAAGTAAATTACTGGACTGGCCAAGAATGTCGTGAATTTGAGAAAGAGTTTGCGGAATGGACAAGCGCAAACTATGCCATAGCACTTGGAAATGGGACTTTGGCACTCGACCTAGCGCTTAATGCATTAGGTATTTCTCATGGTGATGACGTAATAGTTACGCCGAGAACTTTCCTTGCCTCGGTATCCTCTGTTGTAACTGCTGGCGCGATCCCAATTTTCGCTGACGTGGATTTAAATAGTCAAAACATCACTACTGAGTCAATTAACGCTGTAATCACCCCTAATACAAAAGCCGTAATAGTGGTCCATTTAGCAGGTATGCCTGCTGATATGGATCCGATTATGGAACTTGCAGATAAGCATGGCTTTGCAGTTATAGAGGACTGTGCTCAAGCACATGGCGCTAAGTATAAAGGACGCTCAGTAGGCTCTATTGGCCATATTGGGGCGTGGAGTTTTTGCCAAGACAAAATCATGACTACTGGCGGAGAAGGTGGGATGGTGACTACCAATGACAAAGAGTTATGGTCGAAAATGTGGTCGTATAAAGACCATGGTAAAAGTTACGAAGCCGTTTATGAGCGGGAACATCCGCCTGGTTTTCGCTGGGTGCATGATAGTTTTGGTACTAATTGGCGCATGACTGAAATGCAGGCAGTTATTGGTCGGATACAACTAAAACGCATGGCAGAATGGACTAAAAAACGAAATGATAACGTAAAGCTCATCTGGCAAACGTGCAAAGAATATAGTGCATTGCGTGTACCGACGGTGCAGTGTAGCGGATGTGATCTGACTTGTACGAAAAATACTGGTTGCGTACACGCAGCTTATAAATGTTATGTGTTTGTAGAGCCAACTAACCTTAAAACAGGTTGGGATCGGGATCGTATTATGACCGCTATTACCGAAAAAGGTGTACCGTGCTTCTCAGGCTCTTGTTCTGAGGTGTATTTGGAAAAAGCCTTTGACGGGACTGGCTTTAGACCAAGAGAGCGTCTTAAAAATGCAAAAGAATTAGGTGAAACGAGCTTAATGTTCTTAGTGCACCCTACACTAACGCATAATGAAATTGAACTGACCTGCCAAGCAATTGATGAAGTAATGTCTTTAGCTCAATTTGATTAGCTGCTTAGGGTTAGCCTCTGAATGCATTGTGTTCGCCCAATCTCGTAATTTAGTGAGGAGCTTTTTGTAACAATATGAAAATTAAGCAAGCTAATTTTCAAGAAAAGCTAGTCACTAAAGTTTTATGAGGTCGTCTCTTAGTCTTTATCTGTTGCCTTATTACTTGTATTTCTATGCATTCCAACTATAATTTTGGCAATAAAAAACACACACACTAATGAGGGTTGTCGTGAATAAGGAACATTCGCACAATAATACATCACATTTGTCTCGTTTATTAAAGTCGATACTAGAATCTTCAAGGTCAACCAAGCGTATTATCACGCTGTGTGTTGACTCTTTATTTATCGCCTTTTCTTATTGGATGGCGTTATTCATTCGTCTCGACACAACCCAGCCCATCACTGATGCCAGCTACTGGGCGATTTTAGCCGCAGTATTACCTCTAAGCCTTTTGATGTTTATTCGTTTAGGCCTGTACAGAGCGGTATTACGCTACATGAGCTCAAAAGCAGTGTGGGCAATTGTGGGTGGCACTATAGCGTCCACCTCCTGTTTAGTGCTTATTGCGTTTTTCTCTTCTACCATTATTCCAAGAACCATGCCTCTTATTTATGCAGGCTTAATACTGCTTTCTGTGGGTGGGGCGAGACTTATTGTTCGAGCGCTCATTGTGCAGTTCGCCGGCGGCACTAAAAAGCCTGTGGTGGTATATGGTGCAGGATCAGCGGGCCGCCAATTAGCAATTGGTCTTGCAACTGGTGCGGAATACTACGTTACAGCTTTTATCGATGACGACAAGTCTAAACAAGGCTCTATAGTGCAAGGCGTGCCGGTTGTTCACCGCAAAGAACTGCGCACACTAATTGCCGACGGCAAAGCCTATAAAGTACTGCTAGCACTGCCTAGCGCGAGCCGCGCAAGACGAAACAAAATTATTGGCGAGTTAGAGCGTTTTGCGATAAAAGTTCAAACTATTCCCGGCATCAAAGACATGGTTGAGGGTAACTTCTCAACTGCTGAGCTAATGGATGTCGATATAGACGATTTGCTCGGCAGAGAGCCGGTAACCCCCTTACCACAACTTATGGCGCTGCACATTACCGCGAAGTCCGTCATGGTTACTGGGGCCGGTGGTTCAATTGGTTCTGAGTTATGTCGTCAGATTTTAAAGTACAAGCCCTCGCAGTTAATACTTTTCGAACGCTCTGAGTTCGATCTGTACTCAATCGAAAAAGAACTATCTGAATACATTTTCAAGCAAAATTTAAAAACCAAACTTTTTCCAATTATGGGGTCTGTGCAGCGTATTAATCGCATTGAAGCAGTAATGAAAACCTTTGCTGTTCATACCCTATATCATGCCGCTGCATATAAACATGTTCCATTAGTTGAACATAACGTTGTTGAGGGTATCCGCAATAATGTGTTTGGCACTTATTATGCTGCTAAGGCTGCAATCAATGCAGGCCTTGAAACCTTTGTCTTAGTTTCAACCGATAAGGCTGTGCGTCCTACTAATACCATGGGCGCCAGTAAGCGTATGGCTGAACTTGTGCTGCAGGCGCTCGATAAATCAAAAATCAATACCGGCACTAAATTCTGTATGGTTCGCTTCGGTAATGTGTTGGGTTCATCTGGTTCGGTTGTGCCGTTATTTAGACGCCAAATTAAAGAAGGTGGTCCGATTACCCTCACCCATGAGGACATCACTCGTTATTTTATGACGATTCCTGAAGCTGCGCAGTTAGTTATCCAAGCTGGCGCAATGGGCAAAGGTGGTGACGTATTTGTGCTAGACATGGGCGAGTCAGTACGCATTAAAGACTTAGCTGAAAAAATGGTCAGGCTCTCTGGTTTAGAGATTAAAGATGAAAATAATCCAGATGGTGATATCGAAATAGTTTGCACGGGTCTGCGCCCTGGCGAAAAGCTTTTTGAAGAACTGTTAATCGGAGACAATGTGTCTGAGACATTCCATGAGCGGATCCTAACTGCAAATGAAGCGATGCTTTCTTGGGACGACTTATCGGTTATTCTTGATGACTTAGATAAGGCCTGTCACAACTTTGAGCATGAAATCATTCGAGACATTTTACTCAACGCACCTACCGGTTTTGCACCAACCGACGGCATCTGCGATTTAGTCTGGACACAACGCTACCCACAAAAAGCCGCCGAAGAGCGTGATCCAAGAAAACCAAAATTGAATGTTATAAAATAAAAACATACCCAAGTAAGGCCGCAATACCTGTCGATTATGGATTAATTGTGGTCTATAAATTGCTAATTGATCAAGCTCGCGTAACTCGTTGAAAAACGCTAGTATATTACCTCATACACAATACGTAACACCTGTGTAGTAATCTACAAAGTAATTTCGGCAAAATGTAAACAAAGGAACCCCCTAAATGAAAGTAACCGTATTCGGAATCGGCTATGTTGGCTTAGTACAAGCTGCAGTGTTAGCTGAAGTAGGACACGATGTGGTATGTGTGGATGTTGACCAAAACAAAGTCGACAATCTTGAAAAAGGCATTATTCCAATTTATGAGCCAGGCTTGACTCCTTTAGTTAAGAGCAATTTTGAAGCTGGCCGCGTGGTCTTTACTACCGACGCCGAAAAAGGCGTGACACATGGTGACCTTATATTTATCGCCGTTGGGACACCTCCCGACGAAGATGGCTCTGCTGACCTAAAATACGTATTGGCTGTGGCCGAGACAATTGCCACGCATATGCAGTCTCACAAAATCATTATCAATAAATCAACCGTTCCCGTTGGCACTGCCGACCGAGTAACAGCACGGGTGTCTGATGTTTTAGCTAACTTGAACAAAGATGTGACGTTTGATGTGGTTTCCAACCCAGAGTTTTTAAAAGAAGGCGCCGCCGTGAGTGATTGCATGCGCCCCGACCGCATTATTTTGGGCACAAAAAGCGAACGCTCTGAAAAGAAACTGCGTGAACTTTACTCACCATTTAATCGCAACCACGACAAAATCATTGTTATGGATGTGCGCAGCGCCGAGTTAACTAAATACGCCGCTAACTGCATGCTCGCCACTAAAATCAGCTTTATGAACGAAATTGCAAACTTAGCCGAGCTATTTGGCGCCGATGTTGAAAACGTTCGTAAAGGTATTGGCAGCGACCCACGCATTGGCTATCAGTTTATTTATCCTGGTTGCGGTTATGGCGGCTCTTGTTTCCCTAAAGATGTGCAGGCGCTCGTTAGAAGTGCAACGGCGGTAGGTTATCAAGCCAAAGTACTAGAAGCGGTAGAGGCAGTAAACTACCGTCAAAAAGAAAAATTATTTGAATATATCATGCGTTTTTACAACAACAACGTGCAGGGTAAAACAATTGCACTTTGGGGCTTATCGTTTAAGCCGAATACAGATGATATGCGTGAGGCATCGAGCCGCGTATTAATGGAAAAACTATGGGAGCAGGGAGCTAAGGTGCAGGCCTTTGACCCTGAGGCCATGGAAGAGACGCAGCGAATCTATAACGGTCGAGACGACCTTGCCCTAATGGGAACTAAAGAGTCGGCACTCAATGGCGCTGATTGCCTTGTAATATGCACTGAGTGGCAAGCCTTCAGAGCCCCAGACTTTGATTTGATCAAAGCGAAAATTGCCGACCAAGTTATCTTTGATGGACGAAATTTATTTGAGCCATCGCTCATGTCGGAATACGGATTGCATTACTACGGCATTGGCCGCGGTCAATCTATTGTGCAAACCGTTTAAGATAATAACGAGGAAGAGTTTACAATGAGTCAAGTTAAAAAAGCGGTAATACCTGTAGCAGGTCTTGGTACTAGGATGTTGCCAGCTACTAAAGCTATTCCCAAAGAAATGCTGCCAGTGGTAGATAAACCGCTTATCCAGTATGTGGTAAATGAATGTGTCCAAGCGGGCTTAAAAGAAATTATTTTGGTGACCCACGCCAGTAAAAACAGCATTGAAAACCATTTTGATACTTCATTCGAACTAGAGGCAACTTTAGAAAAACGGGTAAAACGCCAGTTGCTTGAAGCAGTTCAGCAAATATGTCCCAAAGATGTCACTATCATGCACGTTCGTCAAGGTGTCGCAAACGGCTTGGGTCACGCGGTAATGTGCGCGTTACCACTGGTTGGAGATGCACCCTTTGCGGTAGTGCTACCCGATGTGATTATTGACGATGCGATGAGTAACCCGAAAAAAGACAATTTAGCCGATATGGTGGCAAAGTTTAATACAAGCCGCGTTAGCCAAGTAATGGTTGAACAGGTACCTCAAGAAGATGTATCTAAATACGGTATTGTGGATCTAGAAGGGCGGCAACTTGCTCCGGGTGAATCGGCAAAAATGCACCGAATGGTAGAAAAACCAGCCCTAGAAGACGCGCCCTCTGATCTTGCGGTGGTTGGCAGGTACGTATTGTCTTCAAAAATTTGGGAGCTGTTGGCAAAAACACCCCAAGGCGCAGGAGGCGAGGTGCAGTTAACTGATGCTATCGATGCGCTAATGGAGCATGAGCAGGTAGATGCTTACTACATGAAGGGTAGTAGCCATGACTGTGGCTCTAAGCTTGGCTATATGATGGCAAATGTAGCCTATGCCGTACGCCACCCAGAATTAGGTGAAGAGTTTATGGCGTATTTAAAGAACTTTGTAAAATAAGCGATTAAGCCAAATACAAAAAGACTAGCAATACGGTCTGTATGCTAGTCTTTTTTCGTTTTAGCCATGTAGCCATGTAGCAATAAAGCTAAATCGACACTTTGTCCGCAAGTTTTTCAACCATGCGCTTGCCAATGCCTTTTACATTTGACAGCTCATCTACCGATTGAAAGTTACCGTTTAGCTCACGATACGACACAATTGACTCCGCTTTTTTAGGGCCAATGCCCGGCAAGCTAGAGAGTGTATCGATATCGGCGGTATTAATATTCACTACCGAAACAACCGCACTTGCCGGTGTTGCCCGATCAGGACCATTAGCAAGAGCGGCAGTCGAGAATAAGGTAGTAAGTACTAAGCCTAAAGCGGCAAACCAAGTTTTAACTTTCATAAAAATCTCCTTTTAATATTCGGTGTGCACCATGCACGCTATGAATATTACGTAAAGTACACGCAAGCAGATAGTTGAACCTTGGGCTAGTTTTTAATACTTATAAACGTTCTAGCAACGCTTCTGTAAAGTCAGTGGTGCCGTGCTCGCCACCTAAATCACGGGTAGTGCGATCGCCTGATTCAATTACGTCTTTCAGTGCAGAGCGAATTTTTTCTGCTTTGTCACCCATCTTCAAATACTCGAGCATTTGAATGGAGGCCAAAATGACAGAGGTTGGGTTAGCTAAGTTTTTGCCGGCAATATCAGGTGCAGAGCCATGCACCGCTTCAAATATAGCGCAGTTAGCGCCAATATTTGCGCCTGGCGCCATGCCTAATCCGCCGACTAAGCCAGCGCAAAGGTCTGACAATATATCGCCAAATAAATTAGTCGTAACAATCACGTCAAACTGATGTGGGTTCATCACTAACTGCATACAGCAGTTATCCACAATCATCTCGTCAGACTGTATATCAGGATAACGTTCACCTACCTCTCGGGCGACTTTCAAAAATAAGCCTGAGGTAGATTTTAATATGTTGGCTTTATGCACCACGGTAATTTTTTTGCGGCCTTCGCGACGTGCTAATTCATAGGCAAACACCACAATTTTTTCCGCGCCGGCTCGAGTAATTTTACTCATCGCTTCGGCTTCTTCACCATCGGCAGACAAGACCTGTCCTAAGCCTGAATACATGCCTTGTGTATTTTCACGCACGGTAATAATGTCGATATCTTCATAACGAGCCTTGGTGCCTTTAAATGAAATAACCGGACGTACATTTGCATAGAGTTCAAACTGCTTACGAAGACTCACGTTAATAGACGTGAAACCTTCACCTACGGGAGTGGTGAGCGGGCCTTTTAAAGCGACTTTATTTTTGGCAATGAGGTCTTTAGTTTCGTCGGGCAACAATTCGCCGTGGTTTTCGAGCGCCATCAGGCCTGCATCTGCGTAATCGTAAGCAAAGTCACAGCCGACTTTATCTAAAATTTGTATGGCGGCGTCAATAATATCTGGGCCAATACCGTCTCCGCGGATAACCGTAATACGTTGTTGAGTCATATTCATTCCTATAGATGCATTTTATGCGCGGCATTCTACAGTAGACACCCCTTTGAAGGTAGTGCCTATCGTGACTATTCGCCGTATTTATAGGTATTTGAGCGCATTTGACGGGGTAATTAAGGTTGTTGCTACACTTTCAGTTTGTAGCAAGGAGAATAGGTGCTGCCCGGCAGTTTCATGCGGCCTTGTTCGACAAATGATTGCAGCAGCGTATCCATTTTTGCCATAAGCTCAGGATAGCCGCTTAGTTCAAATGGACCATGCTTGTGTATTTGTCGCACCCCTTCAGCTTTAACGTTGCCCGCGACAATTCCTGAGAAGCATTTGCGTAGATTAGCCGCTAGGCTACCGGCGTCTTGCTCTAAATGTAAATCGAGCTCAGCCATGGTTTTATGCGTCGGTTCGAAGGGATACTGAAAGTCTTCTGGAATATGTAATCGCCAGTTAAAATTAAACGAATCGCCCTTATCTTTGCGATAGTTAAGTACTTTGTTTTGCGACGCTTGAAGCTGGTTTGCAACGGCCTCTGCATCGCCTACGATGACTTGATATTTATCTTGTGCGGCTTTGCCTAAGGTCGCACCAACGAAGGTATCGATGGCCTCAAAATAGGCTTTACGATCTTCCGGCCCGGTTAGTATAAGCGGTATCTCTTGATCAGCGTTTTGTTCGTGCAGCATCAAGCCTAGTAGATACAGCAATTCCTCTGCCGTTCCCACACCACCGGGGAATATCACAATACCATGTGAGACTCTGACAAACGCTTCTAAACGTTTCTCGATGTCGGGCATGATGATTAATTCATTGACGATGGCGTTTGGCGGTTCGGCAGCAATAATTGACGGCTCGGATATACCTAGGTAGCGTCCAAATTTGTTTCGTTGTTTTGCATGCCCAATGGCCGCGCCTTTCATCGGGCCTTTCATTGCCCCTGGACCGCAACCAGTGCAAATATTGAAGCCGCGCAGACCTAATTCATAGCCCACTGCTTTGGTATATTTGTACTCTTCTTGAACAATAGAATGACCGCCCCAACAAACAATTAAGTTTGCGGGCTCAGAGCTGCTTAATGCGTTAGCATGGCGCAGCATGTCAAATACCATATGGGTGATCAGTGGCCCGTCTAGCTCTTTTTTACCAAGCTCTTGATACTGCTGATGCTTAGTGCTCATGTAGAGCATATCGCGCAGCACCGCAAATAAATGCTCATGCACACCGGCAATCAGTTTACCGTTTACAAATGCGCCTTCAGGCGGGTTTATCAGTTCCATTTTTACGCCGCGCTCTTTGCGTATGAGGCGCACATCAAAGTCTTTATATTGTTCAAACAGCGCTTCAGAGTCGTCTTGTTCAACGCCGCTATTTAGCACTGCGAGGCAACAGTTTCTGAAAACCCGATAATAGTCTGAGTTGCTTACATCTGTAGCGGTAGTGAGTTGATTAACTTCTAACTGAGAGAGTTGGCTCATCCAGCCAACTGGGTTGAGCTGATAGGTTTTACTCATTAAAGATCCTCAAATTGAGTTTGATTGCGGCCATTTTGTTTGGCCTGATACAGACGTTTATCACTTTGTTCAAAGGCACTTTCGATACTGTCATGTTCTAGCACGTCGGTTAGCCCAATTGACATGGTGACAGTCACGCGAGTACCTTTAAACATAAATGGAAGCTTGGCAATAGCTTCACGAATATTTTCAAGTCTATCAAAGCTCTGCTGTAAATCTGAATCGGGCATGACGGCAACAAATTCTTCCCCGCCCCATCGCGCGACAAAATCGCTGCTATTTAGGTTTTTCTTAATTTGCGTGGCAATAATTTTCAGTGTTTTATCGCCCACGGAGTGGCCGTATTTATCATTGACGTCTTTAAAGTGGTCGATATCAAAAATCGCCATGCATAGTTTACTGCCGGTAAGCTTGGCTTTTGCAAAAGCGCTGGCCATTTTTTCTTCATAGGCCAAACGATTAGGCAATTGCGTCAGCATATCGGTCATTGCGTTTAATCGTTGCTCTATTAGCCTTTGTTTATAGTTTTCAGCGTTACTTTCAAGTTCAGTTAATCGCTTTTGCATGCTTTCAAGCAAGGCCATCATCTTAGTTTGCTCAGCTTTCTCGTCTGATTCAGACGCACTCATCGACGACTGCATTTTGCCTAAACATTCGTGGGTCTGCAGGCGTAAATCTTCAATTTTTTGACTGTCGGTAAGTGCGGTTTCAATCGCACTGATTTGCTCTCGCAAGTCATTATTATGAACTGAGCGTTTTTGCATGCGAGATTTTGATTTTTCAATCGTGGTTTTAATACCCACGTTAATTTTGCTGATGCTTTTATGCACATCATGGATCAGTCGGTTTGCTGAACTTGCTTCTTTAACAACATCTTTCATCACGAAGCGAATCATTGCGAGGCAGCACTCTAATAATTCATCGTGATCAAGTCCGACCTCTAGCTTTTCCTTCAACTCAAGCAAAACGTCATCTTCCGCTTGTTTGGCAGAGTAAGGGCTCAACAATTCTTTTAGCTCTTGAGTGATTCGAGCATGCATGTCTTGCTGCGTGGCGAGGGCATTTTGCGAACGTTCTAGCGCACTATTTGACAATGCCTTTCGAAAGAGTCTAAGGGCTTGTTCAATTTGTTTGACTGGAGAAGCAATATTGTCGCCGCTTGCTCCAAGACTTTCTAGGAAGGTTGATATTTCGCGTTTAGTGCTAGGGTTAACCGCGTCTAAATCATTGATCTTTTGCAGAGAGACTTTGATTTCCGCTAAGGTATCTAAATTTTGCTGGCGAAGGTATTGGCTTTCTTTAATCAGTTGCGATTTTAATTTTACAGAGAGCTCGGCAGCCGAGAAGTAGTCTGGTGTGCCAGACAGCAGTTTCTTGATTTGATTTAATTCAGCATCAATATTAGGGTTTGCACCGTGCAAAAAGTCCACGAGGTTCGTAATAAAGTTCGACAGTTTGTCCAAATGCTGGCGAGCAGTGGTTAACTGTTGATTGGCTGAGTTGTCGCTCATTCCTTGTCTCTCTTTGCGTTCATCGCTACTGTCTAGCCAGCCTGATATCTGTGTAAGGCGACTCAAAATTCGAACGGAACGGGTTAATATCTAACCCCCCTCTGCGGGTATAACGAGCATAGACCGTTAATTTTGACGGTTTACAATGTGACAATATGTCGAAAAAAATTCGCTCTACGCACTGCTCATGAAATTCATTATGCAGTCTAAATGAAATTAGATATTTCAGCAAAGCCTCGTGATCTATTGCCTTGCCTGCATATTTAATTAACACGCTTCCCCAGTCGGGCTGATGCGTTATCAAGCAATTTGATTTTAACAAATGGCTCGTTAATGTTTCCTCTACATACTTATCGGTCGTTTTCAGTAATTGTGGAGAGATATCGAAATCTTCCATACTTATGTCTAAATTATCGAGTAAAATGCCGGGTAAATCGCCTAATTGAAGCGAACTAAATGCTGAATATTCGATGATTTCTACCGTAACAGATTGGCCCGCGCACCCAGATAAATCATTTTGAATGAGGCCTTGTACCTCTTCGACCGAAGCAAAAGTACTTTGATTGAAGCTATTCAAATACAGTTTAAAAGATTTCGATTCAATTAAATTAGCAGAACTGATGGGCACAAAACAGCGTAGAATCGCAATTATTGGTTTGCCTTTACTATTTAACCAAGACAATTCATAGCCATTCCAAATATCCACACCTTCGAACGGCAGTGGATTGGGCAAGTGTATTTCATTGCGACTTAAGCTACGAGGCACGCCCTGCAGTAAGCTTGGGTCATATTTATCCGCATACCCGACGGTTTTACCAAGAACTAGATTGTCCAATGTTGTTTTCTCTGTTTGTTTATTACTTGAGTACCCGTTGGAATTGGGTCGCGCAGTATCAGTACGCAAAAATTCTGTTAGTAAGTCATTATAGTTATGGGCAGACAACCGCAACTTCAATGAGTTAACTTAAGCTCTATAGCCTGTTATTATCCGGTAACCTTATTTATCGGCAGCTAACAATACAATGGCACAAAGTTTTGAGCACACCTTCGACCGATTCGTACAACAGTATATAGACCTTTCTACCGAAGAAAATAGAGGTTTAGTAACTGAATATGACAGCGCCTGGCCATCCCCTTGTCTACAGGGTTCGTTGGAGCAGTTAACAGACGGTGGCGATTGCGCATGGCGACCAAGCCTAAACAAAGAGCCAGCAAGCTTAGCTGATCTTGCCTCTGCGCTTGAAATTCATATTCCAAATGAATTTGAAGCACTGTTTTGCCGTTACTATAGCTTAGATTTACACGCATCACACCCGCGAGGTCCCGTTACCCTGCTCCAAGTATGGAATAGTGAGGACTACGATCGTTTACAAAAGAACTTGATTGCACATGTATTGATGAAGCGTCGTCTTAAACTTCCCGATACCTTGTTTTTTGCGCTAACCGATCAAGATGATTTGGTAATTTCATTAGATATTGCGACTCAAAACGTTATTTTAGAGCCGGTAGGAAAGCCTGCCACCGAAACTCTCAGTGAGAACCTTGTCGAATTTATTGCTGCTTTAAGGCCTGTACCTCAAGCTGTAAATTGGTAAGCGCATTTTCCAATTGGCTTATACGCTGATGTAAAGCCTCTACCTCAGACTTGCTAAGGCTTTCAATAGATGTTTTGTCAGGTGTTTTTGGAGCCTCGAATTTCTCTGCTTCTAGAGGATTTGCCTGCCAATATTTTAATCCTCTTATGATTTCAGGAAGGGGCGTCGGTTGATGTAATTTTGCTCGTATTAGCGCGACACTCGGCACACTACCACCGCTTTTTAAGCGTTTACAAACCTCAAGCACAGCCGCTAAATGACGATCAGACATAGGTAATATTCTCTCTATTGCTTTTACGGGCAATGTATACAGATTCTGGTGAAAACTCACAAAATGTGGTCAAAAAAACACGCGATATTATTTCAATTCGGCGAATAAATATATAAGTCTATGAAGTATATAGAGTTTTAAAGCTGGCATGAAGTATGTAACGCACGATGAGTAAAACACTATATTCACAATAATTAAAGACACTCTAAGGAAAAAATATGAAAAAGCCATTAGTGCTAATTTGTGTACTGGCGAGTTTATCGCTAAGTGCTTGTGTTATCTCAATAGATGACGACAACTTTGATGGGGATTATGGCTCACACTCTAGTTGGCAAAAAGAGCAAAGAGAAAACAGAAAGCATATAGATAGGCTTGCATTAGGGGAGCCAAAAGATGCGGTTGCCTTGCGGATGGGCGAACCTGCTTTTAATGAGGCCTTGCAGAAAGACGATAATCAATATCAGCTATTGTGGTATCGCACGCAGCATATTGACAGTGACGGCGTGACGACTAAAGATGAATGCACCCCTTTAATATTTAAAAACAACATTTTAGTGGGCTGGGGCGAAACTGCATTAGAGATGATCTAGTGCCTAAATAAGACCAAAGCTATATATTGTGCTTGCTTTGTTGGACGCTTATCGCTGTGAGCAAAGCAGGCAACTCTCAGGTTAATTGCGCGTGTTTGTCGTTATAAGGCATAAAGTGCTGCAAAATCATAAAATAAAAATCATCAGTCCCTAAAATCCTGATTACAAAAATGCGTATCTTCTACTACACTTACAGATATATTAATAACGTAAAGCGGAGATATTAAATGACAACTTCGGTCTATCATCCCGACCTTTCTCAAGTCAGCTCTGAATACATAGGCGCCGACGACCTAAAGGTAGCGGCCTCGATTATTTATAATGCCTACTTTGACGATCCTTTGTTCACCGATATTTTTCAAGCCGATAGAGAAGGTTACGAAGCTAGGCTGCGCTCGGCTATTCGCGAAGAAGTAAATATATTTTGGGAGTCCGGACAACCTCTAATTGGCTTATATGAAGAGGGGCGCTTATTAGCGGTTTCGTGTTTGATTGCTCCAGATGCCTCATTTGGTGCAGGGCGGTTTTGGCATTGGCGTTTAAAAATGCTGTTAACTACCGGGTATTCAGGTACTAAGCAAATGATCGCCAAAGAAGAGAAAGTCAGAGAAAAGATCCCTGCTAAAAATTACTATATGTTGTCGCTCATTGCGGTTCATCCAGATCATCAAGATATGGGTCTTGGTCATCGCCTAATGGGCGCAATGCTTGGGCTTCTAGAGGAAGATAAACAAGCAGAGGGGATCGGGGTGTTGGTGACATTGCCAAAATGTTTAACATTCTTTAACGCCGCGAAATTCCAACATGTAGAAGATATAGGAGTGGGCACTATTACCGGTAAAGTGATGTTTCGTCCAAGAGATCCAGAACAAAGTAACCCATAGCCTTCGCATTTCTCCCGCCCCCTTGTAAGAGATCTCTTACGAGAGGGTCGGTCTTTGTCCTTTTGTACACTTCATTTTTGCTTATACTTACTCACAAAATCAATATTAAACAACAACTTAAATTAGTTTGAGGCAAGTAAACACAATTAAACACTTAGGTTTTATTAAATTTAGTTCACATTCAAGTTTTGCAAGGGAGTAAGCTATGTTCGTCCTCAGGGATTAGCAGGAAGCAAAATGAGGCAAAGGTAACTAGGAAGTTGCTAGCATGGAAGCGCATTGATGTAGGAAGCATCACTAAGTTGCATGGATGAACTTAGGAAGGGATAGGGAAAAGGGATCTTCATAGGGATATGTTGCCTGCTTAGGATGAGTGGGATGAAAATGGAAAGGGGTGTAACGGACTTTATCTGGATGATATTTTGGCCAAGGATAGCCGAGAAGGATGCTCAAAATTTCATGAGAAGCAGGCACTAAGCCTGCTTTTTTTGTGCTTAAAATCCGCGCATCAACATAGGCTGTATTTAAGAAGCCATTCTAAATACTGGTAATTGAACACTCACTACGCGTTTTCCATGGGTTTGGATGGTCCCAACATATTGAGTTTCGCCATCGCTGCTGAATTCTAGATGGTAGTCAATCAGCCAGTCGGGTTTATTTCGATATAAACTAAGTTTGGTGCGATATCTTGCCAGTGATATAAACTGCAGGCCTTCCTTTTTACAGTATTGCTCGGCGTAAGCAATCGTATATTCAGAAATACCGCGCAGCCTCCAAAACTGAATACCCACACCAACAATAAGCAATAATATAATTAGGCTATACATATCCATTAAGCGTTATGCCTCTGGTCAAATAGTGTTGAGATAGCTGATTTAAGCATCTCACTTTGCCTTTGATCGCGGATCATTGCGAGCAAAAATACACGCAGCGCAGGTATTTGCACCATATCTGCAAATATGCCTCTGAATAAAGCATAGGTAGGCTCGGCTATTGCCACTTTTTCAAAATATTGAGATAGGCTATCGCTTGTCTCCTGAGCCTCTGGAGACAAGGCTTGCCAGTGGCGCCCGGCGATAACTATCAAGGTTTCAGTATCTAGGACTTCGTCTCCCGAGACCAAGGACCGAATATATTGATCAACTTCCGTTGTGCGTGAGCTTGCGAGGCTCCGTAACAGCATGGACGCGACACTCTGCTCACAGCGCTGGTGGTAGTCTAAGATTGCATCAATAAGCGCGCTAGGGAGTTCTATACCTTCAAAGCTGCTGCATAGACACACGCACACTGGGTGTGGCAATATTTCAAGGTGTCGCAGCAAGGCTGCTTGTACGTCCTCATTATGAACAGTGATCGCCAAATCAGATATATCCTGCACCGAAAGCTCACTCCAAGCTTGAATGTTTGGTGCTTTGAGATAGTTAAGTGCGCGCCCTGCGCCCTCTGGGCGGGATATGTTTAGATGATGCCGAATCATTGCATTGACGTCGGCCAGCAGTTGCTGATTGGGTATAAAGACAAATGGATTTTCGGGCAATTGTGCACGTTTTTCGTTGATATTTTGTAGCTGCTGACCAAGCGCTTCGGTGACAATATGTAAAAACTGGTCGCGAGCGGCCTGCATTAATAAGCTTTGTTCATCAATAGGTAACTTTAAAAACCACATGTAGTGGTCCTGATTGAGCTGCTTGTTCCAAAATACGACACACAGCCAAGCGTTTCCTTGCCGAGGGCTAGCATAAGGCATCTTGTTGGTTTCGTAATCAAAAAATGTTTGATTGTCGATAAATCTGCGGGTGCGACTCACGTCGATGACGAAGTATTCTGTGCCAGCTTGCAATAAAAACTCACTTAAGGTGCCAAAAGAGGTTTGGGATGTCATAGATGAGTCACTCGCTTATATTCCTTAGGTTTGGATATTCTATTAGTGATATTCTACCCACTTAATCAATCAATTATAACCCTTAGAGCAAGCTTACAGATGGATGGACCGAGCATAGACACCTGCGCCGCTGATGACAGTGTGCAGCGGCCCCTCATTCCCATTTTGTTTCAAGATGAGCATTTAGTTATCGTGCATAAACCGTCTGGCTTGCTGGTTCACCGCAGTCCAATTGATAAGCATGAAACAGCGTTTTTATTACAGCGTTTAAGAGATCAAATTGGGCAATACGTCTATTCTGTTCATCGCTTAGATAAACCCACTTCTGGCTTAATTGTAATGGCTTTAAGCCCTCAAATAGCGCGCTTACTCAGCGAGTTATTTGAAAACCAACAGGTAAAAAAAACCTACATCGCCTTAGTTAGGGGATATTTGAATGAATCAATTACGGTGGATTATCCCTTAGTTGAGCAGCTCGATAAAATGACCGACAGGATGGATAAGCAAAATGAAGCAAAGCCGGCCGTCACTGATATTGAGCCGCTCGCCTGTTTTGAGCTGCCTTTTCCGGTGGCGCGCTACCAAAGCGGCCGATTTTCTTTGTTAAAACTGCATCCACGTACCGGCAGAAAGCATCAGTTAAGGCGCCACCTCGCGCACCTTCGCCACCCCATTATTGGCGATACCAGCCATGGTGATGGTAAACAAAATAAATATGCAGTAGCGCATATGAATATTCACCGTTTGGCATTATGCGCGACGGGTATTGAATTTATCCATCCAGTGAGCGGTGTGAATTTAGTGATAAATACCAAGCTAGACCAAGATCTCGCTGGCATTGCTCAATTATTGGATAATTTTAGTACCACTAAACGCGCAGAATTTGATTGGCAGAACTTGATTTAATCGAAATTAGCCTTATCAACGTATCCATGACAAATTTTGTAGGCTTTGGGCCTGTATTCGCTATTAGCAGTAGAAAAAGGAAAATATCATGCGCAGTGTCAGTATCTTCGCGGGCTCGGTCTACGGAAACGCACAACATGTCGCCGAAGAAGTTCAAACCATGCTAGAGGAGGAGGGCATTTCCAGCGAAGTGTTTACTGATCCCACTACTTCTGACTTTACTGATGCCGAAGCAGTTTTGGTGATCACCTCAACAACCGGTCAAGGCGATATTCCGCCAAACCTTGAGTTCTTCCATTCTGAATTACGCGATACCTTTCCATTGATGGACGCTAAACCTTTTGCAGTGGTTGGGCTAGGAGATAGCAGCTATGGCGATTCTTACTGTGGCGGTGGCAAGCAATTTTTTGAATTGCTGAATGAGTTGCAAGGCAAAGCTATTGGTCCACTGTTTGAAGTTGATGCAATGGAAACCCTAGCACCAGAAGAAGAAGTCGTGCCTTGGGTAAAAGCTAATATTGATGCATTAACAAACTAAAGCTGGCAATCAAAGCCAGTAATCAAGGCCAGTAATCAAAGCCGGCCAGCAATATATGGGTTAACCGGCTTGATTGACAACTCTTTCAAATTTTCTGGCGAAAGCTTCTTTAAACATGTGTGGGATTGGGCATTTAACAAAATCACTGGCGGTAAGCATCACATAAGTGGTTTTCATCTGAGCAATTTTTTGCCAAGAATCTCCCGCTCGTTTTGCACAATCAATAGTGAATTGAAATGAGGTATTGCCTACATGAGTGGTTGTTACCTTTAGCGCTAGCACATCATCGAATAAGGCTGAGCTGAACCAGTCAATATGATAACTTACCACTTGATTTTCAAAGCCAGCTTTTAGCAGCGCGTTGCAATCGCCAACTAAGGCTCGAAAATATTCGGTGGCGGCGATGTCCGCATAGTCGGCATAGCGAGCATTGAACACGACATTTTGCGCATCGCATTCACCGTAGCGAACACGCAAATAGAGCGTTAATTCATTTTGTTCTAAAAGATTGCTTTCGGTCATGGTTTAATCGGCCAAGGCTGCAGCGATGGCCTACTCTGTAGTCTTCTAAGGTAAAGCGCGTGAGATGCTTACTCAGCGCCTCTTAATAAAGCATTAATGCCGACTTTAGCACGTGTTTTAGCGTCGACTTTTTTCACAATAATTGCGGCATATAGACTGTATTTACCGTCTTTGCTAGGTAAGTTACCCGGCACTACCACGGCACCAGCAGGTACGCGGCCATAATGGACTTCACCGGTTTCACGGTCGTAAATACGCGTTGATTGGCCAATATATACACCCATTGAAATAACCGCCCCTTCTTCGACAATAACGCCTTCGACGACTTCTGAGCGGGCACCAATAAAGCAATTATCTTCGATAATAGTTGGGCTAGCCTGCAGTGGCTCAAGCACGCCGCCAATCCCTACCCCCCCTGATAAGTGCACATTTTTACCAATTTGGGCACATGAGCCAACGGTTGCCCAAGTGTCTACCATTGTGCCGCTATCGACATAAGCACCGATATTGACATACGAAGGCATAAGCACCACGTTACTGCCAATAAATGTGCCGGTACGCACTGTCGCTGGAGGTACCACGCGCATGCCTTCTTTGGCAAAACGAGCTTGGTCGTAATCGCTAAACTTTAGCGGAACCTTGTCGTAAAACGTCGATTCAGCGCCTGGCATCACTTGATTATCATGGAGTTTAAAAAACAGCAGAACTGCTTTTTTCAGCCATTCATTAACCTGCCAACTACCGTTAATTTTTTCGGCAACACGAGCTTCGCCTGAGTTGAGTAATGCGATCGAATCGGCGACGGCTCTTCTTACTTCTTGGGGAGCCGTTTGCGCGTTGTAGCTATCGCGGGTATCAAAGGCGTGTTCTATTATGGTGGCTAAATTAGTCATAGTGCAGTGTTCACTTCCGGTTGGTCGAGTTTAAGAAAGAGCTGTTTTTTAAGTAATACTTGTTGCGATTGTGTCAGGGCTTTACCTTCATTGTTGCAAACAATAAAGACATCTTCGGCGCGCTCCCCAATAGTGGCAATTTTTGCCATTTTAAGGGTGATGTTCAGGTCGACAAACAAATGTCCAATGCGGGCTAGCAGGCCAGGTGCATCGAGCGCTTCGAGCTCTATTAGTGTCGCATCATCTTGGCTCGAGTAAAAACGAACTTTGGTTTGCACATCAAGTTGCTTCATGCGCCTAGACATACGCCGCTGATTGTTGTGCGAGCGCCCCGGTTTAATCAACTGGCGATGCACCGCCTGTGCAATGTTTTTTACGCGCACGTCCGACTCTATTTTATCTGAATTTTGGTCGAGAATAATCATGCTGTCGAACACGTAACCATCGTCAGTCACGACAATATTCGCATCGTGAATGGAGCAATTTCGGCTGTCTAATACAGACGCAATCTGCGCAAACAGAGCAGGTCGGTCGGTGCAATAAATTAGTAATTCGGTGCCAGCGCTTGTGGTGCTGTTGCTTGCGGCAACGAGGATGTCATCCTCAGGAAGGCTCCCTGCACCTAGAATCGTTTCAGTATGCCAAGCAATCTGCTTAGGTTTAAAGCGCACAAAATAATCGCTGCGCATATGCACCCAAAAAGAGTTGTTTTCGGAAAAGCTAGAATCGTTTTGTTTGAGTAACTCAACAGCGAGGGTTTTGTGTTCATCGACCCTTTCTTGAAAAGTACGCTGACACTCTAAGCCATTATCTAATGCTTGCTGAGTCATCAGATATAACTCACGAAGTAATGAGGCTTTCCAGTCGTTCCAAAGGTTATCATTGGTCGCGCGAATATCTGCAAGCGTCAGCGAGTATAGTAAGTCTAGATGCTCATGGCTTCTTACTTCACTGGCAAATTCTTTTATGACCTCAGGGTCGTAAATATCTCTGCGCTGGGCCACAACTGACATCAATAAGTGTTGCTCAACTAACCACGCAATCATGTTCGTATTTTTTTCTGAAATATTGTGGATTTTACAGAAGGTCAGCACGTCTTGAGCGCCAAGCTTTGAATGGTCGCCGTTTCGTCCTTTTGCAATATCATGAAAAATGGCGGCAATAAATAGAACTTGGTGGTCATCTATATTATTTACGATCCGCGAACACCTAGGGAATTCAGTCGGTTCGGTGTAGTAGCGTCTAACATGTTTGACCAATCGGTGCGTGTGCTCATCAACAGTGTAGGCATGAAATAAATCGAACTGCATCATCCCAACAATCTTATCCCACTCGGGTAAATATGATTGTAAAATACCGTGGTTATGCATGATGTCCCAGCCCAAATCGAAAAACGCTGGATCAGAGACTAGCTCAACAAATTTTTCTCGACATGATTCGATATTATAATAGTAGGTAGATTGAAACTCACGCCTCGCTAAGCGTAATTGTCGTATGCAGTCTCCGTCTATGCCGGTTACTTCCGGATGCGCTTTGACGACCGATAAAAACGATAAAATCGATAAAGGCGATTGGAAGCAGTTTTCATGTCGAGGGCCAATTAACCCTTCCTGCACATAAAAATCTTGATCGAGTATGATAGGTTTTGCGCGACTAATACCTAAAATATCTTGATGAAAACGTTGTAACAGCATGCTGTTCAGTTCGCTAACTCGACGTACGATACGAAACATGTGTTTCATCATCTTTTCTACGCCAGCTTTGCCGTCTCCAAACCCTAATAATTTCGCGACGTCGGGCTGATAGTCGAATAACAGACGGTTTTCACTGCGCCCAGCAATAAGATGCAGTGCAAACCGAATTTGCCACAAATTAGAGCGGCATTCTATCAGCTCTGCGTGCTCTAATTCAGTGAAGTAGCCGTGTCCAATCAGCGTCATGCCATCGTATTCGCAAAAATGCTTTTTAGCCACCCAGCCGACGTTCTGTATATCGCGCAAGCAACCTGGGTTTTCTTTGATATTTGGCTCTAGGTTGTAAGAGGTGTCGTTAAACTTCTTATGACGCTTGGCTTGTTCTTCGAGTTTAGCTAAGAAAAATGCCTTGCTTGACCACACACTTTGAGTGTTAATTTTCGCAACTAAGGCATCGAAAGTGGCATGGCATCCGCACAGTCTGCGCGCTTCTACCAGATTGGTTGCAATCGTTACATCAGTCTTTGCAAGCGCAACCGTCTCTTTTATGGTGCGAACAGACTGCCCAATCTCTAAACGGACGTCCCACAAAAATGTAATAAATTGGCTCACATCGTTTTGAATAGCGTTTGATAAAGTCGATTTGCTTAATATCAGCAGGTCGATATCAGAATATGGTTGCAGTTGACCCCGTCCGTAGCCACCTACCGCGCACAAGGTGAGATGTTTTTGTTTATCGAGACCAATAAGTTGCCATGCATGACAAAGCAGAGCATCGGTAAAATGCGAGCGTGCCACGACCAATTCATCCACGTGGATATTGGTAAAGTTATCGCGCAACCAATCATAACTTTGGTTAACACAATCTTTAAACTCACCAATATTATTAATGTTGGTGATGCTAGTTACGCGTTCAATAATGTTATTGATGGTCATTTACCGCCAAAATCCTATGGTAATTGTGCTGTTTGCACAGTACTCAAGCGCTGCAATAAAGTGATACTTTATTATATTGTCTATTCGATTATGTTGACTATGCGCTATGCTCAATGACGCGCGCTAAGTCTTCCTCATCGCGCAAGGTCAGTACCTCAACGCCATTTTTGGTGACCAATAAGGTGTGTTCCCATTGCGCACTAAGGCTTCTGTCCTTTGTCACAACGGTCCACTTATCGGGGAGTATTTTTGAATATCGCTTGCCGGCATTGACCATTGGCTCGATGGTAAAGCACATGCCTTCTTTGAGCTCTTCACCCGTGTTGGGGCGACCGTAATGGACTACCTGCGGGTCCTCATGAAACACCGCGCCAATGCCGTGCCCGCAATATTCTCTCACTATAGAGTAATGATGGCTTTCAGCATGGGTTTGGATAGCGTGGCCGATATCGCCTAAACGCATCCCCGGTTTGACCATTGCAATGCCTTTATACAAACATTCTTGGGTCACACGAATAAGGCGTTCGGCGAGTATGCTTGGTTTACCTACCACAAACATTTTTGAGGTGTCACCGTGGTAGCCGTCTTTAATCACTGTGACATCAATGTTTAGTATATCGCCATCTTTGAGTTTTTTGTCGGCAGGAATGCCATGACAAATAACATGATTGACCGATGTGCAAATGGATTTTGGAAAGGGTGGGTGGCCATAATTCAACGGTGCTGGAATGGCGCCCTGTACCTCAATAATGTAGTCATGACAAAGCTGATTTAGCTCGTCGGTGGTGACGCCTTTGTTTACATGCTCACCAATCATTACCAACACATCAGAGGCTAGTTTGCCCGCTACGCGCATTTTTTCAATTTCGTCTGCAGATTTAATTGTAATACTCAACGCGCTTCCTCACTTTACGCACTAAAAAAACGAGATGAAGTATACCACAAGATGTGATTTTCAATATTACTCATTGATAACACTTATAACTTTATCTCAATTACTCACTTTTTATCAGAAAACCCTTGGTAAAACACCTTTTTCATCAGGCGGTAAATAGCAATTATTACTTGCGCGCAGCCAGCTCAAATGGTATAAAGCCGCGCTGTTTTCAATGAAACTTTTTGAAAGCAGTAAAAATCGACGGTCAATTGACCATAATACACACACATATCGACACTGATTTCGGGGTGTCTGTAACGAGAGCAAATAAGCGAACGTTATGGATCGAATGAAGGGATATGTGGAGGCCTAACCCCTACAATAGGATTAATAATCATGGCAAACGTATCAATGCGTGACATGCTCCAAGCGGGCGTGCATTTCGGACACCAAACTCGTTATTGGAACCCTAAAATGGCACAGTTCATTTTTGGCGCTCGTAACAAAGTCCACATCATCAACCTTGAAAAAACCGTTCCTCTTTTCAATGACGCCCTTTCTTTCTTATCAAGCGTAGCTAACCGTAAAGGTAAAGTGTTGTTTGTAGGAACCAAGCGCGCGGCTGGTGAAGCAATTAAAGAATCTGCACAAAAGTGTGGTCAGTACTATGTAAACAAGCGCTGGTTAGGCGGAATGTTGACTAACTGGAAAACGGTTCGTCAATCAATCAATCGTTTAAAAGAGCTTGAGTCACAAAGTGCAGACGGCACCTTCGACAAGTTAACCAAAAAAGAAGTGTTAATCCTTCAGCGCGAAATGAATAAGCTAGAAAGCAGCTTAGGCGGAATCAAAGACATGGGCGGTTTGCCTGACGTTCTTTTTGTAATCGATGCGGATCATGAGCATATTGCGATTACCGAAGCACGTAATCTTGGTATCCCTGTTGTGTCGGTTGTAGATACTAACTCTAACCCAGACGGTGTTGATTACATCATCCCTGGTAACGATGACGCTATCCGCGCTATAACGCTTTACACGGAAGCAGCAGCGGCTGCCATCATGCAAGGTCGTGACGGCGGAACAGAAGCAGCGGCAGCAGATGAATTTGTGGTAGAAGGCGAGTAAGGCCTACACCAGTTATCGATTATAAGGAGACATTGCGTCTCCTTTTTATGAATTAAATTTTGAGGAAAGAACAATGGCAGTGACTGCAGCACTGGTTAAAGAATTGCGCGAGCGCACGGGCGCCGGCATGTTAGATTGTAAAAAAGCCTTGGTTGAGACTGACGGTGACGTCGAGTTGGCAATTGAGAATATGCGTAAATCAGGTCAAGCAAAAGCCGCTAAAAAAGCCGGTCGTATTGCTGCTGAAGGCGTAGTATTGACACATGTTGCAGGAAATACCGCAACGATGCTTGAACTTAACTGCGAAACTGATTTTGTAGCGCGTGACGAGGGTTTCTTAGCCTTTGGTCAAAAAGTATTGAGTGTTGCTGCAAGTAACAACCTTAGCGACATTGAAGCAGTAAACGCTGCTGACTTTGAAGGGTCTTCAATTTCGAGCATTCGCGATACTTTGGTAGCGAAGATTGGCGAAAACATCTCTCCACGCCGTGTTATTACTGTTGAAGGTGATAACTTAGGTGCGTACGTGCACGGCGGCAGAATCGGCGTAATCGCTATTTTGCAAGGCGGTGATGAAGATCTAGCGAAAGATATCGCAATGCACGTTGCGGCGTCTAGCCCACAGTTTGTTAAACCTTCTGATGTGCCCGATGAAGTAGTAGCCAAAGAAAAAGAAATTCAGCTTGAGATTGCAATGCAGTCTGGTAAGCCTGCTGAAATTGCTGAGAAAATGGTGATGGGCCGTATGAAGAAATTCACCGGCGAAGTTAGCCTTACCGGTCAACCATTTGTAAAAGATCCGAGCATGAGCGTCGGCGACTTATTGAAGTGCAAAGGCGCAGACGTTATTAACTTCGTACGCTTTGAAGTGGGTGAAGGTATCGAAAAGAAAACTGAAGATTTTGCTGCAGAAGTTGCTGCACAAATGGCAGCGGCTAAGAAATAATTTAGCAAGTTGCTTTTGCAAATCAAGATGTTCCTATACACTATCTAGCACCTCCTTTGGGGTGCTTTTTTATGGGTAAAATTTGCAACGCATTATATTTGTTGCGTGGTAATAAAGTTTAAAGGATAAAGCTGCACATGAGTATTTCGCCAAAACCTGCATATAGAAGGATCTTATTAAAACTGTCTGGTGAAGCCCTGATGGGTGACGAGAATTTTGGCATCGACGCCAAAGTGCTAGACCGAATGGCCCAAGAAATCAAAGAAATCGTTGAGCTCGGCGTCGAAGTTGGCTTAGTCATTGGTGGTGGGAATTTATTCCGCGGTGAAGGATTGGCAAAAGCCGGTATGAACCGTGTGGTAGGTGACCATATGGGCATGCTAGCAACGGTGATGAATGGTTTAGCAATGCGCGATGCCTTACACCGAGCCTATGTGAACGCACGTTTAATGTCTGCAATCCCCCTAAACGGTGTATGTGACGCTTATAATTGGACCGATGCCATAAGTCTTCTAAAATCTGGTAAAGTGGTCATCTTTGCTGCGGGCACTGGCAATCCTTTCTTTACGACAGATTCAGCAGCTTGTCTACGCGGCATCGAAATAGAAGCCGACGCGGTTTTTAAAGCCACTAAAGTCGATGGTGTGTACAGCGCCGACCCGGTGAAAAACCCAGATGCGGTATTGTTAAAGACCATTACCTACCAAGAAGTATTGGAAAAAGAATTAAAAGTAATGGATTTGTCGGCATTTACCCTGGCCAGAGACCATAATATGCCCATTCGTGTGTTTAATATGAATACCCCAGGGTGTTTAAAAGCGGTAGTCTTAGGGGATGACGAAGGAACTTTAATTTGTCATCCTGAAAAAATAGAAGAATAAGAGATTGTTATGATTGACGAAATTGAATTAGATGCGGGCGACCGCATGGAAAAAAGTATAGCAGCTTTAAGAACGCAGCTAAGCAGAATCAGAACCGGGCGTGCGCACCCAAGTTTACTCGACGGGATAATGGTGTCTTACTATGGCGCTGATACCCCCCTCAAACAAGTTGCGAATGTGGTAGCTGAAGACAGCAGAACTTTAGCGCTCTCTGTATTTGATAAGAGTGCCATTCAAGCTGTCGAAAAAGCGATTATGCAATCAGATTTAGGTTTGAATCCAATGACAGCAGGCACAACCATGCGTATACCCATGCCAGCACTGACTGAGGAACGTCGCAAAGACTTGATTAAAGTCGTGCGTCATGAAGCAGAGCAAGGCCGCGTTGCAGTGCGAAATATACGCCGTGATGCCAACAGCGATATCAAAGAATTATTGAAAGAAAAACAAATCAGTGAAGATGAAGCACGCGCCGGAGAGGAGAACATCCAAAGCCTTACCAATGATTTTATTAAAATCATTGACGGTGTGCTTGTCGATAAAGAAAAAGATCTGATGGAAGTATAGTTTGTTTAAAAAGGCATCGGCCCAGGCCTCGCAAGAGCCTATTATGCTGAAAATACCGCGCCACGTAGCCATCATCATGGATGGTAATGGGCGTTGGGCTCAGCAGCGCAAAAAGCATCGTACCTTTGGCCACAAAGCCGGGGTGGAGGCTGTGCGTGCGTCGGTTGCCTTTGCACGAGAAACGGGTATCGATTCTCTCACGCTATTTGCCTTTTCAAGCGAGAACTGGAAACGACCAAAAGACGAAGTCAGTATATTGATGGAGCTTTTTAGTTTGGTATTAAAAAGCGAAGTTAAAAAGCTAAATAAAAACGATATAAAATTTAAAGTAATCGGCGACATAACGGGTTTTGATAAAAAGCTCCAAACCAAAATTGCTGAAGCTGAAGCACTCACCGCGAACAATCAGTCGCTCACCTTGAATATTGCGGCAAATTACGGTGGGCGTTGGGATATTATCAATGCCGCTAAAACCATTATGAGCAAAGTCGCGGCAAGTGAGCTAAGCATAGACAAGATAGATGAAGAGTGTTTTGAACAACATATCAGCACGCAAGGTTTGCCAGAGCTTGATTTGTTGATTCGAACCGGTGGCGACCATCGAGTTAGTAATTTTTTGCTTTGGCAATGTGCATACGCAGAGTTCTATTTTACTGAGACACTATGGCCAGACTTCAATAAAGAAATGTTTCAGCAGGCCGTAGACGATTTTGCCCAGCGTCAACGCAGATTTGGTCAAACGGGAGAACAAATTATGACTCAAGATATCGAGCCGAAGGTATGTTAAAACAGCGCATTATCACCGCCGTCATACTTGCTCCCATTGCATTATTTGCGATTTTATTTTTACCCATTGAGGGATTTAAGTTAGCGGTAGCAGGCGTGATATGCCTCGGGGCATATGAGTGGGCTAATATGTCGGGTATTACCGCGCGAATTTTTAAAGGTTGGTTTACACTTTTTATCGCCGTTATCTGCGCAATTTTAATTTTGACTGTCGATGCCGAATCTATCTGGCGGCAAGGTGTGTTGCATCCTGTTTATGCGTTTTGGCTTTGGATTTCAGTGTTTTGGTGGGCGCTATCCTTAGCGATGATCATTGCCTATCCAAAATACAGCGAATCTTGGAAAGACAGCATCGCGATCCGGGCGACGTTTGGTGTACTTACGCTCATTCCAACTTGGATAGCAGTGGTTAGTCTGCGCACGAGTCTCTACGAAGTTGACCCTAACTATGGCGCCTCATTGCTATTTTATGTTCTCGGGATTGTTTGGGCAGCCGATATTGGCGCATTCTTCGTTGGGGTTAAATTTGGGAAACATAAACTACGTCCTAACGTATCCCCGGGTAAGACCCTTGAAGGTTTAGCCGGTGGTGTTACTGCTTCATTTGCGATCATTGCCTTTGCCGCTATGCATTATCAGTTTGAGTCATCGCAAATTGGAATTCATGTGGTGATTGGTATGATAACCGTCGCGGTGTCAGCTTTGGGTGACTTAAACGAGTCGATGGTGAAACGCTGCGCGGGTATCAAAGACAGCGGGAAGTTGTTACCAGGCCACGGTGGCGTTATGGATCGAATCGACAGTTTAACCGCCGCATTTCCGGTATTTGCCTTTTGCTATATGCTGTGGATGGCTTAGTGCTTGATACAGCCTCTTTGCAAGACACCCAGCAACATCAGAGTATCACAATTCTTGGTGCTACTGGTTCTATAGGTACTAGCACGCTCAACGTCATTGCTATGCATCCTAAGCGTTATTCGGTTTATGCAATATCGGGGCATTCACAACTTCATAAACTTGCCAAAATTGCCGAGCAGTTTGCTCCTCAAGTGATCGCTGTGAATAATCAAGAAGACGCGCTTACTCTGGCATCACTTTTGCCCCATGACAGCACCATCAACATCTGCTGTGGTGAGCAAGGCTTAATTGATATTGCTAGCCACAAACACGTTGATACGGTGATGTCGGCGATTGTAGGTGCAGCAGGCTTATTACCGACTCTTGCTGCGGTGAAGGCCGGTAAGAAAGTATTGTTAGCAAATAAAGAGTCACTGGTGATGTCTGGTGAGCTGTTTATGGACGCCGTAAAAACCTATAAAGCCACCCTAATTCCAATCGATAGTGAACATAATGCTATTTTTCAGTGTCTACCTACAAATTATGAATATGCGAATCCTAACGCTAGCGGAATATCGCACTTGTTATTGACTGCATCGGGTGGCCCATTTCGTGAGGCCATGCCTGATGAGCTAAAAAATGTAACACCCGATCAAGCCTGTGCTCATCCAAATTGGGATATGGGTCGCAAGATTTCTGTAGATTCAGCGTCGATGATGAACAAGGGTTTGGAGTTTATTGAAGCAAAATGGTTATTCGGCATACATGAGGACAATATAAAAGTGGTAATACATCCTCAAAGTACTATTCATTCAATGGTGCAATACAAAGACGGCTCTGTCCTTGCGCAAATGGGCAACCCCGATATGCGCACGCCGATTGCCCATGCACTCGCATATCCGCAGCGCATAGAATCGGGCGTTGAGGCTTTGAACTTTTTTGAACAAGCCAACTTTACATTTGAAGCACCTGAACCAGAGCGTTTTCCAAATTTATTTTTAGCCATGCGCGCCAGCCGTTTAGGCCAGGCGGCGACAACGGCCCTTAATGCTGCAAATGAAATTGCGGTTGAAGCATTTTTAGCGGAACAGATTTGTTTCACCGATATATTTATGGTTAATCAAGCGGTAGTTGAACAAATGCATAGCCCGACTCTTAACTCTATTGAGGATATTTTGTCTCACGATGCAAATTGCAGAGCTTTAGCAAGCGAGATGGTCAATACGATTATCAGTGAGGCGACACAATGCTAGAAATTGCCCGCAATATTCTATTTTTTGTGATTGCGCTTGGTATCTTAGTTGCGGTGCATGAATGGGGTCACTATTACGTTGCAAAGCTTTGCAAGGTCAAAATTCTGAAGTTTTCAATTGGTTTTGGGAAACCAATTTATCGGAGAGTGACCTCAAGCGGCATGGAATTTGTGATTGCTATGATCCCACTTGGGGGTTATGTACGCATGCTAGATGGCAGAGTCGATGCGGTTTCTCCAGCACAAGAGTCTGTGGCCTTTAATTTTCAACCGGTGTGGCAGCGCTTTGCAATAGTGGCCGCGGGGCCGTTGGTCAATTTCATTTTTGCTATATTTGCATTAGCCGCCATTGGCATGATTGGACAGCAAACGCCAACAACTGTCATCGGTGAGATTACGCCTGATACCTTTGCGGCTCAGTCCGGATTGCAAAGCGGCGATAAAATCATCGCGGTGGGTCAACACGATACCAACGATTGGCGAGATGTGCTGATTGAACTATCTACCTACAGTGGTGAGGATGTCATTCCAGTTACTGTAAAGCAAACTAATGGCGTGACCCAAACGCACAATATTCCAATCAATGGTTGGAAGATCGACCCTGATCAACCTGATTTATTTAGTGCTATTGGGTTTCAAAGGTTTACCCCAGCCCTGACTACAAAGCTCGGATTTGTTGAGGAAGGCAGTCCAGCTGACAGAGGTGGATTGCAAGTAAATGATAAGATCGAAAAAATAGATGGAACCTCTATGGAAAAATGGAGCCAAATAGTCGACTTTATCGAGCAACGTCCAAATCAAACCGCCCGGGTTGAGGTGCTTCGCGAAGATCAAATGGTAGACTTAGAACTCACCTTTGGTCAAAAAGCAGACACACCAAGCCAAGGATATTTGGGAGTAATACCGTTTCAGGACACGTGGCCGCCGGAGTATATTCAAAACATTCAGCTAGGACCAGTGGACGCCTTGGTAGATGGCGCCGCACAAACTTGGCGTTTAATGGGTGTAACCATGGAAATGCTCGGCAAATTGTTAACCGGAGACGTATCGGTAAAGAACCTGAGTGGCCCAATTTCGATTGCTCAGGGAGCAGGTATGAGTGCGAGTATCGGAATTGTCGCATTTTTAAGTTTTTTGGCGCTTATTAGCGTAAATCTTGGTATCATCAACCTCTTGCCGTTACCCATTTTAGATGGCGGGCATCTGTTGTACTTTACCATCGAATGGATTACTGGAAAGCCGGTGTCAGAGGCGATTCAGGAGGTAGGATTTAAAATTGGCGGTATGATTCTGTTTGCAGTAATGGCGACAGCAATCGTCAATGACATCCTGCGCAATACATAATCATAATAATGTCTGGCAACTGTTTCTTGGAATATAGATAGTTAATGAAGTGTACTAAACTCGTTTTTGCAGCCATTTTGCTGTTCTCTTCATCGTCATTTGCGCAAACTGCATATGACTTCGTAGTTGAAGACATCCGTGTAGAAGGATTACAAAGAGTTGCCCTAGGCGCAGCTCTGACCTATCTCCCGGTGCAGCGAGGCGATGCCATGAATCGCTTCAGGGTTACTCAACTGATTCGGTCTTTATACTCGTCTACTCACTTTGAAAAAGTCAATATCTACCGCGATGGCGATATTTTGGTCGTGCAGGTTTCAGAGCGCCCAACCATCAGCAACATCGTGTTTGAAGGTAACGACGATATCAAAGATGAGCAGTTGCAAGAAAGCCTCGACAATTCAAATATACGGATTGGTGAGCCGCTTGACAGAACGGTCATCACATCTATCGAAAACGGCTTGAAAGATTTCTTTTATTCTATTGGTAAATACAATGCCGATGTAACCGCAATTATTACGCCATTGCCTCGTAACAGAGTTGATTTAAAACTCTTATTTGAAGAAGGCGATGCGGCGAAAATCCAACAAATCAATATCGTCGGTAACGAGTTATTCCCTGATGACGAGCTTTTCAAACAAATGGAGCTCAAGTTTAATGCAGCGTGGTGGGATTTCCTTTCAGAAACTCGTTATCAGCAGCAAACGCTTTCTGGCGATATGGAAAATATCACGAGTTACTATAAAGACCGCGGTTATTTGAAGTTTTCTATCGACTCTACTCAGGTTTCTATGACCCCTGAGAAAGACGGTATTTACGTGACCATGAATGTATCAGAGGGCGAGCAATACAATATCTCTGAAGTCGAGCTGGTTGGTGATTTACTTGGCTTTGAAGAGTTTTTGGCGCAAGTTATACCTCTAGAATCAGGTGATTTGTACAACCAAGCAGAGGTGACATTCACCGAAGATTTCATCTCTAAATATCTAGGCCGTTTTGGCTATGCTTATCCAACCGTTACCACTATTCCAGAAATCAACGAAGACGATAAAACCGTAAAGCTGACGCTTTCAGTAGATCCCGGTAAAAGAATTTACGTGCGCCGCGTTAATTTTGTGGGTAACACCATTACATCCGATGCAGTGCTTCGTCAAAACGTCAATCAAATGGAAGGAACCTGGTTGTCAGAGCCACTACTTGACAGCTCAAAGGCCCAACTTTCGCGCTTAACTTATATGGAAAATGTTGAATACGAAACGATTCGGGTGCCGGGCATAGACGACAAAGTCGATGTTGACTTTACGGTTAAAGAGCAGGCCTCTGGTTCATTCAATGCAGGCATCGGCTATGGCGATGCAACAAAGTTGAGTTTGCAAGCGGGCATTCAACAAGACAACTTTTTAGGCACGGGTAAACGAGTAGGTTTAAATGTATCGACTGTATCGTATCAAAAACAAGCGCAGCTTACTTATTTAGACCCGTTTTTCACCATCGACGGTATCAGCTTAGGCGGCAGTGTCGCCTACAGTGAATTTGACGGGGGTGACTTTGGTGTTATTCAGTACAACAGCAAGCGCTGGTCAGTAGGCGCGAATATCGGTTATCCAATCAACGAAGTGAACCGCATCAGCTTTGGCTTAACATATTCAAGCGTCGAGTTAAGTGATGACAATACAAACTTTGTGCAAACCAGCCGTTTTTACGACCAGTTTGCGGACCGTGTAGACCCAGACGCACCGATCAACTATGACAGTTTCTTAGGCTCCGTAACCTGGAGTCGCAGCACTTTAAATCGGGGTTTATTTCCAACTGCAGGTTCGTCTCAACGGGCGTCTTTTAGTGCCACGACACCTAACTCTGAAGTGAACTACTTTAAAATTGTTGGTGACGGTAAATGGTACTTCCCGTTAACTCGCAGTCAGCGCTGGTCAGTGCTCGCAAGATTAAGATTTGGTTATGGTAATGGCTACGGTGAGACCGACGGCATTGAACAAATTTTGCCATTTAACGAAAACTTTACGGCCGGTGGTGCAGATACCTTAAGAGGCTTTGAGAACAATACGGTTGGGCCGCGCGGAGTAGTCAGATTCCCTAGTACATTAACCAACTCACCTACTGGCGTGCCGATATTAAGAGATCCGAGTCAAGACACCATTGGCTTATCGCAAAGAAGTTTGGGCGGTAATGCAATGTTAATTGGTGGTTTAGAGCTCATTGTACCCACGCCATTTTTGGAAGAGGATTTTGATAACTCAGTACGCACCAGTGTGTTCTATGACGTAGGTAACGTATGGGACACGGAGTTTAATTTTGCAGAGTTCGAAAATTTAACGGTGCAGCAAAACAGCGATCCTTTGGCTGACTACAGCGATTGGAAGCTGTATCGGAGTTCTGCGGGTGTTTCGGTGCAGTGGATATCACCTATGGGACCAATGGTATTTAGTTTTTCTCGTGCGTTGAAGGAAAGGGATGGGGATGATGCAAGATTCTTTACTTTCAACATTGGATCAACATTCTAGACAGGGTATAATCCGCCCCATCAAAATTTACGTGTAATATGTATAACAAACCCAAAGGAGTTTACATTGAAAAGTTTAAATAAAGCGCTGTCAATTGCAGCCATATTAGGTTTGTCTATTGTTTCTACAATGGCAAGCGCAGCACAAAAAGTCGGTGTAATTGATGTTCAGCTAGTCTTGCAATCTTTACCACAGGTTGCGGTTATTGAGCAAAAAATTAATGCAGAATTTCAAGACCAAATTCAAGAAGTCACCGCAATGCGCGAAGAAGGTAACTTCTTAGTTGAAAAATTGCAGCGCGAAGCGGCCACTATGAGTGAAGAGCAAAAACTGCAGCTTCAGCAGCAGATCACTACCCTTGGTCAGCAAATGCAGCAAAAAGGTCAGCCTTTGCAGCAAAACATGCAAAATCGCACCGCTGAAGAGCGTAACAAGCTTTTAGGGCTGATTAAGCAAGCCATTGATGGCATAGCAGCCGCAGAAGATTATGATATGGTACTTAACGCCCAGTCGGTCCCTTTTGCAAAAGAAGAGTTCGATATTTCTCAGCAGGTATTAGACCGCGTTTCTAAAGCAAACTAATTTCTACCCATAAATCAGACCAGCATCCGTTGGTCTGATTTGTTTTTTCCTCTCAACACCGTATCTTATAGTGCGACCTTGTCCAAAAAAGGACATCTAGCCAAATACATTAGGAGACTGGCTTGGCAAATTCGCTCAATACCATCGAAATAAATGAAATAATGTCGCTGCTGCCGCACCGATATCCTTTTTTATTAATTGACCGCGTCACCGATCATGTTTTAAATAAATCGATTTCAGCGTACAAGAATATCACTATAAACGAACCTTGTTTTACCGGTCATTTTCCGCAGCAACCTATATTTCCGGGCGTTTTAATACTTGAAGCAATGGCTCAGGCCGCTGGAATCTTGGGTTTCAAAACCATGGGTAACAACGACCAGTTGTACTTATATGCGGGCATCGACAAAGCGCGTTTCAAGTATCCGGTTGTGCCTGGCGACCGCCTCGATATTGAAATACAGTTGATTAAAGAACGTCGCGGCATTTGGAAGTTTTCAGGTGTTGCAAAGGTCGGCAACAAAGACGTGTGCGTTGCTGATTTTATGTGCGCTATGAGAGACCTTTAGTATGATCCATTCATCGTCGGTAATATCGCAAAGTGCCAGTATCGGTGAAAATGTTGAAATTGGCCCATTTTGTTGGGTGGGAGATAACGTTGAAATTGGCGATGGCAGCATATTAAAGAGCCATGTGGTGATCAAAGGCCACACAAAAATCGGCAAAAGAAATACGTTTTTTCAGTTTTGCTCCATTGGCGAAGACTGTCAGGATAAAAAATACGCGGGTGAACTTACCTATCTTGAAATTGGCGACGACAATGTGTTCAGAGAATCTTGCACCATTCATCGCGGTACGACTCAAGATAAAAGCATTACCAAAATTGGCCATCGCAATTTAATGATGGTGAACACGCATTTGGCCCACGATTGTCAAGTCGGTAACGACAACATCTTTGCCAACAATGCAACGGTTGCCGGTCATGTTCATGTGGGAGACTTTGTAATTTTAGGCGGTATGACAGCCGTGCATCAATTTTGTCATATCGGCTCACATGCTTTTACCGGTGGCGGCGCAGTACTTTTAAGAGATTTACCACCATATGTGATGTTTAGCGGTATGAAAAATATTCCACAAGGGATTAATTCAGAAGGCCTTAAGCGCCGTGGCTTCAGCCCCGACATGATTACTAATATAAAACGTGCATATAAAGTGCTGTATCGCAATGGGAATACCTTTGATGAAGCCCTTAGTATTATCAATGAAATGGCCGCTAATGCTGATGAAATTAAAGTCATGTCTGAATTTTTGCAGCAAGCCAATCGTGGCATCGCTCGATAAGTTCCTTGCACATTAATGCCTAATTCTCGGGTACTTAAAATTGGCATTGTCGCTGGCGAAGCCTCAGGTGACGTACTTGGTGCCGGTTTAATAAAATCACTCAAGCAGCTATATCCAAATTGTGAAGTCGTCGGTGTGGGCGGTGATCATCTCATTGCTCAAGGCACGCAATCTCTTGTAGATATCAACGAACTGTCAGTAATGGGCTTAGTTGAGGTGGTAAAGCACCTTCCTCGTTTACTCTCCATCAGAAAACAAATTGTAAATTACTTCATTGAAAATCCTCCTGATGTATATATTGGCGTAGATGCCCCCGATTTTAACTTGCCGGTTGCAAAAAAGTTGAAAGCTCACGGCATTAAGACAATTCATTACGTTAGCCCGACAATATGGGCTTGGCGAGAGTCTAGAATTCATAAAATTGCCGCGGCAACCAATTTAGTGCTGGGGATTTTTCCATTTGAGCAGGCGATTTATGATAAATACCAAGTGCCTTATCAATATGTTGGTCACACTTTAGCCGACACCATCGCCCTAGAAGTCGATAGAGAGCAGCCGCGCTTAGAATTGGGCATGGCTAGGGACGAACACGTACTGGCCATTTTGCCCGGCTCTCGTGCTAAAGAGATAGCGTCGATGCTGCCGGTGTTTTTGCAAGCAGCCAGTTTGTATGCGCAACATCAAGACAACAAACTGCATGTGTTGATCCCGGCTGCCAATAAAGCACGGCTCGTTCAAATTGAGGCTTTATTAGCTGAGCTAAAGCCAGATTTCAGGCTCACCGTTACTCAACGCCCGGCAAGAGACGTCATGATTGCATCTGATGTAGTATTGCTGACGTCCGGTACTGCTTCTCTCGAAGCCATGTTATGCAAGCGGCCAATGGTGGTTGCGTACAAAATGTCTGGGTTAACCTATTTGATCATGCAGCGTTTATATAAACCCGATTATTTTGCTCTACCCAATATTTTGGCAGGCCAAGCATTGGTGCCGGAGCTGTTACAAGAGCAAGTCAATCCAGCTAATTTGTGTCAAAACCTGCTTGAGCAACTTCAGCGCAATCAAGATTTGTTGCTATATGCTTACCGCGAGCAGCATCTGCGATTAAAGCAAGGCGCAGACGAACAGGCAGCTAAGGCGGTGTTAGCCTTAATTGAGAGCCACTCATAGTGAGCAGGTTAATTGCTGGCGTGGACGAGGTTGGACGAGGACCGTTGATAGGTGACGTGGTCACCGCCGCGGTTATTTTAGATCCTAAAAAGCCGATTGAAGGCTTACGAGATTCTAAAAAACTCAGTGCCAAAAAGCGCGAGTATCTCAATCTTCAAATTCAAGAGCATGCTATCGCGTGGGCTATCGGTCGCTGTAGCCCGACAGAAATTGACGAATTGAATATTTTACAAGCCACCATGCTAGCCATGACTCGCGCAGTCGCAGGCCTAAACGTAAAGCCACATAAGGTGTTAGTCGACGGCAATCGTTGCCCCAATTGGGAATATGAAAGTGAAGCGATTGTAAAAGGCGATGACTTATTTCAAGAAATTGCAGCAGCATCGATTATTGCCAAAGTCGCGCGTGATAATGATATGGTAATGCTGCATCAACAATATCCAGAGTATGGCTTTGAGCGCCACAAGGGCTACCCGACCGCAGCGCATTTAGCTGCATTGAATGAATATGGCCCTTTAGAGAGCCATCGCAAGAGTTTTAAACCCGTGCAAAACGCAATACAAAAGCAGCATTCAGGAGCTATTAGCAAAACATGACATATATTAATCTCAGTCTGAATCAGCAAGTAGAGACAAGTCTATGAGTGCTAAGTTTGTGCATTTGAACGTGCACAGTGATTACTCAATGATAGACGGCCTAAATAAGGTTAACCCTATTCTTGACGCGACTGTGGAGCTCGGGATCCCCGCTATTGCCATTACCGACCAAATGAATTTGTGTGGTTTAGTTAAGTTTTATTCTTCTGCGTACGCTAAGGGAGTTAAACCGGTCATAGGCTGCGAAGTGAATATTCTCAGCACGTTTATCGAAGATGAGATTGTGCAGGTTACGCTCTTAGCGATGAATATGGCCGGCTATAAAAATATCACCAACATTATTTCAAAAGCCTACTTGCAAGGTCATATTCAGCACAAAGTCGTCATTCAACAAGAATGGCTAGCCCAATTCAATGAAGGTGTAATATTGCTAAGTGGCGGTTTGCATGGCGACTTGGGCCAAGCCCTAGCTCAACAAAAAATGCCGCTGGCGCATAATATCGCGCAGTTTTATCAAACACATTTTGCTGATCGCTTTTACATCGAGCTTACTCGCGTTGGTCATCCCAATGAAAATACCCATATAGCCAATGCCATAGAGCTAGCATCTGAGCTGTCGATTCCGGTCGTTGCTACAAATAAAGTACGCTTTTTGCAAGAGCAAGATTTTGAAGCGCATGAAGTTCGAGTATGTATTAGCGATGGCTATACTTTGGATGATAACCGTCGTCCTAAACGCTATTCCGCAGAGCAATTTATGCGCTCTGAAGCGCAAATGTGTGAGCTGTTTGAAGACATTCCAGAGGCGTTGGAGAATTCTGTTGAAATTGCAAAACGTTGCAATGTTGAACTCACCCTAGGCGAGTATTTTTTACCGCAATTTCCTACGGGTGATATGACCACCGAAGACTTCTTGATTAAAGTTTCTGAAGAAGGTCTCGAACGACGCTTGTTAAAACTTTTTCCAGATGAAGGTGTTCGTGCTGAAAATCGGCCTGCTTACGATGAGCGTTTAGCCATTGAGCTAGAAGTAATCAACAAAATGGGCTTCCCTGGTTACTTTTTAATAGTGATGGAGTTTATTCAGTGGAGTAAGGATAACAATATTCCCGTCGGTCCGGGGCGTGGCTCTGGTGCTGGCTCGTTAGTCGCTTATGCGTTAGATATTACCGATTTAGACCCCTTAGAGTTCGATTTACTGTTTGAGCGCTTTCTTAATCCTGAAAGGGTATCCATGCCTGATTTTGACATCGACTTTTGCATGGACCGACGCGACGAAGTGATTGATCATGTGGCGCAAATGTATGGTCGCGATGCGGTATCTCAAATCATTACATTTGGCACGATGGCGGCTAAAGCGGTTATTCGAGATGTGGGGCGTGTGCTCGGCCACCCTTACGGTTTTGTCGACAGAATTTCGAAGCTGATCCCCGGTGACCCTGGCATGACCCTTAAAAAAGCGTTTGACGTGGAGCCAAGACTGCATCAAGCCTATGACGGCGATGAGGAGGTAAAAGAACTCATCGACATGGCACGGATTTTAGAGGGTGTTACTCGCAACGCGGGTAAACACGCTGGTGGTGTGGTCATTTCGCCCACCACCATTACCGACTTCTCTCCACTGTATTGCGACGATGTGGGTGCGAACCCGGTTACGCAGTTTGACAAGAATGATGTAGAAACCGCAGGTTTAGTCAAATTTGATTTTTTGGGCTTGCGCACGCTGACGATTATTCAGTGGGCCATCGATATGATCAAAGAAGTGCGCGGTGAGCACATCGATATTACGCAAATCCCGCTAATCGACCCGCCGTCTTTTCAGTCATTGCAACGCGCAGAAACTACCGCTGTATTCCAGCTTGAATCACGCGGTATGAAGGACTTAATTAAGCGCCTTAGACCAGACAGCTTTGAAGACATTATCGCACTGGTTGCCTTGTTTAGACCCGGACCATTGCAATCAGGCATGGTAGATAACTTTATTGACCGTAAGCACGGTAGAGAAGCAATTTCGTACCCTGATAAAGACTACCAGCATGAATGCCTACAAGAAATCTTAGAGCCCACTTACGGCATTATTTTGTACCAAGAGCAGGTTATGCAAATTGCCCAAGTGATGAGCGGTTATTCGCTTGGCGGCGCTGATTTACTGCGTCGTGCGATGGGTAAAAAGAAACAAGAAGAGATGGACAAGCAGCGCGCCAGTTTTGAACAAGGCGCAGCGGATAATGGTATTGACCCCGATCTAGCTATTAAAATATTCGATCTAGTAGAAAAATTTGCCGGTTATGGTTTTAACAAATCTCACTCGGCTGCTTATGCCCTAGTGTCTTACCAGACACTTTGGTTAAAAGTACATTATCCGGCTGAGTTTATGGCAGCGGTACTTTCTGCTGATATGGATAACACCGACAAAATTGTGACTTTGGTGGATGAGTGTAATCGTATGGGTTTGACGATATTGCCCCCTGACGTAAACGCCGGTCAGTACAAATTTACTGTAAATAGTGACGGTCATATTGTGTACGGTATAGGCGCAATTAAAGGTGTGGGTGAAGGTCCGGTCGAGTCAATTATTCAGGCGCGAGAAGAACATGGTTCATTTAGCGACTTATTTGATTTTTGCGAAAAAATCGATATCAAAAAAATCAACAAGCGCGTCCTTGAGAAATTGGTACTGTCAGGTGCATTAGACAATTTGGGACCTCATAGAGCATCTCTTATGGCGACTATAAAGGACGCTCTAGATACGGCTGTGCAAACCGCTAAGGCAGCAGCTGCAGGGCAGGGTGATTTGTTTGGCATGGACACCCAAGAGCCTGAAGACGTTGAGCATGCTTTTAAACAGGTGCCAAAATGGTCTGAAAAAATCTGGCTAGACGGTGAAAAAGAAACCCTAGGTTTATATTTGACTGGTCATCCGATAAACCAATATGTGGACGAAATAAAGCAATATACCGATGCTCGCTTGGTCGATTTGAAACCCACAGGCAAAGAAAACTATATCAGTACGCTTGGCTTGGTGCTGGGCGTGCGGGTAATGACGAATAAAAAAGGTCGGCGCTGGGCACTTGTTACCTTAGATGATAAGTCGGCACGGATTGATATTAGACTCTACCCTGAAGTTTATGAACGCTACGAAGAAGTGCTGGCGTCTGATAATTTATTGTGGATAAAAGGACAGGTCAGCTTTGATGAATACAGCGGCGGCAATACAATGAACGCTGTGGAAGTACTGACATTAATGCAGGCGCGAACCAAATATGTGCGCCAGCTTCGCTTGAATCTTCAAGCTTCGCAGTGCACGGTGTCGTCAGTGGCAAAGATTCAGGATATACTACAACCATATCGAGGCGGCAGTTGCCCTTTGCATATTCAAATTGAACATGCAGATGCAAGTGCAGTATTGGCAACATCGGCAACCTGGTTTGTTACGCCGCAGGACGAACTGTTAAGCAGTTTAAGCCACACATTAGGTGCTGATAACGTCAGCCTTCTTTTTCAATAACTTTGATAAAAAGAATAATTAGGATAAATAATGGGGTCACACTTTCTGGATTTTGAACAGCCAATCGCGGAGCTAGAAGCGAAAATTGAAGAGCTTAGGCTCGTCAATCAAGGCGGTGAATTTGACGTCGGCATTGAAGAAGAAATAGCGCGCCTACGCGTAAAAAGCGGTGAGCTTACCCGTAAAATATTTTCTGGCTTAGGCGCATGGCAAATATCTCAGGTGGCGCGCCACCCTATGCGTCCATACACGCAAGACTACATCAATAATATGTTAAGCGAGTTTGACGAGCTTGCCGGTGATAGAGCATTTGCAGACGATAAAGCGATTATTGGCGGCCTAGCAAGGCTCGACGACATTCCCGTGATGGTAATTGGACATCAAAAAGGTCGAGACACCCACGAAAAAATAAAACGTAATTTTGGTATGCCAAAGCCCGAAGGTTATCGCAAGGCGCTCAGGCTCATGCGCATGGCCGAACGCTTTAACCTGCCTATTTTGACATTTATCGATACTCCAGGGGCTTATCCTGGTGTGGGCGCGGAGGAGCGCGGACAAAGTGAAGCCATTGCAATGAACTTAAAAGTAATGGCTGAGTTAACCGTACCCATAATCTGCACAGTTATAGGCGAAGGTGGCTCCGGAGGAGCACTCGCAATAGGTGTTGGAGACCGTGTGAACATGCTGAAGTATTCGACGTATTCGGTGATTTCCCCTGAGGGCTGTGCCTCCATTTTATGGAAGAGCGCGGATAAAGCGCCGATTGCTGCTGAAGCGATGGGCGTGACGGCCCCTCAAATAAAAGCGCTTGGTCTAATTAACACGATTGTTGATGAACCCCTAGGTGGTGCACATCGCGACCACAAGGCGATGGCAGCTAATTTAAAAGCGACGCTTAAACAGCAGCTCGCACAGCTATCTGCGTTGTCGACTGAGACCTTGCTTCAGGAGCGATACGAGCGCCTTATGTCTTTCGGCTACTGCTAATTAAGTCATCCTTTGTGTATGCGCATATCTAGGCTCGCTATCCATTCCCTAGTTATGCGTTTTGCTTAACGGACGATGTAAATGCCATCTAAAAATGTCTAATCGTATATGAGCAAGCCTTCTTTAGAAACCACGCTACAAAAAGAACTTAAGCAAGCCTTACTGGCCACAAACGCCCTAACGGTAGCCTTTAGTGGTGGCTTGGATTCAACGGTTCTGCTTCACTTATGTCAGCGTTTGAAAGTGCAAGATAGCGCGTTAATCGTCAATGCAGTGCATGTAAATCATGGCATTAGTGCAAATGCGTTGAGCTGGGAGAGGCACTGCCAAGACATGTGTGATATGTGGCACATTCCAATCATTATTAAACGCATTAGCCTTCCTACTAAGCGTCGAACAAGTCTTGAACAGCAAGCAAGAGTGGCCCGTTATGCGGCAATTGAACAAGCGGTCAACCCAACTCATTTAACCTTGTTAGCGCAGCATCAAGATGATCAGGCTGAAACCTATCTTTTGCAGCTAGCAAGAGGCGCTGGCAGCGAGGGCTTAAGCGCCATGCCAACACAGTTTACATCAAACAGTGGGCATGTTTTTTTGCGACCGCTACTTAAGGTTGGCCGTTCGCAATTGTATGAATATGCAAAACGCTGGCAGTTAGTTTGGATTGAAGATGAATCCAACCAAGACGAACGTTTTTATAGAAATTTTGTTCGTCGTAAAATCATGCCTGCTTTACATGAAAAATGGCCAGCAATTGCCAGCACCATTAGCCGTTCTGCTGAGCATCAAGCCCAAAGCGTGGCGGTAGTCGACGAATATATGACGTTCTTGAGTCATGATATTGTTGATAAAGATGGTCAGCTTTTGATTGCGCCCTGGCTTAATTTATCGCAAGAGAGTCAAAAGGCGATGCTGCGGTTTTGGTTAAAAACGCGGGTAAATGATATGCCGAGCACTGCTGTGCTTGCGCAAATTAGCGACCTGCACCGCGCAAAGGACGACGCCCAGCCTCAGGTAAAATGGGGTGATAACATAGTCAGCCGATATGCGGGTAAGCTTTACGTTCGCACAAAATCCCTTTGCAAGCCGCACCCTGCATTTGAAATAAGCCTAAATAACGAAGTATATTCTGATGATGTTCTGCCTTATACGATCCAGCGCTGCCAGCAACACGCTCCCGTCAGCACGCATGGATGTTTTGAACTTCAAAGCGCTTTTTTGCGTGTCGAGTTTGGCGGCTTTGCGAGGGTCTGTAAATTAACCGCGAAACGTCCTTCTAAAAGCATAAAGAAATGGCTTCAAGAATGGCAGATACCGCCTTGGGAGCGAGCCAACATACCAATATTGTTAGCGGGTGAACAAGTCTTAGCCGTTGGCAAATACATTGCGCTTAGTGATGCAAATACGCAGACAGGTCCAAGCAGCTTTAGAGTCTGTGTGGTGCTTAAATAATCCAAACTCGGGATGAAAAAATGCCCGCTTAAAGCGGGCAAAGACTAAACAGACTCACGGGAGAGGGCTGTTATGCTGCTATAAAATGATTTTTGCCGGCTTCTTTCGCTTGGTATAGTGCGGTATCCGCCCGTTGAAAAATACTTTCGCATGTATCTTGTGCTAAAAATGAAGTTGCGCCAACACTGCTTGAAACGCCATGCTGCAAAAGCAAAGGGTGTTTATTGATTGCTTTGGTAATACGATCTGCGACCATCTTGTTGGCTTTAGCATTGCTATCTATTAAGAGGCAGCAGAATTCATCGCCACCAAAGCGAAATGCATGATCTGAATCTCGCAGGCATTGATTTAATATGTCTGCAAAAGCAATTAAGACCTGATCACCCTCAGGATGACCAAAGCGATCATTCACCGCTTTAAAGTTGTCTAGATCGAAGACCAACAAACCAAAACCATCTTCATTGCGCTTGCTAATGCTAATAAGCTTGCTGACGTTTTCAGTAAAACTGTTGCGATTTCCTAATCCTGTCAGCATATCTTTAGTGGCAAGTTGACTGATCCGATAGTATTCCAGTGCATGTTTTAAGCTCATTGCGAAAATACTGTGTACTTCCGATAACAGTTTGCGCTGAACGGGCGTAAGTACTTTAGAAAAGGAATATGAGAGTTGCGCATGCTGCGCGGTGCCAAAGGGCTGACCATAATAAATCGAAATTTTCATGGTACGTGACCGCAACTTTGTTTGGCCGGTTTTTAGCACTTGATCGGCAAAGGTCAATTTTAAAGATGCACACGGAAGCTTATCTGAAATGATAATGTAGTAGTCGTTAATTAATTCCTCCAAATCAATTGAAGAAAGCATTGCACGCATAATATTTGCCGATTCAGTCATCGTAAGTACCGTGACCTCTGACTCGTCGCTTGCGTACATAGACGTTTCTGTTGTTTCTTGATTCATAGAACTAATATCCATGTTTGACTCCATTATTGCTTATACCGTCATAAATCTGACATTGCGTGGTATTGTGCAGTGATATCTATTACTCTTTAGATGCTTAGGCGCATAATATAGCTAGCGCAACGGCTCAAAGCGTATCTGTACCTACCTTTTAAGCAAAGAGCGTGCCTATTTTTATCTTATATTAGGAGAAACTGTGGATCAGATGTTTGTCAGCATTATTATGTTAATGCTAATGGCCGCCTTTTTAGTGTGGTTATTTAAGCGTGCAAACATGCCCCCAATTTTGGCATACCTGTGTGCTGGAGTTTTTGCTGGTCCACAAATATTAAACCTATTTGAGGATAGCCACCAGATGACACTAGCCGGCGAAGTCGGCATTGTATTTTTATTATTCACGCTTGGTCTTGAATTCTCCTTGGCAAAGCTGATAGCCATGCGGCGTTTGGTTTTTGGCGTAGGTGCTGGCCAGATGCTGTTTACGACGCTTGTTTTTGCCGCGCTGGCAATGGCCATGGGGCAAAGTTTTACCACTGCTGTTGTGATTGGTGGAATGTTGGCATTGTCTTCCACGGCCATCGTGATTAAAACAATAGACGAACAGGGGCGCTTGAACACTAAGCGCTCTCAAATTGCGGTGAGTATTTTGCTGTTTCAAGATATCGCATTTGTGCCGCTATTAATTGCTATACCTTTACTTGCTAGTGCTAACGACGAAAGTATCATGAGCGCTCTTTTATTTGCGCTGTTCAAAGGCGTCATTGTTGTAGTACTGCTGCTGTCGGTAGGTAAATGGTTGCTGCCCCGTGTATTCAATGAAATTGCTAAAACCCGCACCGATGAATTATTTGTGCTTTGCACTCTGGTTATTGCGCTATTAGCTGCGGGCGCAACCTTTGCCTTTGGTCTCTCTATGGCGCTTGGCGCATTCTTAGCTGGGATGATGCTTAGCGAGTCTCAATATAGACATCAGTTAGAAGCTGACATCAGACCATTCAGAGATATATTAATGGGTCTGTTTTTTATCACCGTTGGCATGCAGCTTGATATCGGTGTGATGACCTCACAGATCCATTGGATTTTAGTGGGCTTGGTGGTGTTGCTAGTGATCAAAGTGATTATGGTTAGGTTGGCAGCCATAATATATCGCTCGGATGCACAAGATGCATGGGCGGCCGGTTTAAAAGTATCGCAGATGGGTGAGTTTACCTTTGTATTGGCAGCTCTGGCCTTTGAAAACCGTTTAATAGATGAATATATGTCATCAATGATAATTTGCGTGGGCGTGCTCAGTATGGCGGTAACACCATGGCTAATTAATAAGAGTGGAGATATTGCGAGCTATTTGGCAAAAACACCCAAAGTGCCGGTAAGCGGAGACAACGTTCATATATCAGCTCAAAACGCAGCAGCAGATGTTTTGATCATCGGCTTTGGAAGAGTAGGGCAGTCAATTGCCAAAATGATGAGACTGGAGAAGCTTGGCTTTTTGGTGCTCGACATAGACCCCATCCGTGTTCAGGAGAGCCGCACCGCAGGTGAGCATATCTATTATGGTGATGCGGAGCAAAAATCGATTTTACTGAGCGCTCAGCTCAAGCAGGTCAAACTGGTGATCATTACTTTTGATAATCATGGTAAGTCGCTGCGAGTGATTCAGACCATCAAAGCAATCGATCCTAATATTTCAATTATCGTGCGCACCCGCAAAGACTATAAGATGGAAGATTTGTACGAGGCAGGCGCAATGCAGGTAGTGCCGGAACTGCAAGAAGGCAGTCTGATGTTGATATCGCAAGTATTGCATTACGCAGGAGTACCCATGTCGCGCATTTTGAAGCGAGTTCGAAATGAGCGTAAAAAAGGCTATGTGCATATGCATGGTTTCTTTCCAGGCGAAACCACCGAAATTAGCTATGAAACGCAAGATAAACTCGAGTTTATGCATGCGGTAGTAATTACCGAAGATGCGTATGCGGTCAACAAGACGATTGATGAATTAGATATTACTCGGCGCAAGGTAACGGTAATTGCCGTTAGAAGGAATAACCAAGAATTTTCTGAGCCCGAAGGCAGCATGATGATTCATGCCAATGATGTTATCGTAATATCCGCCAAGCCACGGCGGGTTGAACGCATTGAAAAATTCTTACTTGATGGCGGCTAGCCTTTAGCTGCTAGCTACCATGTCTATAAAGCAATTGAAATTTGAGCTAGTCTTTTAAATCTGAAAATGCTTTGTTTAGATGATATTTTTCATCAGTAACAATTTTCTCTAAAACTTCAATTCGTTCTTGCATGGCGATTAGCTTTTGCTCTACGTTACTCTCGTAATCAGATATTTTTGCTTGTGTCAATTTGCTAACCTGATCGCCTTTCTTAAAGGTTTTGACGAGGGTGACAATCATGCTGCAAATAATAGCGATAATAATAATGGCGGTTAAATTCATGTGTAGTCCTTAAGTGCTCTTTATTCTGGTTATTAAAGCAAACATTCCGCTTTTGCTCTATAGGCTATAAGTCATTTAATAGTTGAGTGACCCTAATGAATGGCTAATGCAAGCGGGTTGCCAAAACTTAAGTTATTGAATTACATAATTAAATTTTTATCAATTAAATATTAACCCATGTAACAGTGGTCAAATTGACTAAGTTTTAGGGCCTAATTTATATTATTCGCCAGGCTCGCTTGTGAATTTAACATGTTAATATACCTCCAAATTATGTAGTGCCAGACATTTCAATGCAAGACTATGACATTCAGATGATGAGAATGGCCCTTGAACAGGCCGAAATTGCCGCGCAAGAGGGTGAGGTTCCGGTAGGCGCAATTTTGACACTCGAAAACAAAGTGATTGGTATTGGTCGCAATCAAAATATACTGCTGAATGACCCTTCCGCTCACGCCGAAATGATGGCGATTCGAGAAGGTGCGCAAGCACTGTCTAATTATCGTCTGCCAGAAACGACCCTATATGTGACGCTAGAGCCTTGTTCGATGTGTGCTGGCTTGATGGTCCATTCTCGCATTCACAGGTTAGTGTTTGGCGCGGCTGACCCTAAAACAGGCGCATGCGGCAGTATTAGCAATATTGTTAGCGACAAGCGACTAAATCACAATATCGAAGTGACTAAGGGTGTCTTGCAAGATGAGTGTTCACAAATGCTGTCGGAGTTTTTTAAGATAAGAAGGGCGCAGAAAAAAGCCGTAAAGAAGGGAGTTTAGCAGGCCTCTCTGAAATCTTGTTCCATCTCAAACATCATAAATTGTTTGCGTCTGAGCGATACACGCTGATGAATCTTTTTTAGCAACATGCGACGCTTAGTGTTGTTTTTTATGTTTCGTTGTTTTTTCATAATATCCTTTGTGATTATTTTCGTGCGGGCAATAGAATACTGCTTCGCATCTTTTATATTTATCCAGTGTTCAGGTTATTTACTTTTCATCTACCTGAAAAGTTTTTGTTAGCTTTCAAAATAGCGCTTAACCGTTTCTTTTACTTCATAAAATTTAAGCGGGCGATGTTATAGCATAGCCTAAGCAATTAATGCACCACATTTATTACACATATATGGTAGTTATATGACAGTTGATCCATCAAAAGTTCAAAATCAAGGGTGAAATGCGAACGTAAAGCGGGGATTTTTTAATACAATTCAACACCCTATAAAGCGGTACTGGAATGTGTTGAACGCTATTCTATGACGATTAAAGGGTCTTCATCGGAGCCTATTTCATCCAGTATTTCCTCCTCAGGAAGTATCGGCAAAGTGTCTTGCTCTTCTAACCATACTAAACTGTCGTAATACCGGCGAATATTGTCCACATAATTGACGGCCTCATCTCCCCGAGCAAAACCAAAGCGCGTGTTTTGGTAATAGCGCTTTTGTCTGAGCAGTGGCAAATGTTTTTTGACGTCAATCCATAAATCAGGATTGTATCCTTGAGCTTCAGTGATCCGTCTAGCATCTTCTAAATGACCTAAACCAACGTTGTAGGCGGCCATTGCGATCCAAATCCGATCAGGGTATTGAATACGTTCGGGTATACGCCTTAGCAAACTAGCAAAGTAACGAGCGCCGCCGCTGATGCTTTGTTCGGCATCGACACGATCGGTAACTCCCATGTCTGAGGCTGTGCCGCGGGTGAGCATCATCATACCGCGCACGCCGGTTGGCGATTTTGCGTCAGGATCCCAATGACTTTCTTGATATGCCATTGCGGCAATCAGGCGCCAATCTAAGTCACCTGCATGGGCTTGAAACATGTCTTTAAACTCAGGTAGTTTGGTGTCAACCGAGCGCATAAATGCTCGTGTATCGACGAAATCAAACGTTCGTACATGCCCAAAATATTTATCTTCCAAAACAGCCAATTGCCCACTGCGCTGCATACTACCAAAATATTCAAGCAGCGCAGCTCGCAGCGAATCGTCGGTTTGTTTATTTAGCAACCATGCAATTTGCAAGGTGTCTGTTATAGAAAAACCTATTCCCAAATTTGGAAATCTTCGGCGCGCGACGGCTAAAATATTAGAATCGGATATGGTGTAGTCCAATTGGTCGGTAGACACCATTTCGAGAAGTTCTTCAATATCTTTATCTGAGGTTTCATTCCAATTGATTTCGGTGGTTTGACTTATCGCATCGACCAAAGGCTCTCGATATAAATCGTTGGCGATAATCGTAAGGTTTCCTTCTATTTGATCGATGTTTCGCGGCCGGTTGCGACCCTTACGATAAACCAATTCAAAATTCAGACTTTGATAGGCAGGCCCAAATTTGTACTTTTTTTTACGTTGCTCGGTCATTGTAATATTGGCTGCAACTAAATCGATGCGATTACCATCAAGCTGTCCGATGACTTCGCTAAAATCATAGTATGGATAGACCTCTAGTTTTACTCCTAAGTAATCTGCGAAGCCCTTTGCTAATTCGTATTCAAACCCTTCGGCAGATGTCGCCCCGTAGTAATAAGTGGTGCGGCCATAAATCGACCCCACTTTTAATACGCCATCATCGAGTATTCGCCCTAGAGTAGAGTCTTTTGTGTACGGCGTGCAGCTAACAATTACGCACATAATAAGCACCGCGAGCAAGGCGCGGTAAATAAACTTTAGGTGCTTAGGCACGGTGTAGCTGATAGCTTTATTTTCTCTCATATTTGGCATTGTGTACAAATCCGCCAATTTAATCCAGCATATGATTTTAAAAATACTAATAAGCTGACTTAATGACTTATCAAACAGCCTGTATTCCACTATAATTTGCGCACTTTTTGACATCCGATTTTTGGACCTGTTCTATGCTCACTTTGTTTGGCTCGTCAGCGCTTTCTACCTTTAACCAACAAAAACTGTTAAAGCAATTTAAGACAAGCGGCCTAGCCGTAACGAATATCACCGCAAGATATGTGCATTTTGTTGATTGTGCGCAGGAACTAGATGCAAGTGCCTTTGAAATACTCTCGAAGCTGCTGACTTACGGCCCGGCCGATATGCACGATGATGACAAAATTGCCGACCTGATTGTGGTGCCGCGTCCAGGCACGATTTCACCATGGTCAAGCAAGGCAACTAACATCGCTCAAAATTGTAAGCTGACACAGGTTCGACGTATAGAGCGAGGTGTAGCGTATCATATCGAAATGGATGGAGCGCTTACTGATGAAGCTTTGAGTCTTATTTCCCCGCTTGTTCATGACCGTATGACGCAAACTATGCTCGCGTCTGTTGATGACGCAAGCGCGTTATTTGCTCACACCGAGGCAAAACCATTTAACCAAGTCGATGTATTGCAGCAGGGCAAAGCGGCTTTAGAGGCTGCCAATAATACATTAGGCCTGGCCCTTGCCGATGACGAAATTGATTACTTAGTAGAAAGCTTCATAAAGCTCGGGCGCAATCCTAATGACATAGAACTGTATATGTTTGCTCAAGCGAATTCTGAGCATTGTCGCCACAAGATATTTAACGCTGATTGGACCATCGACGGCGAAGTTCAGCCAAAATCATTGTTTAAAATGATTAAAAACACTTTTGAAGTCACGCCTGAATTTGTCTCATCTGCATACAAAGATAATGCGGCGGTGATGGACGGATGGGAAGCCGGACGTTTTTATCCTGATCCTGACAGTCATCGCTACAACTACTTTCATCAGCCTATCGACATACTTATGAAAGTCGAAACGCATAATCATCCAACGGCAATTTCACCCTTTCCAGGGGCCGCCACAGGCTCTGGCGGTGAAATTCGCGATGAAGGCGCAACTGGCAGAGGCTCAAAACCAAAAGCCGGCTTGGTTGGATTTACCGTATCTAATCTTAATCTACCGGATATGCCGCAGCCTTGGGAGCAAGCTTACGGGAAACCAGAGCGCATAGTCGATGCCTTAAATATTATGACGCATGGGCCGCTGGGCGGCGCAGCGTTTAATAACGAGTTTGGGCGGCCAAATATCCTTGGTTATTTCCGTACTTTCGAACAACGCGTCAATAGCTTTAATGGCGAAGAAGTGCGTGGCTATCACAAACCCATTATGCTGGCGGGTGGCTTAGGCAACATCAAACGCGACCACATCGAAAAAGGCGAAATCACGGTAGGTGCAAAACTCATTGCCCTAGGCGGCCCAGCCATGAATATTGGCTTGGGAGGCGGTGCGGCATCATCGGTTGCCTCTGGTCAAAGCAGTGCTGACTTAGACTTTGCTTCTGTACAGCGAGAAAACCCTGAAATGGAGCGTCGCTGCCAAGAGGTCATTGACCGCTGTTGGCAATTAGGTGACAACAATCCGATCCAGTTTATCCACGATGTAGGCGCCGGTGGTCTATCTAACGCCTTTCCTGAATTAGTTAATGACGGCGGTCGAGGCGGTATCTTTGAAATTAGAGATATTCACTGCGACGAACCCGGTCTTTCTCCTCTAGAAATTTGGTGCAATGAATCTCAAGAGCGCTACGTAATGTCAGTCGCACCTGAAAATATGGCGGTGTTCAGCGAAATCTGCGCCCGCGAGCGGGCACCTTTTGCAGTGGTGGGCGAGGCAACTCGAGAGCAACACTTAACGCTAAGCGATCGCCTGTTTGGCAACAAACCTATCGATATGCCGCTGGATGTGTTGCTAGGTAAGCCACCTAAGATGCATCGCGATGTAAAAAGTACGAGTGCCAAAGGTGATGACTTTGACGCACAATCCGTTAATACGTCTGAGGCGGCTGAACGTTTGTTGCAATTGCCGACGATTGCTGAAAAAACGTTTTTAATTACCATCGGCGACCGCAGTGTGACGGGGATGGTAGCCCGCGATCAGATGGTCGGCCCTTGGCAGGTGCCGGTGGCTGATGTGGCGGTAACGACCTCAGCCTTTGATTCCTATCAGGGTGAAGCCATGGCCATGGGTGAACGCACGCCGGTTGCACTGATTAATTACGGCGCATCCGCAAGGTTAGCGGTAGGCGAAACCCTTACGAATATTGCCGCAGCTAATATTGGTGATATTAAACGTATTAAATTGTCTGCCAATTGGATGGCAGCGGCGGGTCACCCGGGTGAAGATGCCGGCCTCTATGAAGCAGTCAAGGCCATTGGCGAAGAGCTTTGTCCTGCGCTAGGCATTGCTATTCCCGTAGGCAAAGACTCAATGTCGATGAAAACTGCCTGGCAAGATAGCAGCAGTGGCAGTGCAGAACATAAATCGGTGACCTCTCCTTTGTCATTAGTGATCACCGGTTTTGCTGCGGTGAAAGACGTACGCAAGACCTTAACGCCAGAATTAAACACGCAAAGCCAAGGTAAGCTTTATCTACTGGATGTCTCCAGAGGTAAACAACGCATGGGCGGCTCTTGCTTGGCTCAGGTATATAACGCCATTGGTAATCAAGCACCTGATGTAGATAGTGCAGAGGATTTACTCGGGTTTTTCAACGCGGTGCAAAAAATGTCTCAGCAGGGCTTGTTGGATGCTTACCACGATCGCTCTGATGGCGGTCTTTTTACTACCTTGGTTGAAATGGCCTTTGCCGGTAAAACAGGCATTAGCGCAGATATTTCTGCACTGGGTCAACACAACAATGCGGCACTGTTCAACGAGGAGCTAGGGGCGGTCTTGCAAATCAGCGACGCTCATATTGAAGCGGCTAAAAGTATCCTGTATGAATACAATTTATTGGCGTGTTTGACTCAAGTGGCCACGTTAAACAATAGCGACACTATAGAATTCACTTGTAATGGTAAGACCATTTTAAAGCAGTCGCGTGTTCATTACAGAATCTTATGGGCATCGACTACTCGCGCGATGCAAACATTGCGTGACAATCCGGAATGTGCAGAGCAAGAGCATCAAGCGAAACAAGATGCGAGGGATCCTGGCCTGCATGCAAAACTAAGTTTTGACATCAACGAAGATGTGGCGGCCCCCTTTATTATTAAAGGTGTAAAACCAAAGTTGGCGGTGCTAAGAGAGCAGGGCGTTAACTCCCATGTGGAAATGGCAGCCGCGTTTCATCGAGCGGGTTTTGAAGCAGTTGATGTGCACATGAGTGATTTAGTAAGCGGTGCTAAGTCTCTAGCAGAGTTTAACGGCTTGGTTGCCTGTGGAGGGTTTAGCTACGGCGACGTATTAGGCGCAGGCGAGGGATGGGCAAAAACTATTCTGTATCGTGAAGCCCTTAGAGCCCAGTTCGCTGAGTTTTTTGAGCGTAAGTCGACCTTTTCGTTAGGTGTGTGCAATGGCTGTCAAATGCTTTCAAACGTTAAATCATTGATACCGGGCGCGCAAAACTGGCCGCATTTTGTCAACAATGCCTCTGAGCGTTTTGAGGCCCGTGTAGCGATGGTTGAAGTCGTGGAATCACCCTCTATTTTCTTTGCTGATATGCAGGGCTCAAGGATGCCAATTGCGGTATCTCATGGTGAGGGGCGTGCCGAGTTTACAAAAGATTCACAGCTATCCAGTTTACAAAAAAACCAGCAAGTCGCACTTCGCTTTGTCGATAATTACGGTAAGGTCACTGAGCGTTATCCTGCTAATCCCAATGGCTCTGCTATGGGCATCACAGGACTAAGCTCCGAAGACGGCCGTGCGATGATCATGATGCCTCACCCAGAGCGTGTATTTAGAGCCGTTACTAACTCATGGCGGCCAACAGAATGGCAAGAAGACAGCCCATGGATGCGTATGTTTAGGAATGCGCGCAAGTATTTAGGCTAATTCGCAGTCCAGTAGTCTATGTGCTAGATTTAACTTATACTCAAAGAGAAGCGATTTCGACAATACGGTTTTTTATGACTGTCTATGAGGTGATTGTTAAACACCAAATTGCGAGCTAAAGTACAGATAAAAAGGTCACTCTAATACCGTAGATGCGTCGCTTAGCTATGTAAATGAAATGAAATGAAATGAGTGAGTATTGATAAAGCGCATAAAGGAGCGATTAAGCACGCCATGCATAAAGAAATAGTATCAGACATGCATTGGACCGATGCAGACCTTGCCGCGCTTGCGGTAGAAGACGGCTTTCGTATGCGAGGGCTTGAAACTACTCGTTTAGACACACTTATTGACGCTGCCTTTGCTTTTGTGCTGTCTATTTTGGTGATATCTCAAAGCGGTATACCAGAGACCTACGAGCAGCTTATTACGGGAATTAAAAGCATTCCTGCATTGGCAATGAGCTTTTGGGTGTTGATGCTTTTTTGGTTGGCTCACCGAGAATGGAGTCGCCGCTTTGGCATTGAAAGCCGACAAAGCATTTATATCAGCGTAAGTTTGGTGTTTGCACTGCTAATTTATGTTTATCCTCTTCGATTGTTATTTGAGTCCATGTTTCATGGTTTGAGCAATGGTTTTTTTCCACAAAGCTTTGCGATTCAAACTGAGGCACAACTACGCGGTTTTTTCGTCTTTTATTCATGTGGATATTTAGTGATGGCGGCGCTTTTAGCGGCTTTGCAAAATTCAGCGCTAAGAAGATGCGATAGTTTAGGGCTAAGTAAATATGAATACTGGGATACCAAAGCGGCACTTTTTTACTGGCTGCTCTCAGGAGCCGTTGCCATTGTTGCTTTAGTGTTGGCCATCACCATACCCATCAGCTACATTGGTTTAGCCGGTTATATCTATTTTAGCATTTTCATTTTGTTAATGGTGCGCGTGAAACTCTCAAAAAATGCCCGCAAAACGATGCTTTTGCCAAAATGACACTGCTCGCGAATAGTCTGTATTTGTTTGGTGTTTTTAGCTTCAAATGCGCTGCTTTTAATGACGCTTTGTCAACAAAATCAAGCGCTATTGTATAGAGCAAAGAGATGGCTCGTTCTGCCTTTCGTCATTTTATCTTAACGATACTCAGCGTATTAGGTGTTCTCATCTAAGTTCATAAACGATAGGGCGCCCACAGTGTGATTTTACATCGCCTTTACATACACGTCAGAGAATAAAACTGGTTTGCTACCGCATTATTTTTGTAGCAATTGATAAAACTTAAAGAAACGAACTTCGCTCCAAAAACGGCTCTTGATCGCGACTTTCTTTTTGTTTGTCATAAATACCTAGCATACCTTTTTCTAACTGCATGATTTGTGGACTGTCACAAGAGAATGTCTCCATCGTTTGTTCCAGCCCTTGCAGTATCTGCACCATAGATGGGTGTGACATCATGTTGGCGATATTGCTGAGTTTTCTTGAGGGGCCAGTTTGACCACAAATTTCGTTACACATAGACACCAGCGGCTGCGGTATCTGATAGTCACTGTAAAGCGCAACACTATCGTGTTTTTCAACAGTATTGCCGAGGCCATCTACAATTGAATAGGCCTTGGTGTCAGAACGAATACTTATTTTTCGGAGCTCTCGTGAACAAGATGGATACTTCTGTTCAAACAAGTGCAAATAATATTCTGCGAAATACGGAAATAAGTTAAGTTGATTGTCTTTGGCGGTCTTAAATCCCATTTCTTTTAATATCGTATTGGTAAGAAAAATGTGGTCTTTGTAACGCTCTCCTATTTGCTGTGTGTATTGCGCGTTGCTTTTAGTAAATGAGGAATAACTATTTTCGTAAATTGGAATAATAAAGCTTGCTGCAGGGAAATTACAAAAATCCTCCGTTATACATTTTTCACTATAAGCTCTAACGCGCGGCTGCGGGGTTACCAAAGATGCATTGGGGGCAAGTTCTTTGAATAAGCTGATTGCGGCTTGTTCGCTGTGAGTGATGAAAATTTGATTGGCTTTTACACTTGGTGCATGTTCAACGCAGGTCGCTCTGCCAAACTCTCCTAACAGGCGGGGGCAAACGGTATAATTTTGCGGAAACGTTGCGGCCAAGGTTAACACAGCGGCTCCTATTCTTTGTGAAGCGCCTAGCGCTGGTTCAAAAAACGCTTCAACTTGTTCGCTCACATCTATAAACACGTCTCCCTTGTGATAATCCTTATATTTGGAAGCGGTAAACGCTTTCTGGGTTTTATCTAGCCACATTATCGTGCGGCTTTCATCATCAACAGTAAATAAGCTCTGGTCACCGTATAGCCTAATCGACTGTTGTGCCTGCGTTCTATGCTTTACAGCGCGAATCACATCAATGCCCGTTGCCTCAACAATAAAGATATCTTTTTGTTTGGATATCAACCATTTATTATCAATCGGCGGCACTGATATTTGTAGGTACTTATTGATTAGTCCAAGGCTATTAGCAGCAATATAAGCATCAACAATTGCGCAAGCTTTATTGCCAATATATTCATGTTCAGAGCTAATATTTAGGTTATGCCACTGCTCTTCATTCAGTAAATTTTGGTCAGACTGCGCTACTTTATGTTCGCTGTACCCTGCGTCTGAAATCTTTTTGATGCGTAGGTACTGTGTCTCCTCTGCTTTAAATGCGGCTACCGCTTCAATATCGTTTGTTGCTAAGGCAGTTTTAGTCTGTGTGAATAGCTGACCACAATTACGTGGAAAGACCGATACTGCCTCCTCGAAGCTAAGGGTTTTAATGGGATCGTTGAGCAAAGCAAGCTCAAGATAATGCGGAGGTTTATCAATCCTCGCGGTTTCATTTGGTATAAACTTTTGCAAGTAACCTTGCATTCGTTCGGACATTTTGGCACGTTTTGCAATGCCACTCTTATAGTCGGCTTTACGAGTTTTAAAATTGTTCCTAGACACTACAAGAGAAAGGTTTTGAGCATCACCAGAGACTATAAACATGGAAATACTCAGTTTTTTTCGACGCTCTAACAATCCGACATTCACACAAGCTTGCGCAGAGCCTACAAGTTCGGCTTGCATCGAGGTCAACACAGGCTCTTTATTATGTAAGGTCGGTAAATTAAATTTTTTCATTGTCTGTTGCGTGTGCTCACCTAGATACGCTGTACCGCCTCGCAAGCCGAATACGCAACCTTCGTTACCAATCGAGATAAATCCACCGATACTGGCCATTTTCACCAAGCCTTTTTCATTAAACCAAAGCGTGAGTTCAACATCTATTGGCTGATTTAATGAAACCGTACCGGTATAGCTGCCCACGACCTGCTGCATAGATTTGAGCTGTGTTTTTGTGTATTCGCTCATTTGGGCAATACTGCTAGGGGGAGTTACCAACATTAGTGTAGTGAGCAGCGCACACACTAATATATTCAATGGCAGGGACTTCATGCCGTCTTCCTTGGTCAATATTCATACAATGACAGTACAATAGTAAAATTAATGAGTCAACTGGATGGCCGGGTCATTAATTATTGTTTGAATATACACAGTCCACTCTTACACGTTTCGGTGTTTGGTGTCACGTATGCAGCTCTTTAGATTGAAATACTATTTATTTCAATCTATATGCCTGTACCGTGTTAAACTAGCTTACTCTTTGCATCTGCGTGTTCAAACTTCCTCAAGAACGACATATGTGTCGTTACTATCAGAGTTGCATGCACTTAGCAATACAATGCATGCAACACTTAAGAGCGTGGTTTTAAATTTCATGATTTTCTCTTATGGTTATTAAATGACACACCAATGTACGCCGCCGGACCTGCAGAAATTGCAATGAGCGATGAATAAAATACTGTGGGTGCTAAGAACGTTGTTTAGATACGTTTCAAAGGGGTTGCTACTTGAGCGACAGCGATATCTAGAGGCTTGACCGCGTTCATGATGTTTTAGAAGCGCTTTTGATGTTGCTCGCGATTAATTTGCTTTTGATTAGGGTGTTTTTTTAATAACACATAAACCGCACCTAAGCCCCCGTGCTGCTTAAGGGCAGTATGAAAGGCAATCACCATGTTCATTTCTCGTAGCCACTGGTTAACATAACTTTTCATAAAGCCCGGAAAAGGTTTGCTATTCATGCCTATACCGTGGTCGATTAAAATGCATCGTATCCCACGCTCATGGCAGGCTTTCAGGGTATCGTAAATGCTAAAACGCGCATCGTCAAAACTTAGGTGTTTGAGCACTAAACGTGAATCGATATCATATTTTCCTAAACGCAGATTTTTATAAACCCCGTCTTGAATACCGTCTTGTTTGTAGGTGATAAAATCATAAGGGTCAATGGGCTTAACATATTCGACACTGAGGCCGTTGTCATCGAGGGCAACTTGTTTCTCAAGGGCTTCTCGTTTCAGTCTTTGTGCAAGGGTTTCAGCCCCTTTGCTTGGCAAAGGAGCTTTGTTAATAGCGCTTAGAGGCTTTACGTCCTGCATTTCATCCATAAATGATGCATCGCTGATGCTTTTGCTCATACTGCCTCCTAAAGCAAATCGTAAGCCTGTTTAATGCTTTCTTATACGGTAAAACCTTGCTTTTTGATTACATTATCATTCGCTGATGCTCAGTCTCAAAGCAACTAAAGCAAACAAGGTTTTGCGCAGTGCTGCGCTATTACTAAACTCGCCCATTACTGACAAGAATATCAGAGCACCGCCACTGTAGGCTGCTGAGCAAGCGACACTGTTTGATGATCCTGCCATCTAAAGGGACTTTGACTTTGGTGCGTGGCATAAAAGAAACATCATGATGCTTGAATATTCCATATTCTGAGGCAAGGCGCTTAGCATCTCACTATCCAGATTTTACTACTAATGCAAATAATACTGAGCTCGAAATAGTCGTTTTCGGCACATTTTGCACAATCTGACAACATAGATAGAAGAGATGAACATAGCATTTTTTAAGCAATTGAAGGCTGGGTTTGCTTGGATGTTTTAAAGCTCAAAAATATCAAACTTATTATTGTCTGAAAATTAGCTTAGCCAAATGGATTGTCAATACTATGGCTTGGCTCAGTAAACCAACTCGGTCCATTATCCGTCATGTAAAAATGGTCTTCTAAGCGCACGCCAAATTCGTCGGGTATGACGAGCATCGGTTCATTGCTGAAGCACATGCCTTTGGCTAAAGGCGTTTTATTCCCGCCTACTAAGTATGGCCATTCGTGAATGTCCAAACCAATACCGTGACCCGTTCGATGCGGGCAACCCGGAGTTTGGTAGTCAGGACCCAATCCCTGAGAAGCAATATATTGTCGAGCGGCATTGTCGACTGCCCCGCAAGGCTCGCCTATGGTTGCTGCATTAAATGCCGCTAGCTGCGCTGCCTTTTCGATATCCCAAAACTTACGCTGACGCTCGCTTGCTTCGCCAAAGACATATGAGCGTGTAATGTCTGATATGTAATCATGCACTTTACAGCCGGTATCAATTAACACCATATCGCCTTGTTTGAGCACCTGTGCATGTTTAACACCATGTGGAAAGGAGCTTGCAACACCAAACAATACGATGCAAAAAACGTTGCCCGGTGCACCCACTTTGCGATGAGCCTGTGCAATAAAGGCTTCTACTTCGGTGGTGCTAATGCCTTCATGCAGCATGCTGGCGGTGGCTTGGTGCACAGCGAGTGTCATATTCATTGCGCCTTGCATCAGCGCAATTTCGTTATCTGACTTATGCATGCGGCAATGCGCAGTCACTGGCTGCGCGTTGATAATATTCAAACCCTGTTGCGCTTTGTTAATACCGTCAAAAATAAAAAACTGCGCGCTTTCATCGATACCGATAGTGGCAGTGTCACCGATATTTAATTGGCTGAGTACTTTTACAAATAGGGCGTAAGGATTTTCATGCTCTTGCCATCCGTGAATAGGACCGTCGATGACTTTGTAGCCGTTTAAAGTGCCGATTTCAAAGTAAGGCGCGATGTACTGTACTTCGCCAGAGGCTGGCAATATCGCGCCTACCATGCGCTCACTTGCATACCATTTCATGCCCGTAAAATAGCTAAGGTTACTGCCCGCATTTAAATAAATGGCTGCGATATCATGCTCTTGCATATAGGCCTGCGCTTTTTTCATGCGGTCAATATGCTCACTGGGCTGAATGGGCGTAAGTCCAGCGGTCATATCTTGCAGTGTGTCGAGTGCTTGAGCTTGTGATTGGGTGCCAATACCAATGGAGGGCATAGTGTTCTCCGCAGTGATTTTGAGCATTGTGTACAATGCGTGGCTTAAATTCAAATTAAAATCAGCGCAATATTAAAAAGCCTTGAAGGTTTTTGATTGAAGCGCTGTTTGATAGAGTGTAATACTAGCGAATGCGAGTCAGACCCTAGCGTGTGATGAATTCACTTTTGAAGGAGCTCAAGACCAAGATGCGACATTTGATTATTCTCTTTGTGCTTTGTACAGGGCTTTCAGCCTGCCAACTGTCCTCAGCCGGCTCTGAAAATAAAACTCAAGTAAAAAACAGTCAAGCAGCTTACAAGGAACTAGCTCAGCAGGCAGTAATTCGCAGAACAACCCATGGTATTCCTCACATTGACGCCGAAAGTTTGGAGGCGGCTGGCTTTGCCTTGGGCTTTTTACAAATGGAAGACCATGCTCATCGCGTGACTGAAATACTCTTAAAGGCACGTGGCGAGTGGGCGAAGTATTATGATTTTAGTCAAGAACAGAGAATGGATGCCATCGACGACGATGCCGCGAGCCGATTGGAGTACAACAGGGCGGTAGAGACATTTGTTCAACTGGAACCGGATACTCAAGCTTTTATCAAAGGTTTCACAGCCGGTCTAAACCGCTACATTGCTCTGTATCCTGAGGAATTTTCTCAGTGGCCTGCACTTGATTTTACGGTGTATGACGTTCATGCCAGAAATATTGCCTCTCCTAGCAATAATTCAATACGTAAGTTCTTACTTGCTTATGCAAAAGAGAGAACAGGTGAAACGAGTATAGACGAAGAAGCCAGCACATATGAACAGGCGAACACAAAGCAAGCAATTAGATCATCTCAGCAGATGGCTAACCTCAGTTTTAACCCAGATGACAAAAACATCTGGTCACGATTAGCCGCCCGAGCCACTGAGCCCAACCCTGATGTTGGCTCAAACGTATGGGCATTCGCACCAGAACGAACCGTATCTGGCAATGCTATTTTGATGCGTAACCCCCATTTGTCGTGGGACGCGGGATATTACGAAGCCCATATAAATGTCCCAGGCCAGTTTAACTTTTACGGTGATTTTAGGGTTGGCCAAGCGATTGGTATCATCGGCGGCTTCAATCAATATTTAGGTTGGTCTACCACCAATAACGCTCCTGACTTAGACGAAGTCTATTCTTTTGATGCAGACCCCGAAAAAGCAAACCACTATATGTTAGACGGTATTTCTGTTGCCCTAGACCGAGAGTTAGTAGACGTCGAATACAAATTTGGCAATGCAGTAGGCACGCAGGTGCGTGAGTTCTGGTCAAGTGTGCATGGCCCCGTAATACTCAGAGACGAAGGCAAAATATACGTGATGAAATCGGCTGGAAATGGCGAATTCAGAAGCGGTGAGCAGTTTTTCAAAATGATGAAAGCACAAAATTTTGAGCAATGGAAGGCGGCCATGAAGATGCGCGCGAGAGTGTCGTCGAATCTGACCTATGCCGACGTTGAAGGTAATATTTACTATGTTTGGAATGCTAGCATGCCAGACAGACCGCATGGAGCAGGGAATGACACTCAGGCGTTTCACGTCACACGTTCAGAGCAAATGTGGCAGGCCTTTATCCCGTTCGAAGACTTACCACAGCTTAAAAATCCTAAGGGCGGATATCTGCGCAACGAAAATGACACATTTCATTTCACTAACTTAAACGAAGTGTTTCCGCCAGAACAATTTCCTGCATTTTATCCTGAGCCAAAGCTGAGGCTTCGCAGCCAACATTCTATTGAATTAATCCATAACGATACAAAGTTCTCTTTGGAAGATGTCGTAAAGCTCAAACATAGCGAACGTATGCTAATGGCCGATAGGGTCAAGCCCGACTTACTCGAGGCACTGGAGCAAGCAGACCCTTCGCCTGAGATGCTCCAAGCCATTGCATTGCTCAAACAGTGGGATAACACCGTTGCTATAGACAGCAGAGGTGCTGTTTTGTTTAAGACGTGGTGGAATCGGTACGTCTCAACTGCCGATAGTGAAGATGTTGACGGTACGCCTGAATCTGTAGGTTATTCGGCCAGTGCAGAAAAATTATTCAAGCAAGTTTGGTCGCCAGATAAACCTACCACGACTCCATTCGGTTTGGCTGATCTTGACCGAGCCGTGGAATCTTTCGTATGGGCACTCAAGGCTGCCAAGCGAAAATATGGTCATTGGAACTTAGCATGGGGCGATGTGCATAGGGCGGTGATTGGTGATGTCGATTTACCCGTCGCTGGCTGCACCGGCATGTTGGGCTGTTACCGAGTAATTTGGTATAACAAACATGACACGAACAAACAGCAGCTAAAAGTACGAGGTGGCGACGGCTGGGTATTTGCGGTTGAATTTGGAAAAGTGCCCAAAGCTTATAGCGTGTTAGCCTATGGTCAGAGCAGCAAACAGGGTTCTGAGCACCATACCGACCAGTTGTTAAACTTCACCAATAATGAGATGACAGATGTTGTTTACACAAGCGAAGACATTTTAAATGCTGCTATACGCGAATATAGGCCAGGCATAGAAGAATGAATTTATCTTAAATCCTGATGTGCAAAGAGCGACCAGGCCAGAGAGCGGCTGTTGAATGTCTTAGATATTTTGATGGTTATGCGCTGCATGCGAATGCGCCTCTTTTTTTATGGGCAATTTGGCGTCCTCGACAGGATTCGAACCTGTGACCTATCCCTTAGGAGGGTGTGCCTGCGAAATGATTTAGAACGGCGTTAAAGAGTTTTTATTGTAAGTAGTTGATATAGTTGTAAAATATTCATAAATACGTGAGCGTCAAATAACCACGATTAACAACGTTAGTGGAGGTGTGGTCAATAATCAAGCTATGTTAGGTGGCTGTTTTTAGCCACTCGTTATGCCTGCGAACTTACCCACTCGTTATACCTGCGAACAATATCAAATAAGCTCTTTATCCGCGAGTATTATGCTGGTTGCTGTTGCGCAAAAGCAAATTGGCTCATTTAAAAAGTGATTTATAGTTATTATTAATTAGTTAAGTTTTGCAAAAGGACCAGAGATAACTAAAGCTTTTCCTAACACTCAATGCTTTTAGGGCTGTCAATTTTTCTGAGACAATTGAAACTATTTCGCCTATGGATGGTTAATAAAAAAATCGACTAAGTGTATTCGGAGGTTGGAAATTGCCTTTTCAGATTTTTCAAAATTGCAGTTCTGAGCCAATTAAAAAATATCTGAGCAACTGTCCGCCTTACCATTAATCTAGATTAGATGGATCACTCATTGAATGCCTCCTCTGTTCAGTTTAGGATGCAAATTAACACACCAAAGCATCACTTAGCGAGAGCGGAAAAGAACTGGTTCAAGCATAGCAAAGGAGCAACTAGGAGCTAGGCGTAATAGTTTAATAACATAAAATTTGCGTTGGTCTCACTTTGCTTAGCTTGGCCAGAAAATACCAATTAATTTTTTGCTGCAGGGTCCGGCGTTTTATATAAGCCAGGGATCACTTGTAGTAATATGTCTTTTTTGTCTGTTGGCCAAGATAAAATAATAAGCTGTTGTTTGCTTTCATCCCAAATGAAATTGCTTGGCTCGGTATTGTTGTTTGACTTATAAACACTAAAACCGAAAGCATCCGGGCGTTTAGTTAATATTAGTTCGTCACCAACCAGAACAGAAAAACCGTCGGGATAATGTCTATCGGCAGCTATAAATATACGCGAAGCACCCTTGCTATTGTCAGTGCTTAATTTTACATCTAGTGTGCGGGTAGCAAAGTGAAACATAAAACGCTTTAAGTCTCCGGCAATTAGCTGTGGGTAAGGGCGCGCAATAATATCGGTGATATATTTCCGTTCAACGGTACCTACCGCTTGTTTGTCTTTGAATATTGCCCAAGTTGATTCGCCACCGGGTAAAAAATTTTGATAACTGCGATTACCTAAAAACCAAGCTTTGATAGCACCAATGCCCATTTCATCAAATATTTCAGCTGTTCGAATATAAAATTCAATGTAGTTCAGTTGTTCTTTCACCGAATTGTCAGTTGTAACGAGCGTTGGGAAACCCCACTCGCCTATTAAAATAGGTGCATTTAATAAATCTGACTCACGTTCGAAACGTTCCATGGTAGGCTTAATATAATCTAAGTCATTTTGATAAATGTGTGGTGCAAAGATAATATTTTTTCGCTTAATTTTTTGCTTAATTTCAGCATATTGATTTTTATTAATCGCTTCGCCTTTATTCATAAAAATAGTTTGAATTAAAAACTGCTTGTCGCTGCCAAAAGACAGTGCTGAATCAATAATCTTTTCGTAAAAAGGGATAAGATACTGATTAGTCAAATCGTCATAAGCAATCTCCATCGAAAGTTTTCTTGGCTCATTAACTAGATCATAAGCAATTACCGAACTGTCGTTTTTAAAAGCCTCCCAGATATGTTGCCACGCTTCGATATAAATTTTTTGTTCATTATTTTTATTGAGCCAAAGGGCTTGCCAACTAAAATTTTCAACGCCATACACCGTCATTTTGAAAACAGTCTTCATGCCAGATTCTCTGCCTAAACGTGTTAAGCGACGTAAACGTTCGATATATTCAGGCTCAAATTGCGCATTTCTGAAGGTACTTAAACGACCAAGTTCTAATCGAATGACTTGTACATTAGCGCCCATACGCACCATGCGCTGATAGTCGTCAGCGCTAAAATGAACTGCACCTGCGTGATCATTCGTATTAACGACATAACCCCGCGGGATCATGTGCCGGCCTTGGTCATCTCGTAAAGCGTGCTTTAAATTAGCAAAGCTCCCCGAGCTGATTACAAAGATGAATAAAGTGCAGGTAAGCTTCCAAAAGCGATGTGTCATAAATAATACTTCCATAATCGACGTTTAAATTTTAGTTATTAATATCCTACTTTAGGGTAAAAATTCCAAACTGCGTTTGCTGAATCAGAGGCGTGGACGAATTTTTCCGTCATGCCAAAGATAGAGGCGGCGAGCTTTTCCTTTGCTCACATTGACAACTACTCCAACCGCATCTCCGGCATCGTTTCGAACAGTCTTCATTTGCATTCCTGCCCCTGTTAGAGCTAGGTGATCGCTTTCAACTACCCAATTTTGTCCTACTACACCGGTGCTTTTATTACTCTTTGCGATCGCAAAAACGGTCTCTTTCTTTGAGTTTTTGTAAATGACCGCGGCAGTTGCTTTTTTACCGTCCGAAGATAGTTCTTCTAAACTTACAATGGCGTCGATTGGTTTGCTATCACTGTCAGCCAAAGTCCAAACTGTTGTTCCAGGCATTGGCTGACCGGTTTTCCACGCATTGCCTGCAAAAGTGGCCATTTTCCACTCACGGGGCTCCGGAAACCTTAATTCGTAGCTCATTGCAGGTTTACCGTCTTGGAGGACAAGACCGCGAGTATCGTTAACAATGGTTCCTGCGCTGACCGAATCGTAGACAAGGGTATGCTTGTCTGCCTGGGTCTTAGTGATAGGTAGAGTGAGTTTATCTCCTTTCACATTGTAGAATGTATCGTTGTTTGTATCGAGCCGCATATAGTAGGCGTTAAAGCGATCATCATGTCGTTTGGTGTGAATTTCTTTAAAGTTGCAAAGGTGGTTCATAGCAGTCACCAAAATATCGGTGTCCGAAGCTTTAAAAATTTTAATATAAAACATGTCTACCTTCATCGGATCATTTTTATGAGAAGTAGGCCAAGTAATAATAACGGGGGGATCGAAGGTTTGGCTTCCGCTCTTCAACTTGTAATAAACCCAAGGGGATTTGTGAGTGCCTGCGCGCGTGAAGAAATACATATCGCCGTTGGGCATTTTGCTGCTTTCGGCATAGGACGCAAAAGGCGAAACATCATGTTTTTGCGAAAAGCTACTGATGTCATTTGGCTTATCTGAAACAACGTGAGTAAATCTTCCGCCTGCATGAGCTGTGTCAATAGAGAGGGGGTTTAAGCCATCTTCTCTTTCACCGCCATGACCTCCAAAGGTAATGTGGAAGTAGCCATCAACGTCTTGTTGCATTGTTGGGTTGCCATGCCCATCTGTTTTTCTACCATTCTTAGAAAGCGTATTATGGCCTGCTTTATATGGACCTTCCCATTGATTTGTTTCCACATCATAGCTCGCTATGTATGGGTCCGTTAGGTCTCCTTCGTACGCCACATAGATTTTCCCGTCAGCGTAGTGACTCTCGCCGGGTGTTCGGTTCATAGGGAGATAACCTGAAAAATAACCATCAGGAAGTTTCGGGAGCACTGGAGCAGGGTCCGCTCGGTCGATAAACGGATCATTTGGTATATCGTAGATATCTAAAAACGTTCTACCTTGCTTATAAGCATCGTAAATCGGTTGAAACTCAGTATATTGGCCGTATAAATACTGATCAATTTTCCAGCGCCAAAATTCACCACTTAAGGTGTCTTCATCTTCCATCGCTTTTTGCAGCGCAGCGAAGGTATTGTCATGGTGAGAATGTTTAATGATTAAAGCGGTTCGCTTTTTGAGGAACTCATCTTCGCTCATAGAAATTTGAATGCGGTCTTCGATTTCTTTACTTTCAACCCCATCGCGGCTAATAAAATTTTGTTGAGCGTGTGCTAGCGCTATATCAACAAGACTGCTTGTGAGCACTGCTACTATAAATATTTTTTTCATTATCATTTTATGCAATATCCAAATTAAAGATAAGTCAGTTTTTGAGTGCGCGATTTAGTATGCCTTAGTGATAGAAGTAGCTTTTAACAGGCATACAGTAAAATCATCTACGTCACTAAAAATTAGGTTTAAATGCCTTATTGCAAAGCGCAACTTAGCAGTAGCTTAAAGACATGGGTTACATGCTTTCACGTTTTTTCGTTTTATCGTTACAGGGCCAATCAATCCAGAAGGGATCAGTGCATCGTCTTTGCTCCAATGCTTCCAAGTAGCAAAAGTATGTCGTTCACCTGGTTGCTGAGGACGTGCGCCGGTTAGCCAGTCGGGAAGCTCAACAAGTTGTTCACCTTGATAACCGTTCTTGACCCAATTAGCCGAATCTGTAAACTGCCGTTCGTCTCCAATTAGGCGATTAGGCCACAAATTGGTGATCTCTATTTCAAGTGTATTACTCCCCTTTATTAAATGGCGTGACAAATCAAAACGATATGGATGCCACATTCGCACACCCAAATCGTGCCCATTTATAGTGACCCGAGCAAATTGATGAACCGTGCCTAAGTCAAGCACATAGTCGTATCGCTTATTTGGCGAATATTCGAAATGGGTAGAATATCTGGCTGTTCCTGAAAAATACTTAATGTTGTCGATGACGTGGTCTTTTAAATCGATCAGCGTCGTCATGTTAATAGCGTTGGGCTTATCCACACCTTTAATAAATTCTATATTCCATGGTGTATCGACTATTTTGCTAACTTCTAATGTCGAAGAATTGAGAAGATTATCTGTGCTTGCTGCGTTAGAAAACACAATAAAATATGACTCAACCTGTTCAATATCAAGCTCAATAGATGTGTAATCACTTGTTTGCTTGAACTTCTTAATAAGCTTGCGTTCCCCTGTAAATGGGTTCCATAGCTCAGGTTGCTTATTAGTGACCCTAAATTTTGCTTCAAATTGGCTTGGTTTTGCACCCACATTAGAAATGAAGTAGATATCTTGATTGCTAGTAGCAATATGATGATGTCGCCAAACTAATTTACTCCTTGCACCAGTGATATTGAGGTCTGGTGCTAATCTCAATGCTTCAAAGGCATCTTCTATATTAATGAACACCTGCGTACTGTATTTGCCTCCCCAAATTCGTTGAGCAATACTGCGTAAATCATTATCTGAGCTTGCGTGATTTTGTAGACTAGGTGAAAACGTAGGCGGCTTTCCAACAATGATGGCCCCCTGTTTTAATAACTCTTCAATTTTACCGAGTACTTCAGGGCGCATGCTTACATCATCAGCTAAATTCAGCAGGCTGTATTGTCGCCCCGTTTCGTACGCTAATTTTTTTGCATCATTTACATATAACTTGTGCAACAAACCATGTGTGCTAATAAATTCAAAGTCATAGCCTTGTGGCAGCAGGTTATCTACAAAGTGACTATCTGATTTTGTTGAGCTATCGTCGCCTAACAGATGTAAAATATCAAAGACGGGCTGACCTTGACTTAACACGCTTTGTACGGTGCTCAAATAACGATTCCATGTTGGCGTTTCGTGCCACCACGTTTGAGTGCGTTCGCAGTGGACTCCCCAATAGTTTAAAGTCATTCCAGGTTGTAAAGTAAGCCAAGGCTGATGGGTAAACAAATGATGAGTGATTTGATTTACACCAGCAGCCAAGTCAATGTCTGCCTGTGGCTTATAAGATTCTGGATGATTTAACCAGCGGTTTGCCTCAGGTAAAGCAGTAAATGATTCAGAATTGACGAAGCGGCCATAAATAGAGCCAGCTGAAGCAGTCATTTTAGCGGTTAAATAGGCATTCTTTTGACTGCGTAAATTGTTGTGACTTGGCAGGCCAGAAAAATTACTGTTTGCTGAGACAATATCTGCTTGACCTAGGGCGTAAAGGTTATCTATAAAAGGTTTCATTGACTGTGCAGAAAATTTAATCCCCATTGCATTGGCCCGCTTCCGCATACCACCATAAAAACGCTCTGCAATAAGATCGGCTATCGACTTTCGCAGGTCCCACAAAAAGCGCTCGGTCACATTCGGGTTATTAATCGTATAGCCAAGTGTAGCGGGCAAAAATAACAGCGGTGAGTAGCCATTCTTGTGTGTAAAGCTCTCAGCAAAATCTTGTGTCCAATTTTGCCGACCTACTTCCCAGCTGTCGACATGAGTCCCCATAAAAGTATTGCCAACTTTGTCACCCGCTAAGTCTTTTGCTTCCCTCAATAAGCCGCTGAAGTGCAGATCTAAGGCATCAGTATTCATTTTATCGACTTCAAGTCCTTCTCCGCCTGCAGAGCCAGGACGATTAATAGCCTCCGTAGATGCCATACCAAACCTAATAATGGTCCAGTTATCACTAGGAGCTACCCAATCTAGCTTGCCGTTTTCATCTAAATACTGACTAACATCAACGATTGAATCTGCCGCAATGCTCGAACCAGCAGGACTAGATTTAGCGAATTCTTTACGCTCTGCTTGTGGATCAAAAAACGGGAATGAATGCGCTGCTTTTTTACACCAATCTTTAATTTTTTGACGGTTGTCTAAGGAGATTTCGCGCACCGCCACGGTTACCTTAGGCATAGCGGTATACAGCAGCTTATTGTCGGTAGGCTTGAACACAAACTTCACATACTTTGCGGTGACTGGCTCAAACTCAAAGCAAGCTATGTCGTCATATATTTGCCCGCGCTTGGCAAATGCGACTTCTTTGTAATTGATATCATCGTTCGACACAAACATGAAGTTACGACCCATCATGCCGTACGCAGCGAATTTAACAAATGCATTTCTGAAGGTATAGTTCTCTGAAAAAGTCAGTTTGACCTCATTCTCACCGCTTACTTCATCTTGCGTAACCATCGTTTGTGTATTCAGTCTTTATCTACAAGCAATTGTCCCTCAACCGCCGAATGGCGTTCAGATGCTTTGCCAGATACAACAATATTGTCTAACAGTGTCGTAAAGTCAGGCTCAATAAAATCGACGGGGGTAGGGAAAGCAAGGGTAGCAATATCTTGATAATAACCAAGTGGGGCATGTGGCTTGCCAAATACGATGGCTTGATTTTTATTACCAATATTGAGCTCACTCCATGCAAGCTCTTTCATTCCCATTTCAGCCGTGATCCAAGGACCACCGGCAACAGACCACCCCTCACTATTGTATAAGTTAACTTGTATATTGTACTTTTGGGCAGTCTCGAATGTATATTTTAAGACCTCTTTATATTGCTCAGATAAAAAACGAATAGGGCCTGCTGGGACCATTTCGTGTTCATTAATATGCATTAAAATAACACCGCCCAAGCCAGCTTCTGACATTGCTTGTAAGTCGGCATTAATGCCTTCTTTTGTTATATTCCCATTTATCCAATACCAAAACGCCCATGGTTTATGCTGTGGGGCAGGGCTATCAAAGCTATCAAGTAAATCATCAGATAAACTCGAATTAGAAAAAAGAATTAAACCTAGCACTAGCGGTATAGCGGCGGCTAAATTGGGCATAGTATAATCTTAGATAGTATTGTTAAATTTGTTACTCAAGTGTAAATAATTAATCAATTTCAATCAATAACAATCTTATTTAAGCATTAAATATTTAATTTTGCCGCGTTTTCAAAGAAAAATAAGTTTAAAAGCCTTGTTATTAATAGCACGCTCCAAGAAGATAAGCTTGTGTCAGATTGATTAATCATAAAGAATCAATACTGTACTTATTCAGTCGAATCGATTTCAGCAAAAAGGGCAATGCAAATAATGAACAAAACAGAATTTTTTATCAATGATAATACGGAGTGGGAAGAAATAGAACCTGGCATAAAGCGTAAAATACTGCCTTACACAGAGGGTTTGATGGCGGTTTGTGTGAGCTTTGAAAAAGGCGCTGTAGGGACTGTTCATAGTCACGATATTCACGATCAAATTGCTATTTGTATACAAGGTACTTTTGAAGTTGAACTCGCTGGAGAAAAACGGATAATAAAGCAAGGCGATGCATTTTTAGCTACTAAAGGAACACCACACGGGGTAGTCGCCTTAGAAGATGATAGCTGTTTAATCGACACATTTAATCCTTATAGAGAAGATTTCGTCTTATAACAATTGGCTCATGCAAGCACTTGAAGATATATCGATATTCATCAGGCATTATTCGTCTCTTTAACGTGTGGTGCTTGAGTCCTCTATATTTTGAATGCTATGAATTACAATTACTCGCAATAAACTCAAATTATAAATCTAGGTCAAACACTTTAAACGGCCGCGAATGCAGCCGTTTAAATTAGACTTGATAAAAAGATTATCGGTCGAAGCTAGCTATTCCCTGAATACCTAAGGCTGCGGGCAGGCCAGCTTCTTGTTCAACCAAGCTTAGCTCACCGGTTTGTTCGTTAACTTTAAAAGCTGAAATTACACCAGCAATGGCGTCAACTGAATATAAAAATCCTTGGTCATTGGCAAATGCCATATCGGTAGGTGAGGCTTCGGTTTCACCTGCAACACTTTCTAATAGGGCAACTTGTCCAACTCTGTCTACAGTGAATGAGCTAATCGTATTTGACGCGGTATTAGAAACGTACGCAAAGCCATTATCATGTAACACCACCCAACAGGCTGCAGCTTGGCCTGTGCTAACTAGACTTGAGATAGGTGATAAGCTATTGTCCAATTGAGGGAAATCAAAACTTGTCACAGCTCCCGACCCAGCTTCGGCCACTAAAGTGGCGCCAAACCGTGTTGTTGCAAATGCAAAAGGCACAACACCTGGTGTGGTAGTGGAAGTAAATGAACCAACAGGCACGCCATTCTCATCTAAATCCACCGTCAACATCTCTTGTCCGCTTGCATTTACGACCATTAAATGGCGATTTAGGGCATCTACACCGACTTGCCCCGGCGCAAATACGTTGTTAAACGGAATTGTTTCGCTATTGCTTAAGCCAAGAGACATACGAGAGCGCTCAAGTAATTTACCGTCTTCGAGTTCGAAAGTCGTCACAATTCCCTCGCCACCCGCATTTAGTACATACACCATACCTTCACTAACAGCAGTACTGACAGGAATATTGCCACCAGAAGATACCTTGTGGGTAACATTGAGTTTTAAGCCAGTTCGGCCTACATCGATAACAGATATACTGTCATCACCGGCGTTTACTGCAATAAGCGCATTGCTTTGCAGATCAAAAGTAAGTGAGCCCTGAGAGCCTAACGGATCCGCTGGCGCATTATTTCCGCCACCTAAGCCCTGCGTTGCGGTCGTCAACGAACGGAAGAAGGTAAGCTCCCCTTGCGTGTTCCGCCTAAAAACCAAAATTTCATTACCTTCAGGCTGGTTAGCCATTACGTAAACAGCACCACCGCGGTCTCTCTCAAAAATACTTTTTGCTGCACTGTTTGAACCATTAGAGCGGTTGCTGATAGATGTAATCGCAGTACCATTCGATGAACTAACGCTAAGCGAACTGCTACTCACTGACACACTTTGTGCGAATGCATTGGCGCTTAATACGAATATAGATAAACTAACAGATGTAGCGATGATGTTTTTCAATGATTTGGTTTTCAATATTTTGGTTTTCAACATACTAGTGACCTTTTTAAATTGTTGGTTAGGGCTCAACAGTTTTATCTAAACTACAGCCAGAAAAACTGTGAACGAAAATATAAACAACAAATAGTGAGTAAGCATCACGGTGACATGCTAAAAGAATCACATAATGCTAACAAAAATAATCTAGCTACAAACTAAATAATTCGGATTATGCAAGACACTCGTAAGTGGATCGTAAGCTGCTTTTCTAAAGTCGCTGGTACTTGTATTTGATGCGCAGATATGTTTTTACCAAGCCCGGGGGCTGGGAATTGCAGTCACATTCTGCTTTTGGTGTTTCTCGCCTTCGGTAATGTTTATATTGAACAGTCTCTTAGGGCACTGAGCCGTCCCTGCTAGCCAACTCATAGCTCTTCATGATATGGCAGATTACCTGCTAGTTATTAGATTGATAGCTTTCTTTATTGACTAGTTGAGGATTTTTGCCGACCCGATGTTGGACTTTTATAAAACATGACTCATATGCGCTAGGGTTAATTATCAATACGCTTAATCATTTATGCTAGCGGTTCAATTTTGTCCACTGTATCTTTTCCCAATATTTTCGTTTTTTGAATACGTGTGAAAGTATGACAAAACTTAAAAGATGTGATTCGTTTAACACGAAATGTATGATTGTACATGTTGCAAAGAAACTGATTAGGAACTGCCATTAAAGCGACCACTCTCCATACCTTAGCCAAATTTAAAGTCATTACAGAAGCGCAAATCTAAACGCAGATTAACAACCCAAACCCGTCAAATTCAGCCATAAAAAAGTCAACAAAATCAGCATTTAATCATATTTACAGTATTTTGGCGCAAAAAAATGACTGAAAGTGATTTAAATTTGCGCGTTTCGATGTTAATCTTTTTTACAAAATTTTTACAAGATAATTTTAAAATATCAATATTATAACAATAATTTAGAAAAACGGTCATCACACACCTAATTTTAAGGAAAACACATGAAGACAAACAAATATGCATTATCTGCTTGCTCGGTGGCAATATTATTGGCTTTAAACAATCAGAGCGCAATTGCTCAAGAGGTCAATGCTCCAACGAACCCAGAAGAAGACGCCGTTGAAGTCGTTGAGGTAACTGGTGTTAGGGCCGCGTTGGAAGACGCTCTCAATATTAAGAGAGCAGCAGCTTCAGTAGTCGATTCAATTTCTGCAACAGACATTGATGCACTTCCAGCGTTGGATCTAGGGGAGGCCCTACAGGCATTGCCTGGCATTCAGTTAAACCGAGATGGCGGCAACCGCGATTCCGAAATTAGTTTACGCGGCCTTCCCGGTGGTTTTGTTAAAACTACCGCTGGCGGTCAGTCAATCGCTACTCCAAGTCGCAGCACGGGTGCAGCGGGTGCCTCCAATCCATTTGGTGCTTTTGAAGCAGGTATTTTTGATGGCGTTGATGTTGTAAAAAGCCCTACCGCTGATTTACAAGCGGGTGGTGTGGCAGGGATTGTTGACCTTAAATTCCAACGAGCATTAAGTAAGAAAGATGGCTTGTTCAGGGTTGATTTAGGCACTCGTTATGAAGAGCTGTCTGAAGAGTTTAATACCACTTATCGCGTACAAGGTGTCAAACATTTTATCGAAGATAGACTTGCCATTGCTTTTAAAGTTGCAGGCTCTGAACAGAACTTCCGCCGTGATACCGTCAATTTTACGCAATATACTGACTTGGTTGAGTTCAATCAAGCAACAGGGGAGCAAACAGGTGTCAGACCCGTTATTAGTGAAGAAGCTATTGATGCCTATCGCGCTCTGCACGGCTTGGAAGATAACTCGCAGATACGTGTCATCACTCGTGCCGGTCAAGCAGCCGAAGTAGCGGGTGGTGATCGCCACTCTGGTGCACTTAACTTAGAGTTCAAGGCAACTGATAATCTTAAACTAGGTCTAGACTATATTTACACTAAGCGAACACTTGACCAAAGTAATTTAGAGGACGTTCAGTTTGTTGCTCGCCGTCAAGCAGACAACTCCCAGCAAGCAGTTACCTTGATAGGCGCGCCATCTTCTTCGGGCTTTGCGGCACCGGGCGAACCCCAAACCTATACGGTTGGGCATGCCCGAATAGACAATGTTAACTGGCTACCAGCAAATCGTTTGTTCCAATTTACCGAAGATGCCAAGGGGCTTTTTCTGTATGGAGACTATGTCAATGACAAATGGGTTGTCGACGCAAATGTTTCAAAATCTGAATCAGAAAACTTTTTCATAAACGAAGGTATCGATCTTCGTCACCAGGTTGATGGCAACAGGCAACGCTTTGCACCTACGGGAATCAATATTGAAATCAATACAGGTAATGGCGACTTAGACCAAGCTTTTGCCCGTATAGTTGATGCACAGGGTAACCCAGATTCTTCTGCTCTAAATTCCTATATTTATGATGGCGCATGGACTACACCCAACACAGGCGGGTTTAGCAGTACCCTAGCTGACTCTGTCAATAATGGGCGTCGTGTGCAGTTTTTTGTAAACGGTCGAGTTGACAACCCGAAGCGTGACATGGACTCTGGAGAATTCAACGTATTGCGTTATCTCGACGTTGGTTTTAAGGACATGTTTCGTTTAGATTCGGTAAAAACGGGTTATCGTTACCAGAAAGAAGAGCTGATTAACAATGATCTACGTGTTGGGGCTGGTGGCTTAAATGCGGCGGCGCTGACGAGCGAGAATCTGTTCGGTGATGCAAGACTTTTTGTTGAGACTCAAGGGCAATTTTTCAATGGTCAATACCCTGGTGCTTATGGCCCAGGTACAGGCTGGATTACAATTGACTCAAGAAATATTCGCCCACTGCTTCAAGAGGGTATCATCGACCGGATCCCTGAGGGCTCACAGCTTGCGCTACCAACAGGCTGGGCAGTGCGCCAAGCTGGTGGAAGAAACCAATTTTTTGCTGCGAATTTTGGAACAACTCAAGACATTGCTGCTGGCTATTTAATGGCTAATTTCAGCGGTGAGCTTGGGCAAGTTTTCTACTCAGGTAATGTCGGTGTGCGTAGAATCGAAACTGACAACGAATTTACGGGCGCATTTGTTAATGCAGATGGCGTTTTACAAACTCGCACCTCAGGCAACAGTTACAGCCACACTTTGCCCTCATTAAATGTTAAGTTTGAATTGACTGACGACATCATCTTACGTTTGGCGAGTTACGAAGGGATTGTTAGGCCCAACCTTCGAAGTCAAAATCCCACTACGATTATCACAGCAAGTGAAAATGATGATGGTGATGTTACTAGCGTGAGAGTCGATTTGCCTGCATCAGACGTTGAACCATACACGGCTGATAACTATGACATCTCGTTAGAATGGTACAACCGTCAAGGCAGTGCTATTTCTATTGGTTACTTTGAAAAAGAGATTTCGGGCTTGTTTGGTCGAGACCAAGTGTGTGGAGACGATATACCCAGTGATGTCAGTGAAGGTTTGTTCGGTCCTACCGGCTTAGTGCCTGGAAGCGGTGCAGGGGGCTTAGAGTGTCGTGAATTAGCGCCATTCGGTGATGCTGATGTTGATGGTGAAGGCCGACGTATCACAGTAAACCAAGCAATTAATACTGACGGGGCAATTAAGGTGTCAGGTTACGAATTAGCCATTCAACAAAAACTTGATTTCTTACCTTATCCTTGGAATGGTTTTGGTGGTGTATTTAATTATACTAAAATTAATACCGACGAGTCAGAAGATGGAACAACGCTATTAAGGGTATCTCCAGAGTCGTACAATATCGTTGGATACTGGGAGAATGACGGGTTTAGTGTGCGTTTAACATATAATTGGCGTGACTCTCAGCAATTGTCGCAAAATATCATCCTTAATGGAACAAACAGTGCTTTCTTAGGAACCGATGCGCGGTTTGAAACCAGCCGTGGTCGTCTTGATTTAGCTGCGTCTTATCGCTTTAACCGTAACCTTAGATTCGATTTGCGCGCCTTTAACTTAACTCAAGATCAAGGTTATGAGTTTATCGGTGGAAATGAAGATGCGGTTAACCGTATCCGATATGCTGGTCGTACTTATAGCTTCGGCGCAAGCTATACGTTTTAACTAAGCTTACTGAAGGGTAGCTTTCCCTCACAGCTACAAGCCCAATAACACTTGTTCGTTATTGGGCTTATTATAACAGGTGCAGTTTTTTTGTTTACGCTTTGCCAGTTAGCAATGCCATAACAACCACATGAATACTTCCGCCACCGCCGCTATGTTCGCTTGCTGTAAAGATATGCATTGCTTGTTGTTTATCAACTCTATTATTTTCTACCCAGGCTTCCTTGTATATAAATGCGTCAAACAAGCTTTGTTTAATCTTTGTTAATGTCACTTTACTTAACCCTGTAGCAAAAGCCAAGCAACACGCCGCGCCGAGCACAATCCTCGCTGTTCAGAATCAATTGGTATCACCTCCACTGTATCTCATAAGGGATTGCTAAACTTATCGTTATCGACAATAGCGCCTCTGTGTTGAATGACTTGTGCTGCTATTTTGTGGCCAATTAAGGCCGCTTCAGTAGAGCTTCTTCCATTCAAACGTCCTGCAATATAACCAGCACTGAATGAGTCCCCTGCGGCGGTTGTATCGGTGGGTTTTATAGATTGTTCAACCTCAACTAAGGCTTTCTTATCTGCACAGACTACCCAGCAGCCGTTTTCGCCGTTTTTTACCACCAATTCCGAAATATCAAATGTCTTATAATAATTGAACAGCGCGTTTAACCTAGTAAAACCATGCATGATGACTTCGTCATCAAAAGTAGGTAAATACCACGATACGTGCTTGAGTACACGGGAACTCCAATAGATAGCGGTTTCTGTGTTAGTCCAGTTTTTTGGACGAAATTTACCGTCATAAATAATAGTTTTCCCGCTTTTTGCTAGTTTCTCCAAGCATGTACAAAGTAATTCCCGCTGATGGTCATCAAAGACCGACAGCGTGATGCCCGACAAATAAATAAAATCAAGCCCGCTCAATTGCTGCCATTACCCTAAAATAGCGATGGCAATTAAGCCTGCAAGGCAATCGTGATTTGCCAACACACATTACCTCAAATCAGTTGACCTCATTAACTGAATTGCAGCCATTAGCAGTGCAGCATTATTCAGGGACATTGGCTTATAAAACTACGTTTAATATAGATGAAGCTATACTAGGCGATAATCAAGGTTTACAACTTGATTTAAGTGAAGTAGGGGTGATTGCCCGCGTCAACTTAAACGTTAACAATTTAGTTGAATTGTGGAGCCGCCCACTTAGCAATAGGGCTATTGAAGAGCGACAAAAAAGTATCGTAATCCGACGTAAGTCCCTACAAATTTTAGCATCAGCATGTAAATAAATATGCCCTTAAAGTAGCATATTATGCAATCTTAACTTTTATTGGGCATCCCCGTCTCGAGAAAATGAGCATAATAATCAATCGAACCTAATCTTTGGTAAAGGTAGCCGTTTACAAACAAAAAAGCCGCTCAATAAAACAATGATATGAGCGGCCTTCCTAAGGGAACTTTTTGCATTGCTGACAGCTAAATTGCGTTATTCACTTGCGGCTGCAAGCACGGCGTCAGTTTTGCCTTTAATTCCGCCCCAGTTTTGGTCTGCGGTTTGAATGAATTCTGGTACATTTGATAACCAGCGTTGTTGTACTTCAGCATTTAGGTTTAAGTATAGTTTTTGATCAACAATTTTGTATGCAAGTGGGTCGGTATCAAACTTGCGGTCCATGGTTACTCCAAAGGCGCAAAATCCACCAAATTGCGGCGCAAACTTTTCTGGGTTTGCTTTAAAAGCGTCTCTATTTTTTTCACTCGCAAATTGATATATCGCATTTTTATAAGTGGCTGAAAATTCAGCGGCGCCTTTCACTGGAGCTGATTGTGTAAAATAAGAAACCGGGTCGTAACCGCCAATGGCGATGTCGTTGCTGTTTGCATTTACATCAATGTCTGCGGCAAAAGTGAATGCGCTGAAAGCTAAGCTAGCTGCAATTGCTGTTGCTTTTAGAAGAGTATGTAGTTTCATATTGATTTCCTCAAAGTAAAATAAAGTCATTTAATAAGTTTGTGTTTGGGTACGCTTAATAAGATAGCCTTTTTTTGAGATTAATTGCGTCCACTAGGCTACAATTTAATACCAATCGTCTAAAATGTGCAATAAAGATGAAATTAACAAACATAAAAGGCCAACATGGACACCCTTTCTGAAGTATTAAATCGTTTTCAATTACAAGCCAATGTATTTTTTAGTGGAAATTTATGCGAGATCAGCGAGTTTAACGAGTCACTGGGCCCGAAAGGACATTTACACATACTACGCGGCGGTAGTCTTGAATTAATCGACGGTAAAGGCGACAAATTCTCTATAAACAAACCTAGCATCCTTTTTTTCCCGCAAGGTCGATTTCATAGGATGCTACCTAATTCTGAAACGGGCGCTGATTTAGTATGTGCCACTATTGATTATACCAGTCCGCAGGCCAACCCTATTTCAAGAGCTTTACCGTCAATGCTAAGTATCGATATTTCAAAAGGTAAAAACAAAAATCTGGCCCAAACTGCGAATTGGATATTCGAAGAGGCCTTCGAGCAAAAAGATGGTAAAGAGGTCATGATTAACAAATTGTGTGATATCTTCATCATTCAAATATTACGCAGTATTATTGACAGCGCGAGTGTGAAGCAGGGGATGCTAGCAGGTCTAGCTCATCCATACTTAAATAGAGCCTTAATTGCCATTCACAAAAATCCGCAATTACCATGGCGAATTGAAAGTTTGGCTCAGGAAGCGCTAATGTCGCGCTCAAAGTTTGCCTATTTGTTTAAATCTACAGTAGGACAAACTCCTTTAGATTATTTAACCGAGTGGCGTATTCAAATTGCCCAAAGCTTACTCTCGAAAAATAAGTCTGTTGAAATGGTGGCGACTCAAGTTGGCTATGAGAATGGTTCGGCGCTGGCTAGGGTGTTTAAAAAGAAACTTGGAATGTCGCCAAAGCTTTTTAAATGATGGTGCTTTAGCTAAGAGTGCCGGTTGCGCCACTGTAGTATCCGGTATTCATGATAGTGGTTATTGTCAATGCATTGAGATAATTGTGCCTAAACACAACTTTCAACTTTGTATAAAAGCTAGGAAAAAGCGATTGTGATGGATGCAAACAGGAAAATGCACTACTCCAATGGCTTAACGCAATAGCGCTATTTCGCTTACCTACTATTGAAAGTTTTTATGCAGTCGACCTGTCTTATTTCATATTATGCACAAGCAGTAAGTTGCTTGTGTCACATTTGAACATTTATAAGGCGCAACATGAAGCTACTCCCAATACTACTTATGATTATGTTTTCTTTTGTTTCGAATGCACAAACTAATTCTGAGCATAACGCAAATTATCCTGACGCGCCGACTTGGACCTTGCTGACTCAAAGCGGTGAAAAGGTGAGTTACTCTGATTTTAAAGGTAAGCCCTTAATTATTACGTTTTGGGGGACATGGTGTCCTTACTGTAAAAAACTGCACCCCGGCCTCGAAAAAATTCGTGTAAAATACGCTGAGCAAGGACTCGAGATACTCGCGATTAGCGTGAATGAACCGTTCGGTGCAAATCCAGAAGCGGAATTAAAAAAGCGCGGTATCCACTTTCCTACCTTGGTAGAAGGCGACGATGTAGCCCTGAACGATTTCGAAATTATGGGTACGCCCAGTACTATTTTTATTTCTCCTAATGGCAAAATACTCGGCTCTACTATGGAGTCGAATCCTGACGACCCGAGATTTGAGCAAGTTGCCCAGTATCTGCTTGGTTTACCGCGGTGAGATTTTTATAAAGTTAAGGTAATAATGCGCGCTAACGAATCAGAGTTGCACGCGCAAGCTTTATGCATAAATGTCCACACAAGTGAGACAGGTATGGTTGATCACTCTAACCCCCATTTATTCAGTACAGCTTCTAGAGCATGCAATTTTTTATTGTTTTCATCGCTAAATAAACAGTAAAGGTAGAAAGGTAAAGAAACTCATTCCATTTTTTACAGCGGCGTATGCAAATATGCAAACAGACAAACCAATCGCTAAGGCACTTAACACTTTAATTATTTTTATCTTATTTTTTCTACTAGTAATTGCTCATCGCTCATTTTTTCGTATTTGTTCTGTTCCATGAAACTTCACTATGGTACGTTAATAGATGTTTGTTGTTTAAAGGTTCAACCCTCAAGCCTTAAACTAAGTATCCCATGTTTCTTTCTGTACATGAGGCTTGATGGTGGTGAATTATCTTGGACCGAATGTATTGACCAATATGTTGAATAAGCCGAAGATGTTAGGCATTTTTTAGGGTTCCGCTTTGGAATCGGTGGCCTTAATAATTTCATTCCAGTATTCTATTGCAACCTTCTCCAAGGTAAAATCTCGCGCGTAGTAGCGATTGTTGGCTGTGTTTTTCTAGCATACTTTCATCTTCGAATAACTTGATGGCAGCGGCTACATCATAGACTGAGCATTCGGTAATTAATACACCGTATTCACTTTCTGTAAGGGTATGCGCTTTAAAGTGGTGTGCTTTACCCATTATTTCTGCCGGACCTGAATCGCAACTTGTAAACACGCATGGCTTTGCTAATGCCATTGATTCAAGCAAGGCGTTTGGGAAGCTGTCGTTTCTTGAGGTAGATATAAAAAATGAGGCCTTTGCAATAACCGCATAAGGATTGGTTAAGTAGCCGGCAAATAACACCCTATCCATTAGCCCTAATCGCTTGGAGAGGGCTTTTAGATAGGCGCTTAAGCCTCCCATTCCGATAATGACTAAATTTTTGCGGGTGTGGGCATTAGCAAAACCGCGAATGAGTGTAGCTTGGTCTTTTATGGGTTAAGCGTCCCACACTTACAATAAAGTTCCCGGGTAATGTTAAAAATTCTCTGATGTCTTCACTTGCTCGCGATTTAAACAATGCTATGTCGTAAGAATTATAAATGGTTTTAGTCTTAGTACTAGCTACTTTGTAGTGGCTGACAAAGTCGTCGATAACACCTAGCGTCATTAGTGTTGGTTAACGCGGTTTCTTAACCCAGTTGATGGAGTCAAAGTAACGACAATGCTGTTCAAACAAGCAGTATCCTGCCTAGTAAGTTAGGCATTGATGTCAATGCTATCGCGGATTTTCTCTGATTTGGTGATTGCATCAGAGCCTAGGATAATGTTATTCGCCGAACCTTGAATTGCTTTACGCGTATCGTCAGCCAAAACATCAACGTTTTTGGCAAGCGTTGATAGTTTTGCTTGCTCGCTCTGTAGCCGTTGAACAACAGAATTGAGACTTTCTCGCACATAATTGGAAGAGATGGTGACTTCATCCTTACTTTTATGCATCGAGCTTTCGCTATCACTCGTCATACTTTGTGCTTCAGTCATTGAAGTATCAAGTGATGATAAGGCTTTTTGTAAACTGCCTTGGCGTTGTTTCAGTGAACTTAGATGTGTATTTATTTTAGCAGCGTTGTCTTTGGTTTGTGCCGCTAGCAACTTTACTTCATCTGCCACAACAGAAAAACCGCGACCCGCTTCACCCGCTCTAGCTGCTTCAATTGCAGCATTCAAGGCAAGTAAATTTGTTTGATCTGAAATGGTAGTGATGCCAGAAGCCAATTTTGCGATATTGTCGAACTCAGTTAAGAAGGCCTGTAATTCGACGGATAACACATTAGTTTCGTTTATCGAGACATTTACTTTATTGCCAAGTTCGATAATATGTTGGCAAATATCTGCAAATGCAGTATCTACATCGTTTAAACTCTGTTGGCTTTGAGACGCCTTCTGACATAATTGACCGCTTACTTCACTTGCGCCTCTTGCTGTTTCTGCGGTGTCTTCTACGAACCTAATTCTTTGTTTTGATGCTTGGTTTACGTTTCTTGCATTTTGTGTGATTTGTTTGGTTAACTCAACGAGCTCTTCAATACTTTCACTATCTAATGTTAAAGTCTTGTTGGCACGTATATCTTGCTTATGTTGTTCTTGCAATTTGATGAATGTAAGCGTGCCCGATATTGTAGACACAATGTAAGGGACTAAAAAGGTTAAACATAGCGAGATCCAATTGAGTCTATTTTCGCCAAACAAAGCACCGGATTGGTTAATTATAGTGAGAATAACACCAACAACTAGCATCGTGACTAGCGAACGTTTTATCAGCGGACCAGAAAAAACTATTTCAGTCGCGGTCTTATTGCTGTCGATAAGCGCTGCCGCAGCGTTTATTTGATTATTAGGCATTGTATTTCTCTATTTTTATGTAGGATGCGTTGAATTTGAAACGACCACAATGTGAAGTATCGGCAAGTGTACCGAAATGCAAAATAATTTTTCTTGTTTGTGTAAGGTTTATTCGCGGAAACATCTAGCTAGTCCATGGGCTTTGTTTACCCTTTACTCTTAAGTGGCGCTGATATACCGAGAGCGCGAGCTTCGTCTGAATACACTTATGCTGCCGAAAGCTCACCTGCTATGGGAGAAGTGCAATTGAGATCCATATCATACTCAAGAACTTGCTAACAACTCACTCAAAACAACGACAAGATATTGTTTTTTTTATAGGTATAATTTTTTACTTCGTAATATTTATAATACCTCTGTGATTTTTAAATATCTGTTTTCAGTACAATGATCCGTCCTGAAATAGGTTGACACTTATTTTATGTAAACGCCCGGTGTATCTCATCGGGCGTTTTGTATTTTAAGGCTGTATGTGGCCGCTGATAATTATAAAGCATAACCGACTCTTCAACCATTCTTCTCGCTTCATCAAGATCTTTGGGTTTATGAAGCAAATACTCATTTTTTAATATGCCATTAATACGCTCAGCAAGTGCATTTTGATAGCAATCATAACCGTCCGTCATTGAACATTGAATACCATGTTTTATATGGATTTGCTGATATTCACTTGAACAATACTGTATTCCTCTATCTGAATGGTGAATGAGCGGCTCATCATACAAGCGCTTCTTTAATGCTTTAGTTAGGGCGCTCTTGACTGACTGTGTTTTCATGTTGCTGTCAATATAGTGTCCGACTATCTTGCGAGAGTAGGCATCGGTCACCAAACTGAGATAAGTATCTCCATTTTGCGTCGGTAAATAAGTAATATCAGCAACCCACAGCTGTTCTGGCTTGGTCGCAATAAAACCATCTTTTATTAAGTTTGGGTGGCGATGAAACCGATGATGGCTGTTAGTGGTTTTATGATAGGTGTAGTGGTCAAGTCATTTAGTTGGGGGGATTCACGAATTAATGATTGCTCTAAAAGGCTTTTCAAAGGCAATTTGGGAGGCTGGGTCGCTATAGATAGAAATCATCACCTTCAGTTTGTGTTATTCGATGTACTTGAATTTGAAAGAATGCGTAGTAAGGATACTTCAAGTCTTAAAAGTGTTTCAAGCTAAATAGCTCTAGCTAGCGACTGTGTTACACATGTTAATTTATCAGGCTGAAAGTATCAAAGAATTAAATTTGTGAAGACCAAACTTGAGAGGAAATTGGATGAAGCGTTAACCAGTTATCTGACTTGAAGTTTAAAAAGTTTCTCGTTATGTATGGTCACATTATGGTCACAACACCTCGCTTACTGATCATTATGTCACAAAGGCTTCCATTCAATATCGCTCAAAAATTGGCCGGCCCTAAGGGACTCGAACCCCTATTTACCGCTTAGGAGGCAGTTGTTCTATCCTGTTGAACTAAGGGCCGGCAGATGACTTGTTTATTTTGTGACAGTTTAGAGATTAAAACAACCGTGAATGTAACCCTATGTGCCCAATTCCTTTGATGAATGACACCTTAGGAGGGGATTGCTCTATCCAGCTGAGCTACGAGGACTGATTAGTATAAAGAATTAGCTCTTTAATCATTGAGCCATTTTATAGCTAACAGTCTATGCACTTTTTTGATAATAACTTTCGTGTAAACACAATATTTTTGCAACTACCGACGCTACGTGTGCTTTACGCTGTTGTTCATCTAGCTTGAACTCTAAGTTCATAAGGCTTCGCATGTGCCAATCTCCTTTAAGCAGCGTATAAAAATCGATAGCCAATAAGCGCGCGTCATCTTTACCGATCTTGTTTTCAGACATGCTATATAAAACATCTGATAAGGCATTTACGCTAGCAACGGGTCCGGCTTCATAAAATAGTTTTGCGACACGTGGCGCATTGTCCGCTTCAGCAATAATCGTCGAATACATCGAAATTACGACCTCATCAAGCAGAAGAGCGAGAAATTTTGTCGCAATATTTATCAGTGCTGTTTTTAAGCAAGTTTCATCACCTCCAAGATGCTCAGGCTTAATTAAGTATTCTTCGCACTTAAACGCAATCACTGCTGAAAATAATGCATCTTTATTTTTGTAATGTGAATAAATGGTTTGCTTTGATACGCCAGAATGCTTTGCTACCTCCTCCATCGAGGTTTGCTTAACGCCGTTGGCCAGAAACAGCTCTTTAGCTGAGTCTAGTATGGCTTCACGTTTTTCTGTACTCTTTGGGCGACCGGCTCGAGATGCTTGCATAAACACTTAATTAATAGACTGGGCAGTTTATAAATTGAGTCTATTGCATTCTCTTACGAAGGTCAAAGCACAATCAAAGAAGTTTGATGGTCTTACGCCAGTGCTGACGATTTACCCTGTTTGCTCTTCTGGCGCTCACTTACTCCCCAAAATAGAGGCTTTGATGCTGTTTGCTATTGGCGCGCCACATAGTCATTTGGCTGCACATCGCCTAAATAACTATTGTCTACAGAGCTCAAGGTGGCGGTATTATTAAACACCTGTCTGACTACCAGTGGCGTTGGGTGCAAAATAAACTGATGATATTCCTGACCAAAAGAATCATTGATTTGCTTGACGTTGAACAAGGTTAACTGATCGCCAGTCTGCACCTTATGATTTCGACCCAAGTTAATCTGCAACTGATTGTTGGCAACTGCCAATACCCGGCCCATGGTAGGTTCGCAGTTTGCGAGTTGCTCTAAATCGGCAATACTCTTTTGAATATTTTTAACTATATTTTGTCCATAAACGCTTTTCCAAAACTCGCTGGAGCCAACATCAACCTTCGCTCGACTATCAAAATCCCACTGTGCTTGTGAACGATAGGTTTGTGAAAATAATTGTTCGCCGGTGGCTCCGTTTATGAGGTTAACACTGTAATCAAAGGCTCTGGTTTGTTGAACACCTTTGTAAAAGTCAAATGCGGCAGGGCGCTGTCGTTTAACGGAAATATCGTCAATGGTGACCGTCAACACATATTGCGTATTCGTTTTACCTGCCAAAAACTTGGCTTCTTTAGATGCATCGCTTAAATGCCAATCAAATACATAGGGCTCAATATGCGAAACATTTAGCGCTGGACTGAGTTTATTGAGCAGTCCCTGAAATTTAAGCGCTACTTCTTTACCTAGTTTATGAACTTGGCCATTTGCCGCTTGTCCCTCGTAGCGGATCGGAAAATAGGTAGTCGCAATTCGCTTGGTATAGTCTGCAGCTGAGCATTGGGTGTCTTGAGCAAATATGTCAGCACGAATAGATACGGTAACCACACCGTTATGATATACCTCATCAATCAGTTCCACTGATGAAACCTCACCTGCCGCTCTTACCTCAAGCTGTTCATTCATTAGCAAGCCGTTGGTAATTTGCTGCACGCTAGTGACTGAGGCGCCGGCAAATAGTAGTGCCTGACGAATGGCTTCTTCGGTAGCTTGTTGCCTCGCTTGCTCTCTATCACCGGCAACAATTACCGCTTGCCCACTGGCTGAAAACCATGCACTTTGACTAAAAGTGCTGATGCAAAGCAAGCATAAAACTAGCGTTAAGCGGGTAGTGTAGGATAGTTGTTTTTGCATTTGGTCACTCCAATCGTGCTTGGGCAAAGGTGATAAGCGAATGTTTAATCAAAATACTTAACGATTTTTGACGATGAGCCGCATTTGTAAATTATTCCTATGACTATCAATTAACATGCCAGATAAGCTAGTAATTAACGATTTAAGTGGCTAAGTGATATATCGTGCTTAATGGCATACGCCTTGCTTTGTTAATCGTATTCAACAACCCCTTAACCAATATGAGTTAACAGTATGCAATTTAAGCACCATGGGTTTACAAGACTTTCATGCCGATGCGCAGTGGTTATTGCCTTAGGAATAGGGCTGTCAGGATGTCAGTCGATATTTTCCAAGCATGTAGAGTGGGAGACTATAGAGCCTGAACAATACCCCGTTTTAAACGCAGTTGGCTATGCACCCATTGAAGCTCAGCTTGGGTTTAACGCTTCAAACAAACGCTTGCAAGCAATGAAGGCCTCTAAACTTGATGCCTATCGAGAGCTTGCTGAGCAGGTCTATGGTCAAAAAGTGGACGGTAATCAAGCTTTAGCAAATTTAGTTTTGACAGACAACCAATTAAAAGCCTCAGTTGAAGGTGTTATCCGAGGTGCAAGAGTGGTAAAAAGCTATCCGGTAGGTGACGATACTTACGCCACCGAACTCGAACTTGATATGGCGTTGGTTTACGACTTATATTTATCGACGGCAAAACCTCGCCGGATTCGCGATGTGACATATTATTAATTATGCAGCATACATGAATAACTCCATGGGCTTAGCGTCGACCGACTTATAGGCAGGCAAACAAAAAACGCATCTTAATAGATGCGTTTTTTTTGTGGGGTGGAGCATTGTCTAAATGGTAAATGGTATATGACTTACGCGCTAATACCTTTGCCAGAGCTTTCACCTCTTGGACGTCCTGCCCGGTCATAGGTCATCGATTCTTTGGCTCTAAGCTCCATCATCATATTTCGCAAATGAACGAGCCTGAGCTGCCCATGCTCTACTGACTTGGCGTTTATAGCGGTTAAATATTTACATTCACCCAAGACCTTCTTGCAGTCGTCAAGCAATGCGTTGCAACTATCAGGTATCTCAGATTGCTCAGATACACGTTTGTGCATAATCTCTACGGCTTGATCTTGTGACTCAATATTCGCTAACAAGGCTTCTTTATCTTGAAGAAGCTGCATCAGAGTTTCAGGTTCGCGAGAGCTGATTAAATGCAGCTCTTGCTCAAGCACAACTTTTAGTTCGCATAATAGCTCAAGTTGTTTACTGATTGCATTTTCAAGACTAGTTGTCATGTTATCAACTCCTACGCTTTAACGCCTAAGATTTGTGACTCGAGTACGGCGATTTTATTCGCAAGTACTTCTGGATTCACGCGATACTCGCCATCATTTATAGCTTTCTTCAAGCGGTCAACCTTTTCTTGGTTGACTGGTGCTTCGCCACCCTTTTTCTGCACGTTAGCGAGCTGCTGAGCTGATTGGGTTAAAGACACTGAATCTTGTTTGATCGGTGCTGCATTTTGCGCTGCACTCGATGTATTTGCACCGCCAGACGTTTGCGCTTGCGTTTGTTGTTGCGCAAGTTTCGCCGCGTCTAGTTGTGGCTTGTTCGCATTGTTTATGTTGTTAATTGACATAATATTTCACCACCATTAATTACCTATACAGTTATGTATCGGCCGCACTAAGTTGTTCTTTAGTGCTAACTGTGACATTTTATTGTCACTTTGACTGATCATAGCATTTTATTGACATTTTGAAAGTCGACTGTCCTGACTAACAAAATAACCTAAGTTGTTTACATCCTGTAAATACGTGGCTTAGGCCTAAGTTGTACTGTACTAATTCGTGCTTAACGTCTTGTGTTTCTATGGCGTTGAGCAGCGTCTATGCATAACTTAGCAACTCTTATACCAAGTTATGTATTCTAAATCTTAATCGTGACTTCTTCAGTACCCGCGACGGTGGCAAATACCATTTTGTCAGATGACATGTTTCGCACCTGAATGGTCTCACCTAGTGTCCCGTCCTCTTCTGCAATACCATATACTTGTATGCTAAGGCCGCCGGCGACTGCGCTTATAGTGACCCTATCACCCTTACAAACGAAGCATAACATCGCCGAACTCAATACGGTGCCTGGTCTTAAACGTCGTTTTACGCGTGCACCGTTGATATCTTTTATGGTACTAAAAGTGCTGCCTCGAATTTTGCTTTTGTCTATATCGGCAATTTCTATATTTCTTGAGCTAAGCAATGCCCCTGGGCTCAATGTATCGGTGGTAATCACAACTTGTTGAAGACTCTGAATAGACACATTGGTAAACACGAACCATTGTAGGCTAGGGCAACTAACTTTCACCGATACGTTTGACAGTCTTGAGTCAAAATTAGGGCTCTCAAAATCAAAGCCTTCTGGGCAATTAGGCACTGCAATTCTAGGGTCGATTTCTCTGACCTTAATATCGGTATTACCGGTGTTTGATTCAAACAACGAGTATCTAACGAAGTCTTCAGTCTGAGATTGGATCGTAGCGTGAGGACTCGTTTGTGCAACGGCTGCCAAACTGACAAAAAATAAAGCAAAGACTATGCTAAAAATGGTCGATACATAAATATGTTTCTTGTAATGCATGTGTGACATCCTGATTTACGTTTAGCTCTTTGCTCTATAAACGACTGCCATTATTTTGTCGGATGCAGAGCCAGAAGCGGCGTTTAGCTATTAATACACATCCATACGCAACTATCGTGCCGAACCTTTATTTGGGAGATTCCATGTCAGGTATTTTAGATTCTGTTAATCAACGCACGCAGTTGGTTGGTCAAAACCGTTTAGAGCTACTTTTGTTTAGATTGAATTCAAAACAGCGATTTGGCATTAACGTGTTTAAAGTTCGAGAGGTTTTGCAATGTCCGCCGCTAACCTCTATTCCAAAACTCAACGCTTTAGTTAGAGGGGTTGCGCACATTCGCGGTCAGACAATTTCAGTGATTGATTTATCAATGGCCACTGGAGGCTCGCCTATCGAGGATGTAAGCAAGGGCTTTATTATCATTGCTGAGTATAATCGCTCGGTGCAAGGGTTTTTGGTGGGTTCAGTTGAACGCATCATAAATACCAATTGGGATGCAATTATGCCGCCGCCAAAAGGCACTGGCAAAGCAAGCTATTTAACCGCGGTCACCGAAGTTGAAAATGAACTCATTGAAATTTTAGACGTTGAAAAAATCTTACATGAAATTTCTCCTCTTTCATCTGACGTATCACGAGAAATTGCTGACAATGTTGATGTTTCCAAAAGCGACGGCAAAATTATATTTATTGCTGATGACTCTTCAGTTGCGCTTAATCAAGTGAAGAAATCTTTAAAGACGCTAGGCTTAGAAATTGAAACCGCGAAAAATGGCTTAGAGGCCCTAAACCGACTTAAAGCCATCGCAGCTGAAACCGGGGATGTTACCGATAAGGTTGGTGTATTAGTTTCCGATATCGAAATGCCTGAAATGGATGGGTATACCCTGACGGCTGAGATTAAAGGTGCACCGGAATTATCGAGGTTACATGTTATCTTGCATACCTCTTTAAGCGGCGTATTTAATCAAGCCATGGTCTCTAAGGTTGGAGCGGATGACTTTATCGCTAAGTTTCATCCAGACGAACTAGCCACTGCAGTGCAAAAATGGTTACAAACTGACTTGAAGAGTAAAGTTTAGGTGTCACCGGCAGCAAGAAGCGAAGTTACCCCAAACAAATATCTACAGTTTTCTACGTTTTTGGCAGAGCGATTGGGTATCACCTTAGGCGACAACAAACAGTATTTAGTGAACAGTCGATTGTCTCTAGTCATGCGTGAATTCAATGCAGTGGATATAAACACCTTTATAGACGACGCAATATCAGGTCAGAATTTGACCTTAACTGAACGAGCACTAGATTCAATGACGACCAACGAAACCTTTTGGTTTCGAGATGAATACCCCTATCAAATTCTGACTAATGAACTACTCGGCAAAATTGCCAATCACCGAAAAACATTACGTATTTGGAGCAGCGCCTGTTCGTATGGCCAAGAACCATATTCTATAGCCATGACCGTCCTTGAATATCAGCGCCAGCATCCAGGTGCGTTTTCTCAAGGCGTGGAAATTATGGCGACGGATATCTCCCAGCGAGTATTAAGTTTTGCAGAAAAGGGTATATATGACCAGTTGGCTATTGCCAGAGGTTTACCTGTTGACATGCAAGCCAAGTATTTTTCGGTTGTTGATACCAGTAAGTTAAGTGTAAAACCGGCTTTGCGTGCTTTGGTTAAATTTAAACAGACGAATTTAATGGACAGCTTTTATGCTATGGGTAATTTCGACGTTATTTTTTGTCGTAACGTGCTGATATATTTTGATAACGTCAATAAGGCAAAGATACTGCAAAAACTTTCCGCTTTGTTGCCAGCCCATGGCGCAATCCTGTTAGGAGCCGCAGAGTCAATTGCCGGTGCTGAAGACACTTTGAAAATGGAAAAATGCTCTCGCGGCCTTTATTACTCTAAGCGCAGCTAATTAATTTGTTCAATCCTCTCTAAAAAATCCCAATCTTTTTCTATTTGGCATAGCAATTGCTCATCTGTGAACATTCAAGATAATTAACGCAATCGTTCAGGTATTTGTTTATGGCCATTAACTTAGACCGCTTAGCAGGCTTTCACCACAATGCACTTAAAGTTCGTGCAGATAAGATGGAAGTGATCGCTGGAAACTTAGCAAACGCAAACACACCAGGTTACAAGGCTCGTGATATTGATTTTCAAAGCGCTATGAACAGCGCAATGCAGTCGTCACAAACCACTCAAGCTGGTCCATCAAGCATGGTGAGAACCAACGATAAACATATCGCTGGCTCCTCGGCGCCAAGGTTTGACGTGCAGTTTCGGATGCCAGATCAGCCTGATACTGGTGATGGCAATACGGTTGACGTGCAGGTTGAGCGAAACGCTTTTCTAGAAAACGGCATGCGTTATGAGGCAAGTTTAATGTTACTAAACGGCAAGTTTAGCGGAATGAAAAAAGCACTTAGCAGTGGAGGTCAATAATGAGTTTATTTAATGTAATGGATATATCTAGCACCGGCATGGCGGCAGAAAATGTCCGCTTGAACACCACTGCTAGTAATATTGCCAACGCTAACAGCGTGAGCAGCAGCTATGAAGATACTTACCGAGCCCGTCACCCTGTGTTTGCAGCGGCGATGGACAAGGCCACAGAGAACCAAGCTAAAGGCGTCGGGGTTGAAGTCAAAGGTATTGTTGAAAGCAACAAACCACTGCAAATCGAATATGCCCCGGGTAACCCAATGGCAGACGAAAATGGATACATATACAAATCGAACGTCAATATCGTGGAAGAAATGGCAAATATGATGTCTGCTTCTAAGGCCTACGAGACCAACGTTCAAGTAGCGGATACTACCAAGCGTATATTTCGTAGAGTATTGCAATTAGGTCAAGGTCAATAGTCAGCATAGCTGTCATTAAGAGGATATTTTCATGAACTTATTAGAGCAACAAGGCCTGAATCGCGACCTGTATTGGAATACGGATAAGCAAGTCAAGATTGCGCAAAACGATGATCAAACGCTTAAGCAAGAAGACTTTTTCGCGCTGCTTACTGAGCAGTTGGCGAATCAGGATCCAACTAAGCCAGTTAACAACGACCAGATGGTGGCGCAGATGACATCATTCACTACCGCTGACGGTATCTCTCAGCTTAATGAGCAATTCAGCAGCTTTGCTGCTTCGATGACCTCCAACCAGGCTTTGCAGGCATCTAGTTTAATTGGTCAACAAGTTTTGGTTACCGGCAACATTGGCTTTAAAGATGGTGCTGATGGCTCAATCAGCGGTGTCATTGTTAATGAGCAAACCACCCAGAATACTGAAATTAATATCTACAATACTGCAGGCGAGGTGGTTCGCACAATGCAGATCGGTACGCAACCAGCAGGCAATATTGAATTTAATTGGGATGGCACTGACAACAACGGCAACAGTTTGCCATCAGGTGACTATGCGGTGCAGGTTCAAGGTGATATTTTTGGTGAGGTACAAGCGTTGCCTACCGCAATCAATCGACACGTCGACAGCGTCAGTTTATCTGGCTCAGGTCAAGGTGTTGTTCTTAATTTAGATGGTGATGTCAGTATCAAGTTAGATGACGTCATACAAATTGGTAAATAATAGGGGAATTTAGATGTCTTTTAATATCGCACTAAGTGGTGTATCCGCTTCTCAAAAAGATTTAGATACTACGGCTAACAATATTGCAAACGTTAACACGGTAGGTTTTAAAGAGTCACGCGCGGAATTTGGTGATGTGTATGCTTCGTCTCTTTTGGCCTCAGGTAAAACCAAAGTCGGTGACGGTGCTTTGACTCAAGAAGTATCCCAGCAATTTTCTCAAGGTAGTTTGAGCTTTACCAATAACTCATTGGATTTAGCTATCACCGGCAATGGTTTTTTTGCTACGGTTCCTGAAATTACCTCACGCGACTTTTCGTTTACTCGTGCAGGTCAATTTAAACTAGACAGCAATAATTTCGTGGTAAATTCAGCGGGCGACAATTTACTTGGTTTCCCGGTTAACCCAGACGGTACATCGGCGTCGGTTGCCTTGAGTACGACGGTGCCAGTGCGAATCCCTGACTCATCGGGCTCACCGCAAAAGACCTCTGAAGTTGATTTACGATTTAACTTGCCTGCAGGTGACCAAGTTAGAGATCCCGCCGCTTTTGATCCAACAGACCCTTTAACCTATAGCGCGGCGACGTCGGTTACTATTTATGATTCATTGGGCGATAGCCATGTCATGACCTACTACTTTATGAAGGACAACGATCCAGCTGCGGTAAATGAGTGGTATGTTGCGGCAGCGGTAGACGACCAATTGGTGGATATAACCAATTCGGATGGCTCCGATGCAGACCCAGCTAGCGCTGTTAATACTATGGGCACCGCTACGGGTAATGCTGTTGCAGCAGCGAAATTAAGATTTAGTGATGGTGGCGATTTCATTGGCATAGAGTCTGCTGATGGTCTACCGCAGCCAGATCGAAAAATTATGACCGAGGCGCTTGGGGGCCTAATTCTTTCGAATGGCTCAGATGCAACCCAACAAATCGGCATCGATTTCAATTTAGACCCCCTCGGTGCTAATCCAAACGAACCGACTCAGTTTGCTTCTGCCTTTGAAGTTACTTCCTTAGAGCAAGATGGTTTGCCTGTTGGTCGACTAACGGGCATCGATATTGGACCCGACGGTTTAGTGCGAGCCACATTTTCGAACGGAACCTCTGAACCCATTGTCCGCGTAGCCTTGGTAAGATTCTCAAATGAACAAGGTCTAACGCAGCAGTCGGGTACAGCTTGGAAAGAAAGTATACTTTCTGGTGAGGCGTTGGCAGGTGAGGCAACTACCGGTACCTTCGGTGACATCAACTCCTCTGCGCTAGAGCAGGCGAACGTGAACTTAACCACTGAATTAATCGATATGATCATCGCGCAAAGAAACTTCCAAGCAAACTCAAGAGCCCTTGAAGTCAATAACCAGTTAAACCAGACTATCCTTAACATTCGATAATCTAAAGCGGTGAAAGCCCTCAAGGCTTTCGCCGCTGCTTCCCCCTTTATTACTTATTTTTTCTATTCATTGTATAGCTTCCAAATTTCATTAAACGGATTGGCATTTTAATTGCTTAGTCTTACATATCGTCAATATTTGACATGTGAAGGCAAGTTATATGGATAAGTTACTCTACATTGCAGCAAGCGGGGCCAATCAAGACCTACTGGCCACTGCCGTGCGTGCCAACAATCTGGCGAATGCCCAAACCAACGGTTTTAAAGCGCAGCTTGAACAGGCGCGCGCAATGCCGGCATACGGCGAAGGTTTGCCGTCTCGGGTATTTAGCATGACCGAAAGCCCAAGTAACAACTACGATGGCGGTCCGATGATCACCACCGACCGCCCACTCGATGTGGCCATACAAGGTGAAGGTTGGTTTACCGTACAAAGTCCTGAAGGCGGCGAGGCCTTAACCCGCAACGGTAATTTCAGCATGACCGCCGAGGGCGCCTTGCAGGATTCAAAAGGTAATTTAGTCCTCGGCGAAAATGGCCCAGTATTCTTACCCATTCCGATTCAAAATATCACTATAGCCGGTGATGGCACCATCTCAACTCAACTCCAAGGCGCGCCTCAAAATGCCATTGAAGAAGTGGGCCGTTTGAAACTAGTGAATCCTGAAATTGATCAAATTAAACGCAGAGAAGACGGCCTTTTTGAATTAAAAGACGGCGGTTTTGCACAGCAAGATATTAATGTGGGCGTGCGCTCAGGCATGCTTGAGGGCTCAAACGTCAACGCTATTGAAGAAATGGTGCAGATGATCAGCTTGCAGCGTCATTACGAAATGCAGGTAAAACTAATGAACAAAGCGGATCAACTATCGATGCGCGGCAACATGTTACTCAGATTCATTTAATAGCGAATATTAATCGCTTAAGGTATTTAATATGCATCCAGCTCTATGGATTAGTAAAACCGGTTTAGACGCCGCGCAAACAGACGTTGCGGTAGTATCAAACAACCTAGCCAACGCCAGTACTATCGGCTTTAAAAAAGACCGTGCGGTATTTGAAGACTTGCTCTATCAAAATATCAATCAGCCCGGTGGCCGCAGTTCAGCTGACACTGAATTGCCCTCAGGTTTAATGCTCGGCGCAGGCTCTAAAGTGGTTGCTACGCAAAAGACCCATACCCAAGGGAATTTGCTGACTACGGAAAATGCTCTTGATATGTCTATACAGGGGAAAGGCTTTTTTGAAATACAAATGCCAGATGGCAGTTTGTCTTATACCCGCAATGGTCAGTTTACGCTGAACGATCAGGGGCAGATGGTTACGCCGGGAGCCGGTTTTGTGCTCCAACCAGTCATTACGCTGCCGCCAGATGCACAGCAAATCACCATTTCTCAAGACGGTGAAGTATCCGCGCAGTTAAGAGGGCAGGCCGAGCCACAGGTACTTGGACAGCTTAACATTACCGATTTTATTAACCCTGCAGGCTTACAGCCAGTTGGACAAAACCTGTATGTAGAAACCGCAGTATCGGGTGCGCCAGTGCAAGGTGTCCCTGGACTTGAAGGTTTAGGCACAGTAGCCCAAGGCACCTTGGAAACATCTAACGTCAACGTTACTGAAGAGCTAGTGAACCTAATTGAAAGCCAGCGCCTGTATGAAATGAACTCAAAAGTTATTTCATCGGTTGACCAAATGCTTGGTCAGGTTATTCAGCAGTTATAAGAGGTTTAAGATGAAAATTCACTCAATACTATTGCTTGCTTGCATGATTGGCTTAAGCGCTTGCAACACCACACCGGTGGAACCGATTGCCGCAAACGATCCGTTTTATGCGCCCGCTGTTCCGGTGTTTAAACGTGAGCAAATTGCACAAGATGGCAGCTTGTTTACTGCAGCCATGGCAAACAGTCTGTATTCAGACGTAAAGGCCCGCAGAGTAGGTGACATTATCACTGTGCGTCTGAGTGAGAATACTAATGCAACAAAACGAGCGGGTACGGTATCGTCTAAAGAGACCAACGTAGACGTTCAACCTATTATTGGTTTAGGGGGCAATGCCCTGCAGATTGGTCCTGAGGCTATTCAACTCGGTGTTGATTCACGCAATGAATTTAATGGCGATGCACAAGCTACCCAGAGTAATAGCCTGCAAGGCAACATCTCAGTTACGGTGGTTGATGTTCTGCCTAACCAAAATCTTATAATTCGCGGTGAAAAGTGGCTAACTTTAAACAATGGTGACGAATATATTCGTTTAACCGGCGTCATTCGACCCGCAGATATTACCCCAACCAATGAAGTGCAATCTAATAAAATCGCCAATGCCCGTATTCAATATAGCGGCACCGGCAGCTTTGCAAGAGCCCAAGAAAAAGGGTGGCTATCGCAGTTCTTTTCTTCTACATGGTGGCCATTATGAGTCGTTTAACGAATGTTTATGCTTGGGCGCTAGTGCTAGTTTTTACTTTGAGCGCGGTGTTTCCAGCATACAGTGGACAGCGTATCAAAGATTTAGCCAGCATTCAGGGCGTGCGTTCAAATCAACTCGTAGGCTATGGTTTGGTAGTAGGTTTGCCGGGTACGGGAGAAACCAGTCCGTTTACCGAACAATCATTTAGAACCATGCTCGAGAACTTCGGTATTAGCTTGGATGCTAATGTAAAACCCAAAATACGCAATGTAGCCGCGGTAGCGGTGCATGCAGAGCTACCTGCGTTTACCAAACCAGGCCAAACAATTGATATTACGGTGTCATCAGTGGGCGAGGCAGCAAGTCTCCAGGGCGGTACTTTATTACAAACGTTTTTGCGAGGATTAGATGGCGAAGTCTATGCCGTTGCCCAAGGCTCTTTAGTGGTGTCTGGGTTTGGTGTGCAGGGCAACGATGGCTCTCGAATTGTCAGTAATACGCCAACGGTGGGCACCATTGCCAACGGCGCAACAGTTGAGCGTTCAGTGCCAAGCGGTCTGATGCAAAATGATTATTTGACCTTGAACTTGCATAGTCCTGATTTTAGCACCGCGCAAGCCATGTCTGATGAAATAAACCGACGTTTAGGTGCTGATCCGAAAAATGGCTTTGCTATTGCATCGCCTTTAGATGCGGCATCAGTAAGAGTCACTGCGCCTCGCGACGTTGCCCAGCGTGTAGGCTTTTTAGCGACTATCGAAAACTTCGAGTTTGTGCCAGCAACCGCACCGGCACGCATCGTGGTAAACAGCCGAACAGGCACCATTGTGATTGGACAAGACGTCAGATTAATGCCGGCTGCGATCACCCATGGTGGTTTAACCGTTACTATTTCAGAAGACCCTCAGATAGTTCAGCCTAACGCCTTTGCCGGTGGCGAAACCGCCATAGTCTCTCAATCGATAGTAGATGTAAGCTTAGATGACAGCAGAATGTTTAAATTTGATCCGGGGGTAACTCTCGACCAGTTAGTGCGCGCAGTCAATGAAATTGGTGCGGCGCCGGGCGACTTAATGGCCATATTAGAGGCGCTTCGTCAGGCTGGTGCTTTGCAGGGCGAATTGATAGTTATATAGGCTAGGCCTTTGCAATGAATTGCAAAACGTACATCGAATTATGGCTACTAGGGTCTAACAAAAATAGATAACGGAAATACCATGGACTTATCTTCTAACATGAAATCAAAGCTCGAGATGTCGCGGTCAGTACATGACCTTGGCAGTCTTGATACCTTGCGTTCTGCGGCTAAATCAGGAGATGAGGGCGCACTAGAGGAAGCGGCTAAGCAATTTGAAGCGATATTTGTACAAATGTTGCTGAAGTCTATGCGTAAAGCCCAAGAGGCCCTCGCCGACAAAGACAGTCCATTTAATTCTGAGCAAGTAAAATTTTATCGCGGCATGCATGATCAGCAGCTAGCTACTGATTTGTCTACGCAAGGCAGCATTGGCTTGGCAGATGTCATCGTGCAGCAAATGAGTGTCAATAAAGGTGTAATGCCAGCTGGCGCGGTACGTAACGACGCCGATCTGTCTATTCTTAATCGCAATGCAGCGTTAAGAGCACAATATCGGGAAACTGAAGCTCTGGAGCTTGCTGCACTTAAAACAGCAAACCTAGGTCTTGATCAACAGCTGCAAGAACCATTGAACATACCAACAAAGCGGGCTGCGTTCGACTCACCTAAAGAGTTTGTGCAGTCACTTTATCCTCAGGCACAGGCTGCCGCTGAGCGTTTAGGCATATCTGCAAAGGCGTTGATTGCTCAAGCTGCAGTTGAAACTGGATGGGGAAAATTCATGATCCATCAGGGCGATGGCAATAATGCTCACAATCTATTTGGGATCAAAGCAGACAGGCGCTGGAATGGCGATAAGGCTGTAGTTGACACTCTCGAATTTGAAAACAATCTGCCGCAAAAGCAACAGGCGGCCTTTAGAAGTTACAGCAATTTCTCTGATTCGCTGCACGACTATGTGGACTTCGTGCGCTCGAATCCTAGATACGAGCAAGCATTAGAGAAAACCAGTGCGCCACAAGAATACTTCAATGAACTGCAAAAGGCTGGCTATGCCACCGATCCCCAATATGCCGACAAAATTATGTCGGTATACAATAGTGCAACTATGAGTGAGCTATTACCATGATTCGAAATGCCGACTTATTTTCGATTGCTAAAACCGGTATCAATGCTAGCAACAAGTTGCTCAATACCACTTCAAACAATATCGCTAATGTTAACAGCGAAGGCTACATCAGGGAGCGCACGACCTTTAGCAGCAGCTTAAACGGCGGTGTAGATTTTGGCTTCACTGATAGGGTGTTTGATGTTTTTGCGCAAAACCAACTGCGTCGCGACACCTCCGTTGTCGGCGAAGCTCAAGCCTTTTATGATCGCGTAGAAGGTCTAGACAGAATTTTAGCCAGCGAGGCAAACAGTATTGCCACGGCGATGACGAGCTTTTTTGGCGCCATTCAAACCGCAGCAGATGATCCAACTAACTTACCTTCTCGTGTCGCAATCATGGGACAAGCCTCTGGGGTGATGAATCGAATCAAACAGTTGGGCGAGTTCATGAAGGCCAAAGAAGATGAAGCTGAGCTACAGATACAACAATCGGTTGACCGAGCCAATGGACTGATTAACCAAATTGGCAATTTGAATGAGGCAATTCAGATAGCTAGAGGCTCATCGGTTGTTGATACGCCAGCAAAACTGATGAACCAAAGAGACAAAGCCATTTTAGACCTATCAAAAATTGTTGCGCTAGATGTGCGTAACAGTCCAAATGGGGATGCTGGTTTAGTCGTTAACCTAACTTCAGGTGAGTCATTGGTAATGGCCGACGGCACTTTTAATGTCTTTGCGGTTGGCGGTGAGCCCGACTACACCAATCGTCAGTTAACCTTACAAACCAGTTTTAATTCACCGACTAAAAACGAATCATCCATCAATATATTAGAAGAGAACATTGGCGGCGGTTTAGGCGGCTTATTTGAATATCGAGAAAAAGTCTTAGAGCCTGCTCAGCGAGAGCTTGGAAAGCTCGCGACGACCCTAGCCGATGCAATAAATACACAGAACCGCCAGGGCATGGATATTGATCAGCAGTTAGGCAGTGATATTTTTAAAATCGCCGAGTTTAGGTCAATCAATTATCCTCAAAATAGTGATTTAAGCCTGCAGGTTAAAGGGAGAGTCATTCCTGGTGGCAGCGCTGAAATTACTAATAACGATTACAAAGTAACGGTGTTAAATACGCCTAGCGGCAGTCCAGCTAGTTTTGATGTGGAAGTCATGACCGTTAAAAGCGACGGCAGACCTCAGCTAGACAGCAGCGGTAACCCTATTACCCAGACCTTAACGGTAAATGCGCAATCTGGAGTGTTTAACGCAACGATTGGCGGCATGGAATTAGAGTTTGCAAGCGGCGCTCAATATGCAGTAGGAGACAGGTTTTTAGTGCAGCCAACCCGAGTGGCAGCGGCTAACTTAAGTATGGCAACTACTCGCTCAGAGGACTGGGCCTTTGCAAAACCCATCAGAATAGACACTGGCGCAAACAATTTAGGCGACGCGAAGTTAATCAGTACTAAGATTACAAATTCGAACGTTGATCTAAGTTTTGCTACACAAGGAGCTTCGGCTTTTGATGGTGCGGGGGCATTGCAAACGCTGGCAAATTCTCCGTCAGCCACGTTTGGTGCACCAGTGACTATTCGCTTTACAGCCAATGATGAATATCAAGTCTTAGATAATTCCTCGCCGGCAAACGTCATTAGTACCGTATCGGGAGTCACCGATTTAAATAATTTGATAGGACAAGCAAAAGCTAACGGCTCGCCAGCATGGCCTGCTGAATTTAGCGCACTCACCGATTACCCGGGTTATGACTTATCTTTGCAGGGGGAGCCTAAACCTGGCGACAGCTTTGATATTGCATATAATGTTGATGGTATAAATGATAATCGAAACGCGGTTGAATTCGCACAGCTCCAACAGCTCGACATCGTTCGCCAAGGCAGCGCCTCAAATAATAGCAAAACCACCTTAAATGAAGCCTATGCATCATTGGTTGGGTTTGTCGGTTCAGCAACATCAAATGCTAGTGTGAATTTAGAAGCCGCAAAAGTAATGGAAGCACAGTCTTCCGAATGGTTTGAATCCACTTCGGGTGTGAGCTTAGATGAAGAAGCCGCAAACCTGATTCAATTTCAACAGTCCTACGCCGCAGCTGCACAAATACTTAGTTCAGCACGCGATATGTTCGATACCATATTATCGGTTACTAGGTAGTGTTTAGAGAGACTATATGAGAGTTACAACGAATTTAATATTTGACCAAAATATGCGAGCTATAAATACCAGCCAGGGTCAGCTTTCTGATATTCAGAGTCAGCTCGCTAGCGGTAAGCGTTTGCTCAGGCCATCCGATGATCCAGTTGGTGCGTCTCAGGTGATTCGCCTCACTGAAGAACTTGATAAAATCACCCAATACAGCCGCAACATTGATTTAGCAAGCAGTAATTTAGAACTGCAAGAAACGTCTTTGCGAAGCATTAATGATGTGATGAATCGTGCAAGAGTACTAACTTTACAGTCGGGAAATGGCATATTTTCTCAACCCGACCGAGAAGCGGTAGCGGCAGAGATTGAGCAAATACGCAATCAAGTTATCGATTTAATGAACACGCAGAATGCCAGCGGTGATTTTATTTTCGCTGGTTATCAATCTCAAAAGCAAGCATTTGCCTTTAATCCTGCCGATAGCACAAACCCGATAATGTTCATGGGCGATGACGGCATCAACAAAGTGCAAATTTCTGATAGTGTCAACATTCAAACTACGAGTTCGGGTAAAGAACTCTTTGAAAATGTGCAGGGGCGTCTTAATTTTAATGTGTCAAACGTTAATGGCGCGACCTTAAGTGATTACACGATCCGGAATCAAGGAACCTTCGATTCTTTTCATCGCGCCAATTTTGATCCAGTAAATAACGCCAACAACCAATATGAATTGACCATTAGTGCTGCTAATCAAATTTCAGTGCGAAACGTCGGCACAAATACAGTGGTTGAAACACTGCCATTTGTTGCAGGTGAGCTAACGTTGTTTCAAGGTATAGAATTGAACATTGATGGCGTGGCGGGTAACTCAGTTACGCTTGATTTAAATCGCCCAGAAAAACAAAACATTGCCGAAACACTGCATAAGATGACGCTAGCGTTAAACAATCCAAATCTTAGTGCCCAGGAGTTTTCATCTATCATTGATGATACCTTGGTGGGGATCGACAATGGTTTGAATAAAATGGCCCGAGAAAATTCTTCCATTGGCGCACGATTAAATATTGCCGAATCGGTCAAAAGCTCATTGTTAGATAGCGAAGTGACCAACTCCCAAGCTCGTTCAGCTATTCAAGATCTTGATTATGCGCAAGCATCGTCGGACTTTGCTCGACAAGAGACCGCACTAGAAGCTGCCTTTGCCAGTTTTCCTCGAATAGCCAACCTTTCTTTGTTTAATTTCCTTTAAAACATTTAAGTTTGTGGGTCATTTTGCATGACCCCGGTCAATCCAGTATTTTTTATTAAATTATTTTTTTCACTTAAAAAGTGGCTTTTTTTACCCTAAGCCACTGTTTTACAAACCCCAAAGCAGTGTTCACATTTTAAAGGCGGCAATTTTTTGCCGCCTTTTGCTTTTTTTTTCAAATTTAGATTAAAGGGATCCCCGGCATTGTCGATAAAGTTTTCGAGAGAGCCAGTACATGTACTTTTCAAAAGTTGAAGAGTGATGTTCTACAATTTGTAAACAATACCGGAATCCGTCCGGCTGCCAGCAAGCGCTGGACTGAGAGTGTAGGAGAGACTTATGTCTATGTTCGTCAATACTAACGTTTCAAGCTTAAACGCACAACGTCAGTTATTTAATTCAAGTAATTCATTAAACACGTCTTTTGAGCGTTTATCTTCTGGTATGAGAATCAACCGTGCGTCTGACGACGCCGCTGGTCTTCAGATTACAGACCGTATGACCACTCAAATCAATGGCTTAAACCAAGCCGTAAACAACGCAAATGATGCTATTTCATTGGCGCAAACTGCTGAAGGCGCATTGGGTGAAACGACCAACGCACTACAGCGTATTCGCCAGCTAGCGGTTCAATCACAAAACGGCATTAACTCTGCCGATGACCGTTTAGCACTTCAAAAAGAAGTGTCAGCGTTGAAGTTCGAAATTTCTCGTATTAGTACCGATACTCAGTTCAACAAAGTAAACGTTCTTGACGGTGCGTTTTCTGCTAAGTTCTTGGTTGGCGCAAATGCTAACCAAAACATCTCAGTGAACTTATCTAGAGCTGGTGGCTATGGTGCTTCAAGCTTAATTGGTGCATTGTCTGTATCTTCTGTAGCAGGCGCTTCGGCGGCTATTGCAGCGCTTGATACCGCAATTTCTGCGGTGGGTGCATCACGTGCCGACCTAGGTGCATTAACTAACCGCTTCCAGTCAACTATCCGTAATCTTTCTAACGTAGCGGAGAATATGTCTTCTGCTCGTTCACAGATTTTAGATACTGACTTTGCGAAAGAAACCGCTAACTTAACGAAGAACCAGATTCTTCAGCAAGCTAGCACTACAATCTTGTCTCAGGCAAATCAGCGTCCTCAGGCAGCATTGCAGCTTCTAGGTTAATAGCTCCTGGTAACACAAGTCGGACCCTACTGTTTGGGGAATGAAGCCAGGAGGTAGTAACTTGTATTCACAAGCCAAACAGCACAAAGAGAGCGCTTACTCTTAAACACTGAGCGACTGGCCAGGCATTGCCTGGCCGCCTATTTCCCTCTTTTTTATTCTAATTTAGTTTTATTGCTAAAGGTTTTCGCGTATCTGGACGATAACTTATTCAAGCAGGGCAAAACATCAATAATAAAAACTAAAGACTCTGCATTGCATCCACTATAAAAACAATAGATGCATGTTGGCTCAGGTCAACAATAGCGTTAGGAAGAAAGAGTGAGTCGAAGGCCAAAATAGGTTTTCTATAAAAACCCACCAAAGCGAAATAATAGGGCGGTGATATACCGATTATTACACAGGCTTTGCTGGGGAAAATTTCCTCACCCCATCATCAATAGATGAGCATCCTAATGCAAACAACACAGCAATGCAGATACATGAGTTATCTTTCGTTGCAAATAGAAAAATTTAAAAGCATGTAAACATGCAAAAACGCACATGGCGAGAAGGTTTAGTGCTGCCTGAAAAAGGTAACTCAAGGGAAGTTGAAAAATAATACGCTGAACTGCTGACTGACAAGTTTGATGCCAGGAGGTAGTGAGAGGTATGAGGTCTGGAACATCATACTTGTCTGTCAGCAAAGAGCTTACGCTCTGTACAGCATATATGCTTCATCAAATGTAGTGAACAATTGATGAAAAAGAATCAGTCCATGATTCGCATATAATACGAAGCACATTGTGTGCCAAAACTAAAAATCTAGTCGCTACAATAATAAAATCAGGTGACAGATGAATACTTCAAAAATCGTTAGGAGATTATTATGTCTTTATTTGTTAATACTAATGTTTCATCGCTAAATGCGCGTCGTTATTTAAATGACACATCCACTAATTTAAGTACGGCTTTTGAACGCCTGTCATCTGGTATGCGCATAAACAGCGCCAAAGACGATGCAGCTGGCCTACAGATTTCTGACCGAATGACGTCTCAAATCCAGGGTTTAGACCAAGCCGTACGAAATGCCAATGATGGGATTTCACTATCGCAAACTATTGAAGGTGCGATGACTGAAATCACCAACGCCCTGCAGCGTATAAGAACGCTGGCAATACAGTCACAAAATGGCATTAACTCGTCTGCCGACCGAGCGGCACTGCAAAAAGAAGTGTCTGCCTTAAAAGTCGAAATGAGCCGAATTTCTCAAACTACACAGTTTGGGGGGGTAGATGTGCTTACTGGGGGATTTTCTTCGAAGTTCCTTGTAGGTGCAAATGCTGGGCAAACTATTAGCATAAATGTATCCCGCATCAATGGTTTCGGTACTTCCGGCCTGTTTGGTGCACTTGCCGGCGGCCTTTCAGTGAACACAGCAGGACAGGCTTCTGCCGCGCTAACCCTTATTGACACGGCGATTGAAGTGGTCAATGGGAAACGTGCCGATTTAGGTGCTATTCAAAACAGATTTCAGTCGACGATTCGAAATCTTACAAACATATCAGAAAACGTATCGGCGGCAAGAAGCCGGATTAAAGATACAGATTTTGCCGCTGAAACGGCAAATTTAACCCGCCTACAAATTATTCAGCAGGCGAGCACCACTATTTTAACGCAGGCTAATCAGCGTCCGCAGGCAGCATTATCTTTATTACAGGGCTAATAGCTAAGCTTGCAAAACAGTTTTATTCCGCAGTTTTAAAAGTATATAAGAAAGAGTTTTTGAAGGCTTGAGAGGCCCTCTCCATTGCCATGGAAGGCAGCTTTTAAGTGGAATATAAGAAGTAAAAGTCGACTAACAAGACTGAGAGTGTAGACATTTGGTTGAGAGGCCAGTACTTACGTTCTACAACCCTGCCAGTCGACGGAAAAGTTTGCTCCAACTCCTAACGTGAGCAATTTGGTCGAGCCACCCCATGGCTCGGCCTTTTTTTGTATTAAGGCTTGCTTACTATTTGATACTAAGCATGCACTGTGCCACTTTTCTAAATCATGTTGTCATTAGCTAAAGATATCAACAGCGTGAATGAATCTAACAATAAAAGAATCACACACCCATTGGCTATTAAAGCTTTGCCAAAAGAGTATGCCATAACAAATGGGCGCGGCATCGACATCACCTTCACAATTATTAAAGCGACCTTTAAGTGTTTTCTTATTTTATAAAAATCAGTTATTTAAGATTATTTTATTTTTTTTTTACTCATTTTGCTAAAGATACTGGCGTGGCGGTCGATACCCTTAGTTGAGAGGTAATTCAATCTAAATTTGAATTACTAAAATTGAGGTCTGCTGGATATGGTGTAGTGAACCATAGCCAAAAGAATAAAGAAAAGTAGCCAGCGAGCGCCATGTTTAGTGAAAACAAACGCTGGTTTATGGAGGTAGTATGTCAGTATTCGTCAACACCAATGTGTCTGCGCTTAACGCGCAGCGTCAATTATTTAACTCGAGCAATGCACTTACTCAATCGTTTGAGCGATTATCTTCTGGACAGCGAATTAACCGAGCGTCGGACGATGCTGCTGGTTTGATTATCTCCGAACGCATGACATCGCAAATTCAGGGGCTTAATCAAGCGGTAAGAAATGCTAACGACGGCATATCTTTAGCACAAACCGCAGAAGGTGCTTTAGGTGAAACCACCAATGCCTTGCAGCGTATTCGTCAGCTAGCCGTGCAGTCTCAAAACGGTATTAATTCGGCAGACGATCGAGAAGCCCTTAATAAAGAAGTATCGGCACTCATTTTAGAGTTGTCTCGAATTGGCAGCGACACACAATTTAACAACAATAATATTTTGGACGGGAGTTTTTCTGCTAAATTTTTAGTCGGAGCAAACGGTGGCCAAAATATCTCTATTAATTTGTCTAGAGCTAGCGGCTTTGGAGCCTCTGGTTTGGGCGTTGGCGCAATTACGGTTTCGACGGTAGTGGGGGCGTCAGGTGCCCTTGCCACACTAGATACCGCAATATCAGCAGTAGGTGCAGCGCGAGCTGATTTAGGTGCTTTGAGCAACCGATTTGAATCTACCATTCGCAATATCTCTAACGTGGCTGAAAATATATCAGCGGCACGTAGTCAAATCAAAGACACCGATTTTGCAGCTGAAACTGCAAACTTAACTAAGAATCAGATTCTGCAGCAGGCGTCGTTGTCCATTTTAGCTCAGGCCTCACAGTCGCCGCAGTCGGCTTTGGCGCTGCTGGCTTAACAAGATAGTAGATAGAATCGCTTGATAAAAGTTGCGTTGAACGGGCGGTTCACCGGATAAATTAGGTGCAACCGTCTTTCCTTTTTTAAGGTAGGAGAACGTTATGGATAATATTAATTCGCAGATTGGTCAAAATATTGCTAGAGAACAAGCAAGCATCATAAACGAGAAAACGTTTAATAGTAGTAATTTGGTGGGTATGCAAACTGGGGCGAGTCGATTCACCGCGAGTGAAAACCCCATGGTGGCCCAGCAAGTAAGAAATTTAGATAAAAGTGTGTCGCAGTTACCTGAACAGCAGCGTATCGAAGAGCAGAAAAAGCTAAAGAATAGCGATGCTCAAGCCGATAAGCTGATGAGAGAGGAAACCATTGACTTATCTGCTGCACTTGAGGGCATAGGTAAGTTTCTGCAGTCTAAAGGAACCGCAATATCCTTTAGTGTAGATGAAGCAACCGACAGACAGGTTGTAACAGTAAGAGAAGCGGCAAGTGGCGATGTTATACGGCAAATACCTTCCGAGGAAGTACTAAATTTTGCCGAACGCATTCGCCAATTACAGTCTGATATTGGCAGCCAAACAGGAGTGTTGATAGACAGACAAGCATAATTATGAGGTAGCACATGAGTATTCAATCATTAGGCGTTGGGTCAGGTTTAGACTTAGAGGGTCTGGTTCGCCAGCTTCTAGCAGCAGAACGGGGTCCTAAAGAGCAAAGGTTGAATGCTCGTGAGCAAACGCTCGATCAAGAAATATCGGCAGTTGGCAAAGTAAAGTCCAAGCTTTCTGAATTTGAAGATGCGATGAAAGCACTGCAAGAAGTCGATAATTTGAGTGGACGAGATCCTCAAATTGAAAACCCTTCTGAATCAAACGAACCGTTTACCGCTAGCCCAGGTAATTCTGCCGTTACTGGCGATTATCAAATTGCGATTACGCAAATGGCGCGGGGCAGTCGGATAGAAACTGCCGATGCCGCATATGCGGGCTCGGACGCGGTTGTGTTATCAACAGGAACCGCAGATCTAACCTTTAAAATTGGCAACACGGGCGATCAATTCACCATTTCAGTGGCCGCCGGAACAACGCTTGAAGAATTGCGACAGCAAATAAACGACAACCCAGATAACTTCGGGGTTTCTGCAAATATCATCAATACCGGAACGGCTGCTGGTGGATCAAAGATGGTATTTACGTCGACGGTAACCGGCGAAAATAACGATCTTCAAATTGTAAATACAAACGACAATGCTGAGTTGAATGCATTATCGACCACAGACTCAGCAGAAACTGCAACATATTTAGCACCTGCTCTAATCGCTCAAAATGCGGTGGCAACAGTCGATGGCATTCGGGTAGAAAGTGATACTAATAAGTTTGAAAATACCATACAAAACGTTAGGTTTGATGCCAAGGAGCTATCAGATTTAGACGGCAATGGTGATCCGATTGCTTCGCGTCTTAGCATTGGTTTTGATACCGAAGGCTTGCGCGAAAATATCACCACATTTGTAGATAAATACAATGAGCTGATGGATGAGTTTGCTGACTTAACACGCTACGGCGAAAATGATGATGATAGTGACGGCGCGCTTGCCGGCGACTCGATGGTTAGAGGGATTCAATCAGGACTTTCAAATATTTTAGGCAACAATGTTTCAAACTCGGTGATTGGGAGTTTGTTTGCACTGGGTATTGAACTCACCGCGGAAGGCAAGCTTGAAATTGGCGCGACCGACTTTGGTTTAGGCTCTGGTTCAAAACGACTTGATGATGCCTTGACCGATAATTTTGATGATGTTGCTAAGCTATTTTCAGATACCGACGGTATCGCAACACGATTGATTGCCTTCACTGAAGAATATACCCAAAGCTCTGGATTATTGACCTCTAGGGAAGACAGCATTAAAGGTCAGCAGGGCAACCTGGAGACCGAAAGAGAGCGCTTTGAGTTAAGGATGGAGAGTTTAGAATCTACCTTACGCGCACGTTATTTAAGTTTAGATTCAACCATTGCCAGTTTGCAGTCAACCGGCAACGCATTGTTTGCAGCCTTGAGAACAGGATAGTAGCATGTCATTAAAAGCGATAAACGCATATAAAAAAGGCACATTAAAGCAAGACATTATTAATGCCGACCCCCATAAATTAACCTTAATGTTAATGCAGGGCGCACTCGATAAGTTAGCATATGCTAAAGGCTGCATCGAACGTAACGATCTAAAGGGGCGAGCTGAGCATGTTTCTAAAGCGACCGCAATTTTCATTAATTTACGAGATACCCTTGACTTAGAAGTTGGCGGTGAATTTTCGGAAAACCTGTACTCCTTGTATAATTATTTTATTGAGAAGCTATCTTCTTTATCAAGCGAAAATGGTGTGGATATTATCTCAGAGGTATCGGAGTTGTTTCACCCTATTAAAACCGCGTGGGCGCAAATACCCGAAGAGGCTAAACGCCAAGCTTATGCTCAAGCAAACGCTTGAGGCACTCTGTTGAATCTTAATCATTCTGAAACTCCTCCTGAACTTGCCGCTATCAACCAGACGCTCTCTGAATGCCTAGCGCAAGTTGAGGTGGATGAATCACACTTGAAGATATTCATTGGTCAACGCGCAGAGTTGGTCAATAAATTGCTTAATACTTTGAATAAACCGCAACGTCAGCAATTTGCTGAGCTCGAGGCCAAAATTAACCAAGGGTTAATTGAACGCATATCGGAGCTACGCACTTCTGCTAAACAAGCGTTATCTAACGTTGCTAAATCTTCTAAGGCTATTAAACAATATCAACAAGTGTGACCATGCATAATGACATAAGACTTCACTTAGCAAATAATGAAAAACAGCAATCTGATATTGAATCGCAACTCGCTACTGCTCTGCAGCAGCGTTTTGAGGCCAACATCAAAGCCTTTGCACGCCATATTCCTTCCCTCGCAGAAAAATTACAGCAAAAGCCATTAAGCAGTACGAGTATCTTTGTAGACAAAAATTCGCAAACTAATATTGTCGATGTTCGCAGTGGCAAAAGCTTCTATCATTTCAATGTAGACGACGAGATCAACAAGCAGTGTGACAATTTAGCTGCACATTGTGCATTGGTTGATATGCCAGGGAATAGTCAAAAATCTGTCAACCGAATAAAAACATTTTCAGAATTTGCTGCGTTTAGTCAGCAGCTAAATGCTCGATTAGCCGAGCCAAAAGTAGATGCTTTAGTCATATTTGGAATTGGCAAAGGCCATCATATCCCGTTACTTTTAGATAAGGTAGATAGCGAAAATGTTGTTATTTATGAGCCTAGCTGGGAGCGTTTCTTTTGCTCTTTATACTGCACAGATTGGTATGTGATTTTAGAACAAGCGGCGCAACATTCCCGACGTTTATTTTTACAAATTGAGCAAAATGCTGCTTCGCTGCATCAAGATCTTAACGAATTGGTATCGGCATTTGATGTTCGTCGAATATTGTTTTACAAACACTATAACGAAGCAAGTTTCGATATAGTGATGCAGGAGTTAAGAGCTGGTAACACCTCGGTGTTGAAGCACCCATGCCCAGAGGGTCATGAGCATGGATTTCAACATTGGGTACCTGCTTGGACGCCGTCCTTGGTGCTTTCTGACTGGCAGGAACTATCGACAAACAGCGAGACTTATATTAAGAACTTTGCTGCATTTGAGCGATACTTTCCCAACATTCATCAAAAATTTGCCGATTATCAAGCGCTTGTTTGGCAAGCGATTGTTCATCGCCATAGCGGACAAGTAAATCTATTTAATATCAATACCTGCACCATCCACACTATCGAAGATGTCACGCTGCATGCTCAGGCGATTGCCGCGCACTGTCGCCGCTATCCAAATCAAGATGGCTTGATTTTTGGATACGAGAGCGACAAATTAAAACACTATTTGCACAACACTTTCATTCGGCGCGCCAACACCATTCTGATCAATCAAAAAGATGAAAAAGGTGAACTGCCCGAGCATATAAAGTCCTTAATATTGTTTGGTTTGGAGGCTGGCTATACCTTCGAAGCACTGCTTGAAAGCACACAAATTGACAACTTATTTATTTGCGAACCTAATCCAGATTTTTTCTATGCTTCGTTGTTTGCTATCGATTGGGCGGGGATCCTAAAAAGTATTGACGATAGTGAGAGCCGATTATATTTAAACGTAGGGGAGGCAGGATCTGCTTTATTTACCGATATTAATTCGCAGTTTCTTGCTGCTGGACCGCATTTACTCGCCGATACTTACTTCTTTCAAACCTACGAGAACGAAGCGCTAGCGAGAGTGATAAGAGACGTTCGAGACCAACTAAAAATCACATTTTCTCTGAGCGAAAACTTAGACCATGCAATGTATGGGATTGCCCACACAAAATACGCATTGCATCATAAAATTCCTGCAATGGCGGCGAATGCCCCAAGTTTGATTAGCAAACATGTTAGGCAGCTTCCGTTATTTATAGTCGGAAATGGCCCATCACTAGACAACAACATTCAGATCGTAAAAGAATATCGCGAGCAAATCTTGGTGGTGAGTTGCGGTACTGCGCTACAAGCGCTGCACAGCTATGGGATTACGCCTGATTTTCATGCAGAAGTTGAACAGTGCCGAGCAACCTTTGATTGGGCATCAAGAATTAACGACCCTGATTATTTAAAAGCAATTACCTTAGTGAGCGTGAACGGCATACACCCAGATACTTGCAATATTTATAAAGAAGCCCTGTTTGGTTTCAAACTCGGCGAGTCGTCTTCCAGCTCTGCACTGTCAATTTTTGGATCGGAGCGTTTTTCTATTCTTAAAAAAGCGTATCCGACAGTCACCAATCTTGCAGTCAATTTCTTTTTAGAGCTGGGCTTTACAAATTTATATTTGCTTGGCGTAGATCTTGGTTTTGTTGATTACAACAAACACCATAGCGCTCAATCAGGCTACTTTGAAAATGGTAAACAAATTTACGACTATCAAGATAACCTTGCCAAAAGCCTGCCAGTCAAAGGCAATTTTAGAGAGCGAGTGTACACCAAAGCGGAATTTAATATTTCACGGCAAATGATGGAGCAGGTGTTAAGTAACTTTAAAGCCGATTGCTACAATTTGTCAGACGGTGTTTTCATTGAAGGCACAACCCCGCTTTATGACGATGACGTGCTCATTGCCAACAGCATAATTGACAGACAAGCCTGTTTAATCGATATCAAAAATGCATTCTTAGTGATCGATGCGGATGTATGTGAACTTTACAAACAGGCATTTAGCCAGCGTATTTTAAATCAGGAAATGGATAAGCTCCGTGCAATATGCCGACAAGACTTGTCGAGTAAAGATGATGTGGAGGCACTGGTTGCAAGCTGCCGAGAGCTGGTCACCGACAACATCATTAAAGGTAAGTCATTATTTATCTATTACTTTTACGGCTCATTAAACAATCTTTGTGCGACCCTAAGCAAAGCCTTAATGTCACAGAGTGAATCTCAGAGTTTGGTCCACGCGGAGCAAATTCTTAGCTATTGGTGGCGCTTGCTCGAGGATGCAAAGCTGATGGCAAATCAAGATGACTTTTTGTTTGACACCAGTTCGTCGTTCTCTGAAAAACGAGAGGCCCCTAGATTGACAAAAAGTCACATACCTTGCGTTGTGTATAACCCCGATTTTGCCGAGTATTTGGCGGATGCCGAAGATAAGCGAATTAACATTGCGCAAAGTATTCCGAAATTATCAGCGGGTATGAAGTCTATTGTGTTTATTACATGTCTGGCCGACATGCAGCAATTTAAGAGTGAGTGGCGCGGCTGCACAAAGTCACAGCATAGCTTCAGTCTGCTGGTGGTCTATACCGATGCAAGACTTTACAAATGTATTCAAAAGGAGCTCAGTCAGGTCTTGCCTGAGTGTGCTTGCTTAGTTTATGTGCCGCTGTGGGTCCCCCCTATAAAGTTGCACAATGTTGCACAAGGTATTGAGCCTTTAACTGACCGACACGAAGGGATTCAATTTTTGATAGCAAGATTAGATGATGCTTCGCGTTTTATGCACATAGTATTTCGTTCAAGATTTGATGAAACTGGCTTGATTCGTGCTTATACCAACAAAGAAGATGAATATAGCTCAGACGCCGCAGATTATTTGGCGACCAACCTTGGGCCTCTGCTATCAGTGAAATATGCATACTCATTCAAACGCTACATAGGGTTTGTCGAGTGCTCAAAACCTGAGCCGACTATGTTAGACGCATTGGATAATCGAGGTTTATATATTCCAAGGGCAATGGAGCCATACGAATTATTAGGTGAGTGGTATAAAACTCAGCAGGCCATTGAAATACGTAGCCATTTACAGGAGCACGTGCAAAGTGTTTGATAACAAAAGTATTCTAATAACAGGCGGAACCGGGTCGTTTGGTAAGCGCTTTATCCAACATTTAATTGACAACTATCAGCCTAAACGCCTTATTGTGTTCTCTAGAGACGAGCTCAAACAATTTGAGATGCAGCAAACTTTCAACCAAGACTGTATGCGCTATTTTATTGGCGATGTTCGCGATAAAGAGCGTTTAGTTACCGCTATGAAGAAGGTTGATTATGTTGTGCATGCTGCGGCCTTAAAACAGGTTCCCGCAGCAGAATACAATCCAAATGAATGCATAAAAACCAACATTAACGGCGCGCAAAATGTCATTGACGCCTGCATCGTAAACGGCATTGAGAAAGTCATTGCCCTATCAACTGATAAGGCAGCTAACCCAGTTAATTTGTATGGCGCAACAAAACTAGCGTCAGATAAATTATTTGTGGCAGCTAACAATATTGCTGGTGCTGACGGTCCATTATTTTCAGTGGTTCGCTACGGAAATGTAGTGGGCTCCAGAGGTTCAGTGGTACCCTTTTATCGCAACTTAATTCAACAGGGCGTGACTAAACTTCCAGTTACTCACGAGGGCATGACGCGATTTTGGATCACGCTGGATGAAGGTGTGGATTTCGTTGTAAAAAACTTTTCGCGAATGCAGGGCGGTGAAATTTACGTGCCTAAAATCCCCTCTATTCGAATTCTCGATCTAGTTGAAGCTATGCAGGGCAGCCGCGAACATGAAATTGTTGGCATTCGACCGGGTGAAAAACTGCATGAAATTATGGTGCCTGAAGAAATGGCCCATCATTCTGTAGAGTTTGAAGACCACTATGTAATTACGCCTGCGATTAAGTTCACTGGTTTGCATGTGAATTATGCTGATAATAAATTAGGTGAAAAAGGTAATGTGGTTACGGAGTCTTTTGAGTATCATTCAGGCACCAATCCACATTTTTTAAGTGTAAAAGAATTGATTGAGCTAGATAAACGTACACTATGATTCCATATGGCAAACATAATATTATCCGAGATGATATTGACGCAGTAGTTGACGTTTTGGAGCATCACTTTTTGACCCAAGGCAGCAAAGTCCCTGAGTTTGAAAAGGCGCTCTGTGACTATACTGGGGCCAAATATTGTACCGCGGTTAACAGCGGAACCTCTGGGCTACATGTTGCTTGTTTGGCTCTCGGAGTTGGCATTGGCGACTATCTATGGACATCGCCTAATTCTTTCGCTGCCTCTGCAAACTGCGGTCTGTACTGTGCAGCGAAGGTCGATTTTGTTGATATTGATGCTGTCACCCGCAATATCTGCCCAATTAAACTTGAACAAAAGCTCTTAACTGCACAGCAGCACGGCACTCTGCCAAAAGCTCTCGTTGTTGTTCATTTTGCTGGGCATAGCTGCGATATGGAAACTATTCATGCGCTTTGTAAGCCTTTAAATATTGCGATAATTGAAGATGCTGCGCATGCGCTAGGAGCAATGTATAACCATAAGCCAGTAGGTTGCTGCGAATTTTCAGATATGGCCGTGCTTAGCTTTCACCCAGTGAAATCAATCACGACGGCTGAAGGTGGAGCTATTGTCAGCAACAATAAGATTTTGGCAGATGCATGCGCGCTCTATGCAAAACATGGAATCACCCGAGACATTGATCAGCTTAGCTCAGAGTCTGAGGGACCTTGGTATTATCAACAGTTAGTGCTTGGCTACAACTATCGCTTAAGCGATTTACAGGCAGCTTTAGGTATCAGCCAGTTAAAACGAATCGATAGTTTTATTCAGCAGCGCCGAGAGTTGGCATCGCGTTACTTAGATGCTCTGCCAAACCTGCCGCTAAAACTGCCAACAAAAGACAGCCTGAAAGAAAGTAGTTGGCATTTGTTCATGGTTGAAGTAACCGAGCATGATCGAAAATCAGTGTATGAACAACTTCACCGTTTAGGGATAGGCGTCAACGTGCACTACATTCCAATTCATTGCCATCCCTATTATCGAGATTTAGGGTTTGCACCGACAGACTTTCCTATTTCGGTCGATTTTTATGAGCACGCTTTGACTTTACCGCTGTTCGTTGGCTTGAGCCATGCCGAGCAAGACAAGGTAATCGAAGCGCTGAGAAGTGTACTGCAGTGAAATTCGCGCTTATACCGGCACGAGGCGGCAGTAAGCGTATAGCCAACAAGAACATACGCTTGTTTAACGGCAAACCTATCATTGCCTATTCGATTGAAACTGCTATCGCATCAAATCTGTTTGACCAAATTATTGTATCTACCGACTGCCCAGATATTGCCGCTATTGCTGAGCAATATGGTGCAAATGTGCCGTTTTTGCGTCCTGAGAATATATCGGGGGACCATGCAAGCACCGTCGAGGTCATACAACACGCCATCACATTTATGCAGGCTCGCTATGACGATGTCACACATTGTTGCTGTATATATGCAACTGCGCCATTTTTGACTGTACAGCACTTAACACAAGCAAGAGACGCGCTGCTTTTGCAAAGCACTTCAGTTTCTTCCAAACAGTCATCGATACAAAAATCCTTTGCCTTCTCAGTGACTGAATTTCCGTTTCCTGTGCAGCGAGCCCTAAAGATTACAAACGGCAATATACAGGCAATGTATCCAGAATATCGCAGCACCCGCTCGCAAGATTTGAGCAAGGCATATCATGATGCGGGTCAATTTTATTGGGGCACCTGCGAGGGTTTTTTATCTGAAAAACCGGTCTTTTCAGAACATTCGATTCCTATTATTTTGCCTGCATATCTTGTCCAAGATATCGATACTCCCGATGATTGGACCCAAGCTGAGCTGATGCATCAAGCGCTTCAACTCAAACTAAATGCTTCGATATAAATCTACGCTCAGTTTTGAGTCATCAATGCTAGGGTGTGTATTTCGAGCTTTGTATTAAACGATTTGACGCTAATTTTTTGGCCGAAAGATTTCCAAAGCAAGCCCTTGAAAATTCCCTAATGTCATTATTTGCCCACCCTGCAGTTTTAAAAATCTCAGAAACGCGCTTTATCTGTTGAATTTTCAGGGCATTTATTCGTTCTGGTTGATTTAATAGTGTCATTAAAGCGACGTTTTCGGTAATATCAGTCGCATAAATGCGACGATATGGAAAAAACAAGCGGCCATGAGTGAAATCCTGATCATTAGTGACAATCAAACTCGAATAGACTACCTCAATATCATATTGACGTTTTTGGGTGAGAACTGTCGTTCATGCAATTACTCTGAATGCATTCAAGTTTTTGGTAAGGGTGATAATTGGTCAGCAGTGCTGATTGATGGAGAGATTCCAGAAGTCGCCGAAGATGTTGTCGAAAAATTCCCCGAAAGCCCATTTATCAACGTTGGATTCCAGCTCAGCGGCGAGCGGCAATTTAAGAACGTTGTTGGGTCACTGTTTGAGCCTATCACGTACCCTAATTTAAACGATTTACTGCAAAAAAGCCGAGACTACTATACCGCTAATCGTCCGCTTGACGCGCTGGTATCGGGTAAAACAAAACTGTTTAGAAGCTTAGTTGGCAATAGCTTAGGTATTACCGAAGTAAGAGATCTAATCGAGCAAGTTGCGCCAGTTGAGGCGAATGTGCTTATTCTCGGAGAATCGGGTACCGGCAAGGAAGTCATTGCGCGAAACGTGCACTACATGTCAAAACGTCAAAAGGGACCATTTGTACCGGTAAACTGCGGTGCTATCCCCGGTGACCTATTAGAAAGTGAGCTGTTTGGTCATGAAAAAGGTGCGTTTACTGGCGCCGTGAATTCTCGCAAAGGTCGCTTTGAAATGGCTGAAGGCGGAACGCTATTTTTAGATGAGATAGGCGATATGCCTCTGCAAATGCAGGTCAAACTGCTGCGCGTATTGCAAGAGCGAATTTTTGAAAGAGTAGGCGGCACCAAAACCTTGCAGTGTGATGTGCGAATCATTGCGGCAACCCATAGAAATCTTGAAGAAATGATCGCCACCGGAAAATTCAGAGAAGATCTTTACTATCGCTTGAATGTTTTTCCCATCGAATCCCCAGCACTACGAGAGCGCGCTCAAGATATTCCCTTACTCTTGCAAGAGCTTGTATCAAGGCTCGAAGGTAGTAAGCAAGATGCAGTAAGATTTACACAAAATGCCATGCGCTCATTAATGGCGCATCAATGGGCGGGTAATGTCAGAGAGCTTTCCAATTTAGTTGAGAGATTGTCAATCTTACATCCTAAGCAAGTGATTGACGTAGAGCATCTGCCGCATAAATATCAATACAACGAAGATGGTCAACAGCAACCTCTTGCCGCGGTGCATCAAGACGAGAACGCTGAGCGAGATGCAATCAACGCAATGTTTAAGTACGCTGAAGCAAACCCAGTTAGCACTGAAACACATTTGCCAGTTGCCGCAGATACAACCTTGCCGAATGACGGCGTGAATCTTAAAGAGTACTTATCTGACCTCGAGATAAGTCTGATTCGTCAGGCTCTTGAGAAACAAGATTGGGTAGTCGCAAGAGCAGCTGACCAGCTTGGAATGCGCCGCACCACTCTGGTGGAAAAGATGCGTAAGTATGAGATATCTCGCCAAAAAGAGACCGATGAAAGCGAATAAATATCATAATACGAATTAGTTGGCAGCCATCGCTCAATAATAGACATTTTATTGCGTTGTGAGCAGCGCGAAAGCTTAACTAACGTCGCTTCACTTATATCGTTTCATATTTTATATAAACTGGGTTTATTTTAGATTACCTCGTTATTTTAATGCCGGCTTAAACTTCCCGACTAGTCGTTTGCTTAGTCCACCTCACCTTGTTTAATTTGTGTTCTATCCGCGGTGATTTAGAGTGTGCCATCATTCGTTTTCATGACGCTAGCATTGCGTTAAAAAAACTATGTTAGCATGGCCAATTATGGCTATTACACAGTCTTTAAGCACACCAAATTACGTGTTGAGGTATAAAAATGTCGAGTAAAGGTTATCAGTTTATGTCTTTGTCTGGGATGAACGTCCTAGATAAATCATCAACAGAATTAGAAGCGTTGACGCAAACCATTCTGAAAAATCAAATCCACGGTATTTCGTTTAGCCCCTACACCGAGGGGCAAGGCCCCGGCACGCCAATTACTGAAGAGCAAATAGGCCAGAGACTCGACGTGATTTCTGATTCAGTGCAGTGGATACGTTCATTTTCTTGCACTGAGGGAAATGAACTGATCCCTAAAATTGCTAAGCAGCGTGGTTTGAAAACCTTGGTTGGTGCTTGGTTAAACGATGACCTAGAGAATAACGAAAAAGAAATCAACAATCTTATCGCGACTGCAAAAGCAGGGTATGTGGACATTGTTGCCGTTGGTAACGAAGTGCTCTTGCGTGAAGACTTAACTGAAGAACAGTTGATCAACTACATTCGCAGAGTGAAAGAGGCATTGCCTGACTTTGAAGTCGGCTATGTCGACGCATATTATGAATTTGAAGTACATCCAAAAGTTACCGAGCAATGCGATGTGATACTGGCGAATTGCTATCCGTTTTGGGAAGGCTGTGCGCTTGAGTATTCTATTTTATATATGAAAGACATGTATCGCAGAGCAGTGCGCGCGGGCAATGGTAAAAAAGTCATTATTACCGAAACCGGTTGGCCAAACGAAGGGCCAAAAGAGTGGGGTGCTGAGCCCTCTTATATTAACGCGATGAAATACTTTATTGGCACCTATCAGTGGGCCGAGGAAGACGATATTGACGTGTTTTACTTTTCTTCTTTTGATGAGACCTGGAAAGTTGAAGATGAAGGTGGAGTGGGCGCGCATTGGGGACTGTGGGATAAAGACGGTCAATTCAAATATGGGTAAATTGCAGACATGCAATGGCGTGAGTAAGTCATCATGGTTTTAGAATACGGCAGCGCGATTTGTTATTCGGGCTATCGCGAGGGGCAAAATCCTCGCGAAGGCATCTATCCCTCGCATGAAGAGATTCATCAAGATTTACTGATTCTACAGAGCCAGTGGCAACACCTGCGTCTATATGACAGCAGTACGCACGCTTATCGCGTACTTGAGGTTATTGCCCGTGAAAAGCTTCCGTTTAAAGTAATGCTCGGTGCGGATATTGGAGCTGAGGTGAGCAATCCTAATTGCCCATGGGGTGCTGATTTTGATAAGGCGACACTGGCACACAATCGTGTTGCTAACGAGCAGCAAATCAACGATATGATTGCACTTGCTAATCAGTATTCTGACATTGTTTCTAGCGTTTCTATCGGCAATGAAGCGAGCGTAGAGTGGACAGATCATCTAGTGCCCGTCGAACGCTTGGTGCACTATGCGAAAACGGTAAAAGCGGGAACCAAAGCGGCAGTTACTTTTTGCGAAAACTATATTCCATGGTCAGATAAACTAGCCCCACTTGCAGAAGTGCTCGACTTTATCTCTATCCATACTTACCCAGTCTGGGAATATCAAAGTATAGAAACTGCGATGCAATACACGCTTGAGAACTATTTAAGCGTCGTCGCCAAGTATCCAAACAAACAGGTGGTGATCACCGAAGCTGGCTGGACTACTGCCTCAAATGGCGGCGGGATTGAAATATGGAATGCCTCCCCTGAACTGCAAAAAATCTATTATCAGCAACTCACTCAGTGGAGTCGTGATAAACAGGTTGTGACTTTTATTTTTGAGGCCTTCGATGAGCCTTGGAAGGGCTCTGGAGATGAAAATGAGCCTGAAAAGCATTGGGGCTTATATTACGAAAACCGACAGCCAAAAATGGTTATGCGGCCTAATCTTTAGGCCGCTTTTTTATTTGGCTTAGCTCAAAGAAAATTGAGCGCTGATCTCGCTTGCAGAGTGAGGGCCAATCCATACATCAAACACACCTTTTTCAGCAGTGTGGTGCATGTGAATATTATAGAACTTCAAGTCCCCTGAGCTTATCACGAAGCTTATCGTTTTTTCTTCACCCGGACTCAGATGAGTTTTCCTAAAACCGATTAGCTCTTTAATTGGGCGGGTAACACTGCCAACACGATCGCGAATGTACAACTGCACGGTTTCTGTGGCTTCACACTTTCCTGTGTTTTTAACCTTAACCGATACAGTCAGTTCATCGTCTGCGCCGATGCTATCCTTATCGAGGGCTAAATCTGAATATTCTACATCCGTGTAATTTAGGCCAAAACCAAATGGATAGCGTGCAGTGTAGTGCACATCTAAGTGAGCTGATACCATGCCCAATGAGGTCTGTGCAGCGCGAACCGGCACGTCATTCATGTGAATATAGGTATCTTCGTTAACCGGTTTACCGCCATGCTTTTGTGAATAATACAGCGGAATTTGCCCAACATGTCGCGGCACCGTGACTGGCAAGCGCCCAGACGGAGTTGCTTGACCAAATAACAGCTCTACAATTGCAGGACCGGCCATTGTGCCTGGGTGCCATGCAAACATTAGTGCGTCTAGATGATCCACGATATTTTCAACAATAATGGGTCTGCCAGCCATCACCACAGCAACAATGGGAGTGCCGGTTTGCGCGAGTGCTTTAATCAGTTCGTTTTGTAATCCGGGTAACTCGATGTTTGCCCTGCAGTGCGCCTCTCCCGATAATATAGATTCTTCACCGACAAAGACCAGAGCGACGTCAGCATTTTTTGCACAGCTTATTGCCTCATCAAATAAATCGCTTTCTAAACTGCGGGTAGAGGCGAGCCCTTTTGCAAGGTGTATATTTACATCATCACCAAGATACTGCTGTAGCGCACTCAAACAGGTAATGCTGTGGCGCTCCTCGCCGTCAAATATCCAGGTACCAAGCTGCTCATAGCCGTCATCGGCAAGCGGACCAATAATCGCAACATTTGACAGTGTTGCTTTATTTAATGGTAAAAGTTGCTTTTTGTTTTCAAGTAATACGCAGCTTTCGATGGCTATTTTCTTTGCTAGGCTGCGTGACGCTGATGTAACAAAATCAGCCTCACTTGGCGTGGGTCTGAATAATCCAGAGGTATCATTTGAAAATAATCCGAGTTTAAATTTCAGGTGTAATATTTTACGCACAGCTTGGTCTATTGATGTCATATCTAAGCGCTTATCAGCGAGCAGAGACGGTCCATGATATCGGAAAGTGGCGCTAGACATTTCCATATCGATACCTGCGGTAATTGCAGCATGGGCTGATTCTTCATCATTTTCAGTGAAACCATGGGTCGCTAGCTGCTTTACAGAATCCCAATCGCTAACAACCATGCCAGTATATTGCCACTCGTCGCGAAGCACCGTTTGAAGGAGCCATTGATTGCCGCTTGCAGGTACGCCATTTAGATCGCCAAACGAAGTCATAAAAGTTGCCACACCGGCTTGGTGAGCTGCGAAAAACGGACGCAAGTACACGTTTCTTAGTTCTGTTTCTGGAATATTTGTAGAGGCGTAATCGCGGCCACTTTCTGATGCGCCATAGCCCGCGAAGTGCTTTGCACAGGCAGCTATCGCACCTGCATCGCTTAGCGAGCTACCTTGGTAACCATTCACCATGGCTTGACCAAAAACACTGCATAGATATGGGTCTTCGCCGAAGCTTTCGGCAATGCGTCCCCAGCGCGGGTCTCTACTGACGTCTACCATGGGTGAAAACGTCCAGTTTATGCCGACTTTTGATGCCTCTAGAGCACTAATATGCGCTGCTTGCTCAACTAAATCTGGTGAAAAACTAGCCGCCTGCGCAAGGGGAATAGGAAAAATTGTTTTAAATCCATGGATCACATCTCGACCTATTAACAAAGGTATACCCAGCGAAGTTTCTTCAAGTGCGATGCGCTGTAGTTCATTGATGATATCGGTATCTACCTCATTGATAATTGACCCAACTAGTCCTGCTCGCACTTGCTCAGCTAATTCATCTGAAATAGTCCCACCATTGCCAGAGACCTGACTCATTTGTCCGAGTTTTTGAGTGAGGGTCATTTTTTGGAGAAGGCTATTTACTAACTCCGGGATGTTGCTTGAGTGGGTCATTCAGCTCGTTCCTTGTTTTTTAAACTGCAAAACGTTTTTGCTACGTTTTCATATGGTAGATAAATACAGGGAAAAGGGGCTTTAAACAAGCTAAGGCGGTCTGAATTTAAGGTCAACAGGAAGAAATTAAATATTTTTGTTTGGCGTAATAAAAATTGCTCGCTAGGGTTAATATTGACATTTTATTGACGGCGTCAAAAAAACTAAAATTGCTAACTCATTGAAAATATTATGATAAAAATTGGCATGTAACGTGCAGAACTCCAAGCAAATGTTCATACGAGTTAGAAGTCTATGTCAACTTTATCGTTTATTGCTGAAGACAGCATCCATCGCGACAAAACCGTCGCATATAATATCGTGCCATCAATCCGCGATGTGTATGCCAAACGCACTTCAATTGACGTCGAAAATGATGCCCTTGCTAACAGGAAAACAGACCAACAGGCAGATTCCATAGACCCAGTCGAAAAACTTGACGAAGAAAACAGTCCCCACCGTTTTTCACATCTTTTATCTATTATGCCAGCTGGCGTTGTAGTGATTGATCAAAAAGGGATTGTGTCGCTTGCAAATAAACAAGCGGGTGCTTTACTCGAAGAGCCTTTAGAGGGCGAGCTTTGGCGTGATGTGATAAAGCGAGCTTTCAGGCCTCAGGCCGATGATGGTCACGAAGTGTCTATGCGAAATGGTAAACGTGTGAAAATTGACATATCACCATTAACTGAAGAGAAGGGTCAGCTAATTGTGATCACTGATCTAACTGAAACGCGTCAACTTCAGCATCGTCTTGGTCATATGCAGCGTTTATCATCATTAGGCAAGATGGTGGCTTCATTAGCTCATCAGGTTCGCACTCCTTTATCTTCGGCTATGCTGTATGCAGAAAATATCAAGAGTGTGCAAACTCAGGGCAGCACCACCGAGCGCTTTAGTCAAAAGCTGATACTGCGCTTAAAAGATTTAGAATCTCAGGTGAACGATATGTTGCTGTTTGCCAAAAGTGGCGACAATCACATTGTTAAAGCGATGAGCTCTGAAGATATTGCAAATGTAAGTATGCAAAATGTCGAGCCGCAATTTGCACAATCGGGCGTAAAACTGTCCCTTATTAACAAAGACCAACAGGCACCGGTGCTATGCAACTTAACGGCTTTGAGCGGTGCAATTAGCAATTTATTAGGTAACGCATTACAGGCCCTTGCGCCCAGTAGCATTGAAGAGCACGCCGTCACTCTCGAAGTAGCAAGACAAACCTTTGATGAGAAAGATTACGTTGTCTTTTCAGTCACCGATACTGGGCAAGGTATTGACGAAGCGCATCTGCAAAAAATGTTCGAACCCTTCTATACCACAAAATCTCAGGGCACTGGCTTAGGCTTAGCGGTTGTCAATACGGTAGCGAAGTCGCATAACGGTTTTGTAAGCTGTGCCAATCGCAAAGACCATCAAGGTGCAGTGTTTTCTATCTCAGTTCCAGTCATACCCAATATACAAAATGAGCCCACGCAAAGCAGTACTCGTTTTGATTCAAATATAGTGAAACCAGCAAACGATGCAAACATTCAAGGAGTCAGCGCATGACTAAAACCAAAGTCCTTATTGTAGAAGATGATCATGGCCTTCGCGAGGCGCTCGTCGATACATTACTATTAGGCGGCTATCAAGTTACGCCGGTAGAAAGCGCTGAGTCAGCCATGGTGAAGTTGTCAGACGCAGAGTTTGATATTGTGGTTAGCGATATTCAGATGCAGGGTATGGACGGATTGTCGTTGCTCAAAAATGTCAAAAATAAGTATCCGCAGTTACCGATGATTTTGATGACGGCCTATGCAAACATTAACGACGCCATTCACGCTATGAGAAATGGCGCTACGGATTATTTGTCGAAGCCTTTTGCGCCGCAAGTCCTTTTGAATTTAGTCGGGCGCTATGCACCAGCACAAAAAGTAGAATCTACCACGCCTATCGTGGCTGACGAAAGCAGTATCAACATGCTCAGCCTTGCGCGCAAAGTGGCAAAGTCAGAAGCAACAGTTATGGTGCTTGGACCGAGCGGTTCAGGTAAAGAGGTCATTTCTCGCTACATTCACGATCAGTCAAATCGAAGTGAGTGTCCGTTTGTAGCAATTAACTGTGCGGCAATTCCAGAGAACATGCTAGAGGCCACACTATTTGGTTACGAAAAAGGTGCATTTACTGGCGCAATTCAAGCATGTCCTGGTAAGTTTGAGCAAGCTCAAGATGGCACCATACTGCTAGATGAAATTACCGAAATGGATATGGCGCTGCAGTCTAAGCTACTGCGTGTATTGCAAGAGCGTGAAGTGGAGCGTCTCGGTGCTCGCAAAACAATCTCTTTAAATGTACGGGTGATTGCAACGAGTAACCGCGATCTAAAACAAGCAGTTGCGAGCGGTAAATTCAGAGAAGATTTATATTACCGCTTAAACGTTTTTCCGATTACGTGGCTACCTTTGGCTCAGCGTAAAGGCGACATTGTGCCATTGGCAAATCATTTAATTGCGCGTCATAGCAAACAGCAAAAGCTGGCCATTGCCAAGCTTACAGCCTCAGCTCAGCACAAATTGTTGAATCATACTTGGCCGGGCAATGTTAGAGAGTTAGAAAATGTAATTCAGCGTGCACTCATACTGGCAGAAAATGCTGAAATTGATGCCGTTGACCTACTTATTGAGCCAGCAAATAGCACGATGGCGGTGCCGCAAAATCAATATTTTGCTCAAGTTGATGACGAAGATTCCGATAACAAGTTATTAGGCTCAGAGCTTAAATATCAAGAACATCAAATTATTTTAGACGCGTTGCAGGTATACAACGGTAAGCGCAAAGACGTAGCCGAAAAGCTCGGTATAAGCCCGAGAACGCTGCGTTATAAACTCGCAAAAATGCGCGAGTCAGGCATCGAGGTGCCAAACTAACCACTTTTTTTGTAAGCAGAAAGATATGGATATCGATCCCTATTGCCGCTCACTTGTTGAGCGGCTTTTTTTTGCATGTGTGTTGCTGGCGCTCAAACCGCTGGGCCGATCAATGAAATATGCAGTTATGTGCAAAGTGGTGATTTCTAGAGGTATCTACTAAAACACTCCAGAGCTGAGCTCGATAGCTCAATGTATCGCAAACAATCCAGCCACTGCAGTTCGTTGCCTGCCTAATATTACAATTATTGCCGCTTGTTCAATAAGTGGCATTTTTATTGCTAACTTACTTGTAGTCGTTACAAAAGTAACAAAAAAATGACAGGTGAGGTTCTTCTTATGGATGTTAAAGCAAATTCGCTGTACCAAGAAATGCAGGCAATGGCAATGCAGGCAAGTGCGCCAGCAGCTCCAATGCAACGCATGGAAATAAGCTCTTCTGGGAGTGAGTTTTCAGACATGCTAGGACAAGCGCTTAACAATGTAAATGGCTTGCAAAGAGAGTCAAGAGGGTTGCAGCAACGCTTTGAAATGGGCGACCCTGATTTAAGTCTTGTCGACGTTATGGTAGCAAAAGAAAAATCTGGTATTGCATTTGAGGCAACCGTTCAGGTGCGCAATAAGCTTCTTGAAGCTTATAAAACCATTATGAATATGCCGGTTTAAGAAGGGACTAAGTAGTGGCTGAATCAGCAAGTACCGAAATAGCAGTATCTCAGGACATTAGCGAACGAGAGGTAGCAGACGCGAGCAAAAACCCTGTATTAGAGGGTTTGGCAAACGCCGACACTATTCGTCAAATGACGATGGTGATCACCTTGGTCATTTGTGTGGCTATCGCTATCTTCATCTTTCTATGGTCGAAAGAGCCGACCTATCGTCCTCTGGTGCAGTTGCCGCCACAAGAGATGATTGAGACCTTAGACTATCTTGATCAAAACCAAATTAAATACAAAATTGAAGGCAGCACTATCTTTGTGGTGGATAGCCAGTTTAAAGATGTTCGCATGGGCATGGTGCGCCAAGGGATCAGCACTCAAGAATCTGGCGGTGCCGACATCATCATGCAGGATATGGGCTTTGGCGTAAGCCAGCGCGTTGAGATGGAACGCTTAAAACATGCTCGCGAGCAAATGATCGCGCGCACCATTGAGGATATGACTGCGGTGAACAAAGCGCGAGTGTTATTAGCTATCCCAAAAGAAAACGTATTTGCTCGCAAAGAAAAACAAGCCAGTGCGACGGTGGTAATTACCACAGCGCGGGGCACTATGCTTTCGGGCGAAGAAGTTGACTCGATTGTTGATATCGTTGGCTCAGCTGTGCAGGGTATGGAGCCCAGCCGTGTTACGGTTACTGACAGCAATGGACGACTATTGAATTCTGGCTCACAAGATTCGATGAGCGCAAGAGCACGTAAAGAATACGAAATTGAAAAGAAACGAGAAGAAGAATACATACAAAAAATTGACTCGATTTTAATACCTGTGCTCGGTCTTGGGAATTACACCGCCCAAGCTGATGTTAGCATGGACTTTACAACGGTTGAGCAAACTCAGCGTCGCTACAATCCCGATTTACCCGCTGTACGCAGTGAAATGATTTCGGAGCAGAACAGTGTAGGGTCTATCATAGCAGGTATACCGGGTGCGCTAAGCAATCAACCACCTTTAGATAGCGATATTCCAGAGCAAGCGGGCGGCGGTGCAAATGGTGCAACAGTGCCAGGCAATAGCAGTAAAGAACAAACTCGTAACTTTGAACTAGATACCACCATCAGCCATACCAAAAAGCAAACCGGCGTGATTCGTCGCTTGAGTGTATCGGTGGCGGTAGATCACATGAACAGCACTAACGCAGCGGGCGAAAGTGTCTCTACGGCGATGTCTCAGCAAGAACTACTTAATATTCGACGCCTATTACAGGGCGGCATTGGCTTTGATGTTACCCGCGGCGATTCTCTGGAAGTTGTGAGCATCCCGTTTAACAGAATACAAACCGGTGTTATCGAAAAACCTGCGCTCTGGGAACAAGAGTTTTTTATGCCAATATTAAAATTGGTAGTAGGCGCGGCGGTAATTATCGTATTGATTCTTGCGGTAGTACGACCAATGCTTAAACGCTTAATCTTCCCCGAAGCTGATATGTCAGCGCTGACAAGTGACGATGATATCGAACTTGATCTTGGTGACGAGACCATGAGCATGTTGAACGATGAGTTTGATGAGGCAAAAGTAGGCTTTGCTGCTGACGGCTCCTTAACACTGCCTAATTTAAATAAAGACGAAGATGTATTGAAAGTTGTCCGCGCCCTTGTGGCTAATGAACCAGAGCTTTCTGCGCAGGTTGTGCGTGGATGGTTATTAGAAGACGAGTAACAAGACTATGGCTGAAAATACAGAGCTACAAAAAACGACTGAAGCACCTCCAGCTTACGACGTAGGTAAGTTGGATGGCATTGAGAAAGCCTCAATTTTACTCCTGAGTTTATCAGAGGACGATGCGGCGCAAATATTGAAATTCATGCAGCCAAAGCAAGTTCAAGCGCTTGGTTCGGCAATGGCGGCAATGGACGATATGACGCAGTCAAAAATCAATGCCGTACATAAGCACTTTATTGAAGAAATCCAAAATTATTCAACTATTGGCTTCAAGAGTGAAGACTTCGTTCGTCGAACTCTGGTTACGGCTCTGGGCGAAGATAAAGCGGCGCACCTGCTCGATCAAATATTGGCAGGGGCAGGAGCAAAAGGTTTGGAGTCCTTGAAATGGATGGATTCAAAGCAGGTAGCGAACATTATTCGCAACGAGCATCCGCAGATTCAAACGATTGTTATGTCTTACCTTGAGCCGGAGCAATCTGCTGAAATTATGGCGCAGTTTCCTGAAAAGGTGCGCTTGGATTTGTTGATGCGTGTGGCGAATTTGGAAGAAGTTCAGCCCGCGGCCTTACAAGAACTCAACGAGATTATGGAAAAACAGTTTGCAGGTCAGGCCGGTGCGCAAGCTGCAAAAATGGGTGGCTTGAAATCCGCCGCGAATATTATGAATTATCTCGACACCAACGTCGAGGCACAGCTGATGGATGCGATACGCGAACAAGACGAAGAAATGTCGCAGCAAATCCAAGATTTGATGTTTGTATTTGACAACCTCATTGATGTCGACGACCGCGGCATTCAGGCAATCCTGCGCGAAGTACAGCAAGAATCGTTGATGAAAGCCATTAAAGGCGCAGATGAAGAGCTACGTGCTAAAATTACAGGCAATATGTCTAAACGAGCTGCTGAAATGCTCGTCGACGATATGGAAGCAATGGGGCCTGTACGGATCAGTGAAGTCGAAACCGCTCAAAAAGAAATACTTTCTATTGCTCGCAGACTGTCTGATGCAGGTGAAATTGTGCTTAGCGGCGGCGGTGGTGAAGAGTTTGTATAAGCATGATTAATTCTGAAACGCCTCCATTAGATGACGTGAAACTCTGGGACCTGCCAAGTGTTGAAGATATTCAAGATGACGACAGCACTCAAACTAACGCATTTAATAGACCCCTTAATAAATGGAAGTTTGAAGCACCCGAGCAAGAAGAAGACGTGCAGCCTCTTACTGCTGAAGACATCGAGCAAATACGCAAGGCAGCCTTTGAAGAAGGCGTGAGTGCCGGACACGAGCAAGGTTATGAAGACGGCCATGTGCAGGGTTTAGAAGCCGGTAAAATTGAAGGATTGGCGTTAGGGAAACAAACTGGTTTAGAGCAAAGTAAAGCTGAGGCAGACGAGGCCGCGAAAGTTCAACTAGATGCTCTGCAATCGATTCTTGAGCAACTGCAAGCCCCTTTAGCGCAGGTTGATGCTGAAGTGAAAAATGAGCTGGTGCTCTTAGCAATCAGTTTGGCGAAAGCGATTATCAAAACGGAAGTGAGTCAATCTACTGAAAGCTTGCTGCAAGTCATCAGCGAAAGTATGGCAGTCTTGCCAATTCAAGAAAGCACCTATCAAATTCATCTTCAGGCTGACGATTTAGCATCACTGCAACAGCAGTTTGATGAACAAACGCTACAAAATAAACGCTGGCAACTGCACGCCAACAATGATCTGGCACGGGGTGGCTGTAAAATTGTCAGCCACAGTAATGCAGTCGATATGTCGATTGCTCGTCGCTGCGAACAAGTATTTGACCAAGTATTGTTAGAACAAGGACTCGTTGATGACCCTCGCGCTAGCTGAACATATTCAAAATATCCGCGAATCTATCTCAAGCTCTAGGCCGATAGCATCTGGAAAATTAGTCAGAGGCGTTGGTTTGACCCTTGAAGCCATAGGCTGTCAAATTCCAATTGGTGGACGCTGCCGAGTGCAGACTATGTCAGGTAAGGTAGAAGCTGAGGTGGTAGGTTTTGCGAATGATGTAACGTTTTTGATGCCAATTGAATCGATTAAAGGCATTGTGCCGGGCTCATTGGTTGAGCCGATTACGCATGATGCGGGACTTGGCGTCGGCGACGGTTTGTTAGGAAGAGTGATTGACGGAAATGGCGACCCATTAGACGGTAAGGGGCCCATACGATTTGAAAAACGCGTCTCTACTCAAGCGCCTCCAATTAATCCACTGCAGCGTAAACCGGTTTGTGAGCCATTAGATGTCGGGGTAAGAGCAATTAACTCTATTTTGACCGTTGGTAAAGGTCAGCGCATGGGTTTATTTGCTGGCTCCGGCGTGGGTAAAAGCGTATTGATGGGTATGATGACCAGAGGTACAACTGCGGATGTGGTGGTGGTAGGCTTAATTGGCGAACGCGGCCGTGAAGTAAAAGAATTTATTGAAGATATTTTAAGCGAAGCAGATATGGCGAAAGCCGTGGTCGTTGCCGCTCCGGCGGATACTTCCCCGCTAATGCGCCTCAAAGGCAGTGAAACAGCCATCACAATTGCTGAATATTTTAGAGATAAAGGGAAAAATGTACTCTTACTAATGGATTCGTTAACGCGTTATGCCATGGCGCAGCGAGAGATTGCCTTAGCGGTGGGTGAACCTCCAGCTACTAAAGGCTACCCGCCTTCGGTATTTGCCAAACTGCCGGCGCTGGTTGAGCGAGCGGGTAATGGCAATCAGTACCAAGGCTCCATAACGGCATTTTATACGGTATTAACAGAAGGCGATGATTTGCAAGATCCGATTGCAGATGCTGCACGCGCAATATTAGACGGTCACATTGTTCTATCGCGCTCTCTCGCGGACTCAGGGCATTATCCCGCGATTGATATTGAGTCATCTATTTCAAGAGTAATGCCGCAGGTCGTCACTGCGGAACATGAACAAAATGCGCGCAGCATTAAACGCGTATATTCGGCATATCAGCAAAATAAAGATCTTATTAATTTGGGGGCTTATGCAAAGGGCTCGGACCCTACTATTGATTTGTCCATTGCTGCGGCGCCAACCATAAATGCATTTTTACAGCAAAGCACCAAGCAAATTATTAGCTTCGAGCAAGGCTCAGAGGCTTTGCAGCAATTAGGGAAAGGCCTGCAGCAAGCAGGACAAGGCCAATAAAATATGGCAACGGTTAAGCAGTTGGCTCTAGTTGCTAATCTTGAAAAAGAAAAGGAACATAAGCTAGTACGGCAATATCAGCAGGCCAAGCAAAGCGTTTTTGAAAATCAACAAAAACTCGCTAGCCTAGAAAAATATCGAATTGACTATATGCATTTAATTAAGCAAAAAGCCAGCGAAGGGCTTGCTGCAAAAGCCTTGATCCAACACCAAAGTTTCGTAGGCAAATTAGACAAAGCATGTGAACAACAAATCAACGTGATCAATCAAACCACCCTTGTTGCTGAGCAGCGCAAGCAACAGTGGCTTGCCCAAAAAACCAAAGCTCAAGCGATTCATACCCTCATGCAAAAACTGAAGCTCAAACAGACACAGCTTGAAGCCAAACAAGAGCAGAAGCTGTTTGATGAACTGGCTAGTCAATCTCTATTAAAACTAAGAACGTCAATCACTTAGCACATGTTCTTAACTTGGTACGCCATTTGCAATGTTCTCAGTAAGTAATAATTTGGAACGACTGTAGCTTATTAAAAAGCTATTAATAACAGTGGTTTACACATTAATTAGACTAGGACATTCTTGTCATGATGCAACAATTTGCCACCTCTTCATCAAAAATTGCCGTTAATACCCTAGAGATGGGTATCAATAGTGCCGATCCCGCTAACAATGATACCTACAGATCATTTGAACAATCTCGTAGCGCTTTCGAAAAAGCTATTGCGGATGCAGAGCAAAGTGCGTTTGTAACTGCTGGCGATATTTCAAAAGGCAGTGGTGTATTTAAAGAACAGTCATATGTGCAGCCGGTAATTAGAGAAGCAGCTGCAACAGACAAGCGCTCGCAAACAAGTGAAGCACTTGAGAGTGCTCAAAAGGCTGAGGCATTAGAAGGCGAATCTGAACAGTTAAAGCCAAGCTCAATTGATACACAAAGCAAGCCCGCTGATGCTGCAAGTACGCTAAGGGCAGAAGATAAGCCTGAAAATGCGCTGGCGGTAGCAGATGAGCTAGGAATAGACTCAGATGGCAGTAAGTACACAGCCAACGAATTTGATTATATAAATTTTGTTACAGATATTAAGAGTCTTACCGAAGACACCTTAAATAATGATATTACGCCTGAATCATCATTGCTTACTGCTGGGATCGCGGCAAATGAGCAAAGCCTCGACTTATCTAATATCAGCCTAACGGAGGATGAGCTGCAAATCATTTTGGATGCGCAGCAAGCAGGCCTTGATTTACAAGACAGCTTGAGCGAAGAGCAGTTGTTAAAGCTTAGCAATGCAATCAGCAGTATGCTCAGTCAGTTTCATGAGCAAAGCGAGTCGTCAAATACGCAAAGCGCAGCCGCAAGTGAGCTTGATGCTTTAGATATAAAATTATTAGAAACAATGATCGTTCAAGCGCCTGTTTCAAAGCAAGAGGTATTCACAAGCGACGATAAGTCCATTGAGGTAGCGCTTGAAGTAGAGCCACCAAAAATTAATGAAGCGACAGACACTGCGGCTTTGCAAAATGAGGTCGCTGTTGTCAATACGCTTGCAGGTGATGGGATACTGGTCGCAGAGACTGGTCTTAGTACTGAGCCAAACATAGACGAAACGTTGTCAAATAAACAAAGCGAAATAAAACAAAACACAGCAATCCCAGTTGATCAGGCAACGTTGCAGTCTTTTGAAACCAAAGACCTTGAGTCTTCAATAGCGAACGATACAAAAAGCGACGCTGAAATAAGATCAGCCGACCGAGTCACAGCCGATGTCGTGACAACGAATATTGTCGCGAAATCAGAGGTAATAAAAACTGACACTCAAAACAAAACAACCAGCGAGAATAGCGACGCTGTGCTCAAACAAATCGTAGCACTCGACGAACGTTCGCAAACCAATATCATTGAAAACATTAAGTCCAGAGTCGAGAAGTTTGTGGCAGACCTGTCTGGTAATAGTAGCAAAGGCAGCGAATTTGTTGCTGCCATGCAGACGGGTTTAAAAGAATTAAAAGAACAAATGCAAAGCGGTCGTGAGCCGGGTATCGATTTAAAAGCACTAATTTCTGACGCTATGTTGCAATTGAAAGTCGAGATTCCAGCACAAACACAGGCAAAAGTTGACACTGTCTTAAATCAGTTTGCGGGTTTGATGAACCTAGCGAACGCGGTTAATCAATCGTCTCAAGCCCAAGCTCAACAGCTATTTGGGCTAACTGAGACACAAATAGTAAAAGAATCTAATGTATTGCACACAGAAGGTACGAAACTTGCTCAGCATACACCAACGAACTTTGATAAAGCGGTAAACATATTTAAACCAGAGGGTCAGCAGCATTTGGCAGAAAAAGTGAGATGGATGATTAACGGCCGTAATCCGGCTGCCGAAATCCGTTTTGATCCGCCAGAGCTGGGCGCTATGCAGATAAAAATAAATATGAGTGCTGACACTGCTGCGGTGAGCTTTACGGTTCAGTCTGCCACAGCCAAAGAGGCTTTAGACCAAGCATTACCGAAGCTAAGAGAAATGCTGCAAGAACAGGGTATAGAACTTGGCCAATCATCGGTTCAGCAAGAGGCCAAGGGGCAGTCACAGCAAAACAATGAGCAGACCAGCGGTGGACAAGGAGCCAGCAATAGCGAATTGGCTGGCGGCCAAGCAGAAGTAGAAGCAGATTTACCACCTGTATTTGAACAAAGGATCAGTGGCGGTAGTCTGGGCGGCATTGATTATTACGCATAAGTTTATCACTACATTTTTATAGCAATATTATTATTTTTTAAAGGATAGCAAAGCATGGCAGAGCCAGAATTGACGGCAGAAGAAGGCGGTAAGAAAAAAAGTAAGCTAGTACTGATTATTATTGCAGTAGTCGTGTTAGCTGGCGGTGGTGCTGGTGCCTACTTCTTTTTGTTTGCTAGCGATGATCCGAGCGGAGCAGCGGTGCAAACAAGCTCAGGTGGCTCAAGCGCGCCAGTGAGCGAGAGCGGAGACAAAGCTCTTTATGTGGCAATGCCAAGACCTTTTCAATTCAATGCTCCTGGTATCACCCGTGAACGCTTAGTGCAAATTGAAGTGCAGTTGATGGTAAGAGGACCCGACAATGAGGAGTTGGCGAAGCGCCATATTCCAATGATTGAAGGGACCTTACTGAGAGTATTTAGCTCCGCCAACGCAGACGATCTAGTTACCGAATCAGGTAAAACCGAGCTGCGTGATAAGTCTACATCGCAAGTAAGACAAGTTATGAACGATCTCGAGAAAAACCCAGTGATCGAAGAAGTCTTATTTACAGGTTTTGTAATTCAATAACTCAAATTGGGAAGTTAAGTGAGCGATTTATTATCACAAGACGAAATTGATGCGCTATTGCACGGTGTCGACGATGTTGAGGAAGATGAAGTTGAAGAGGTAGAGCACGACGGCTCCGCCTTAGAATATGACTTTTCTTCTCAAGACCGGATCGTGCGTGGACGTATGCCGACCTTAGAGATTGTTAACGAGCGCTTTGCAAGGCACATGCGCATTAGCTTGTTTAATATGATGCGGCGTAGCGCTGAGGTTTCGATCAACGGCATTCAAATGATTAAGTTTGGTGAATACATTCATACTCTGTTTGTGCCAACTAGCCTGAACATGGTCCGGTTTAGACCGCTCAAAGGCACCGGTTTAATCACCATGGAAGCCCGTTTGGTGTTTATCATGGTAGACAACTTTTTTGGCGGCGACGGACGTTACCATGCCAAAATTGAGGGCCGCGAATTTACACCTACAGAGCGTCGTATTATCCAAATGTTGCTGAAGCTAATTTTTGAGGATTACAAAGAAGCTTGGGCACCAGTAATGGATGTGTCCTTTGAATATTTAGATTCAGAAGTGAACCCTGCAATGGCGAATATTGTCTCGCCTTCTGAAGTGGTCGTTATTAGTTCATTTCATATTGAGCTTGATGGCGGCGGCGGCGATTTTCATGTCTCCCTACCATATTCAATGCTTGAACCAATACGCGATACGCTTGACGCGGGCGTGCAAACCGACAAAGAGGATACCGATTTTAGGTGGAGTAAAGCTTTGCGTGACGAAATCATGGATGTACAGGTAGGCGTTTCTACCCACTTCCTTGATATTGAAGTTACCCTTGAGCAGCTCATGAATTATAAAGAAGGGGATATTATCCCCATTCATATGCCAAAAACCGTCACTGTTTCGATTGAAGACTTGCCAACCTTTAGAGCAAAAATGGGTAAATCCCGAGACTGCATAGCATTACAAATTGCGAATAAGATCCCAAGACCAATCTCGGTAAAGTCTGAGCTTAACTCCTTTACCAAAAACGGTAAGAAAATCGATAGTGATTCAGAACTACAGGTACTTGAAGAAGATTTATTAAGTACGCTTGAACGAAAATAACAGAGGAAATAACAATGAGTGAAGAAGGCGACGGCTTAGACGCATGGGGTGAAGCAATGGCAGAGCAGGCTGAAGCAGAGGCTGCTGAAACGGTCACTGAAAAACCTGCTAGGGTAGAAACTGCAAAGCTCGATGAGCTCAAAGAAACCAACAGTATGTCTGAAGAACAAGAGACCAAGCTAGATACCATATTGGATATCCCGGTGACCATCTCTATGGAAGTCGGTCGTACCAATATTAGCATACGAAATTTACTGCAATTGAACCAAGGTTCGGTAGTGGAATTAGATCGGGTTGCCGGAGAGCCATTAGATGTTTTAGTAAATGGCACGTTGATTGCTCATGGAGAAGTAGTGGTCATCAACGATAAATTTGGTATTCGGTTAACGGATGTTATTAGTCAAGTCGAAAGAATTAAAAAGCTTAAATAGCTATAAAATTAAAAACCTCATAAAAACAGGGGTTTACACCCTGTTTTTATCCTCTATTTGGATGCCAGTGCAAGCTCAAGTTGCGACAAACGAGTTTGGTGGGCTGTCCTCTTTCATCTCTATCTTCCTTTCGCTGGTACTCGTGATCGCCATTATTTTTGCGCTCGCCTACTTAATGCGACGGTTTAATGTCACTCAAGCCGGAAATGGCCAAATGAAAGTCGTCGCTAGTATGATGGCTGGTGCCAAAGAAAAGATCATGGTGATTGAGGTCGGTGATGAACAACACTTAATTGGCGTCACCGCACACAACATCAATCACCTTGCTACTTTAAACTCGCCCTTAGAAACCAGCGCTAAAAATACACCTTTAGACGGGAAAGTTGGTTTTCAGCAGAAACTCGTGCAGGCGATGGCGCAAAGCATCACCGGCAGTAAAGCTAACAGCGTAGATACTACAGCTAAAAAAAACAAAGATGCATCAAGAGGGGCAAATCATGATTAGGTTTAGCACTGTAATGAAGCTGTGCGTATTGTTGGTCTTGGTGTTAGGTTTCAGTACCGATGTATTCGCCCAACAAAGCGGTATATCGGCGGTTACTGTCACCACTAATGATGATGGTTCGCAAGAATACTCAATGACCTTACAAGCGCTGTTTATAATGACAGCCTTGAGCCTTATTCCCGCCTTTGTAATGATGATGACCTCATTTACCCGCATCATTATTGTGCTGTCGATACTGCGCCAAGCAATTGGTTTACAGCAGTCGCCATCGAATCAAATACTGATTGGCGTGAGTCTGTTTTTGTCGATGTTTATTATGGCGCCTGTGTTTGAAGAAATAAACGTGAATGCCCTGCAGCCATATTTAAATGAAGAGATGACATCTTTACAGGCATTTGATCAAGCGAAAGAGCCAATGCGTCAATTTATGCTCAGCCAAACCCGCGTCACTGACTTAGATACTTTTATTCGCATTGGCGGCTATGAAGGGCAGTTTTCTTCGCCTGAAGAGGTCCCTCTTACCGTGTTAATACCAGCATTTGTGACAAGCGAACTAAAAACCGCGTTTCAAATTGGCTTTATGTTATTTATTCCGTTTTTGATTTTAGATTTAGTGGTAGCGTCAATTTTAATGGCAATGGGTATGATGATGCTCTCGCCAATGATTGTGTCTTTACCTTTTAAGCTAATGTTGTTCGTGCTAGTCGACGGTTGGAATCTGATTTTTGGCACCCTTGCCAACAGTTTTGGCATGGGAGTCTGACGTGAGTCCTGAGGCTTTTGTTGAAATTATGCGTGATGCGATGCTGGTTATTATCGTGATTGTCAGTGCGATTATTATGCCAGGCTTGCTTATCGGTTTGGTAGTGGCGGTGTTTCAAGCGGCCACGTCAATCAATGAACAAACAATGAGTTTTTTGCCTAGGTTGGTTGTCACCCTACTAGCACTTAGCTGGCTAGGCAATTGGCTGGTCACTAAGATGATGGATTTTACTAACAACATTGTTCTTAGTATTCCGTCTGTGATTGGCTAAGCCGAACGATATGGATTTACTCAGCGCCACTATCATGGATCTTATCAGCGACTATATGCTTTCGTTTATGCGCATATCGGGGCTGTTTATTGCCATGGTAGGGATCAGCGCTCGCACCGTGCCGCCTCAGGTCCGTAACTTATTGGCGATATTATTGACACTCATGATTGTGCCGATGCTGCCGCCGGTGCCTATCACCGACATTGTATCTTTAGGCACTTTTTTTGAAATTCTAAAACAGCTAATTGTGGGCATTGCCATCGGCTTTATTTCGATGATGGTGATAGATACCTTTGTCTTGGCTGGGCAAATCATTGCGATGCAAACCGGCTTGGGCTTTGCGTCGATTGTCGATCCGGTCAATGGCGTGAACGTGACTACTATTGGTCAGTTTTATCTTATTTTAGCGACCTTAATTTTTTGGACGGTTGACGGGCATTTATTGCTAATTAATATGATTGTGATCAGTTTTGACGCATTTCCCATCGACGGACCATGGTGGACAGGTGAACAATTTAGACAAATTGCGCATTGGGCAGGTTGGATGTTTGTATCTGCGGTAACCATCGCGCTAGCACCAATTGTGTCACTTCTGATTGTCAACTTGGCCTTTGGCGTTATGACCAAAGCGGCACCTCAACTCAACATCTTCAGCTTGGGTTTTGCTATTGCTCAAATCACCGGTTTGATTGTGATATGGATCACCTTATCCAATCAGGTTTATCACTTCAATATATTGTGGCTGCGCGGACAAGAGTTCATGTGCAAGCTGCTGTTAACCTGCTGAGGACGCTATGGCTGAAAATCAAGACGCGCAGGAAAAAACAGAGGAACCGACCCCGAAAAAAATTGAGGACTCCCGCAAGAAAGGGCAGATAGCGCGTTCCAAAGAATTATCTACTGCCTTGGTGCTGCTGGCCAGTGCAGCGGCGATGATTGCGATAGGTCACCACATTGCGATTGCGATGTATGAAGTCATGAAGCGCTCGTTTACCTTATCGCGAGACGAGACCTATGACCTTAATCATATGTTCCAACTCTTAGAGGTTTCTGTCACAGAAAGTGCCGGCCCAATGCTAGGCTTTATGATCATATCAATGCTCGGCGGGATCTATGGTTGTGTGGCCATGGGCGGATATAATTTTAGTTGGGAAGCAGCCGGCCCAAAAGCCAGCAAGATGTCGCCGATTAGTGGCTTTAAACGCATGTTTGGAACCGAAGCCTTAGTTGAATTACTCAAAGCCATTGCCAAAGTATTGGTGGTTATATTCATGGCCTATATGGCACTGATATTGTTTAAAGATGAAGCCCTACACCTTGATATAGAGCTTTATCCGCTTAATCTGTTTCATGCCATGAACATGATTGAATGGGCATTTTTGTTATTGTGTGCAGCGATGATCCCGATTGCCATGATTGATATTCCATATCAAAACCATAAGCACAATGAAGAGATGAAGATGACACTTCAAGAAGTCAAAGACGAGCGTAAGAATTCAGAAGGTGACCCACAGGTGAAAAGCCGTGTGCGTCGTCTGCAGTATCAAGCTTCAGCTAATAGAATGATGCAAGATGTACCAAAAGCGGATGTTATTGTTACCAACCCAACGCATTTCTCTATTGCCATTCAATATGAACAGGATGGTTCTCGCGCACCTGTAGTCCTGGCAAAAGGCCTAGATGAATTAGCGATGCACATTCGTAAGATTGGTAAGGCTCACGAGGTTCCAATTATTGAATCTCCGGCGCTTGCTCGTGCTATCTACTACTCAACTGAAGTGAATCACGAAGTGCCGCAAAAACTGTTTATGGCAGTTGCGCAGATACTCGCTTATGTTTACCAGCTTAAAGCATATAAATCTGGCAAGGGTAAGCGACCCAAAGCGCTTAAGAAAGACCTTCCGATACCGCCGGAGTTGAGACGTTAGGCAGTTTAGGTTTAGCTGTTATTGTGGTCTGTTCACTAGGATTTATGCAGTTTAGAGAGGGAAGTTATAAAAAAACGCGCTAGCTCAAATGTTTGATGCTAGCGCGTTAAATATTGCTGTGAGTATTACTTTTTAGACATTCTGCGTACCGCAAAGATAGCCATGGCTAAAAGAGCCAATCCTTGAGGTGCTGGAACAGGAGTAACGCCCGTACATGCTGGATCGTTAGGGTTAGCAGTACAAAAATCAATGGTTTCTTGTAATTTAGCGTTTGCAAAATCGGTAACAAAATCGGTAATGACTTGGTTATCGTTAGTATTAAAGGCTGCTAAACTAAATATTGCGCCGCCATTATCTACCGCTAATTGCTCAAAGTTGCCGCCATTTACTGTCGCGTTACCAGAGTTTGTGGTTACAACATTAAACAGCGCGCTATTGGCTTTGAGAAACCCATCAGTATCAGCCCACGTTGTGCTTGAACCATTGTGCGGCTCATCAGTAAGTAAGATGATATTTGTGATTGCATCGTTTCGGAAACTAAATGCGCCCACGTTACCAGGATATGCATTAGGCGTGTTCAATGCGTACGCAATAGCATCGTAAGCAGGCTCAGTGCCGCCTGAGGCAATAAGATTCCCTGCTGCTAAAGCAAAAGCGGTAGGGTCAGTAAGGTCGGTAAGTGTGCGCGGTACAACTCCGCCGTTACCATAACCTACAAGACCAAAGCTAGCGTCTACCAGACCGCCGCCGCTCAAAATACTGGCAAACAAGCCAATGTTGTTTCTAAGATTGGTTTGCACGTTACCCATCGAGCCAGATTCATCAACGATGAATATTACGTCTGTTTTGATAGTTGCAGCAGATACCGTCAACGACAGAAAAGTCATTGTGATAGCGGCTGTTTTTATAAGTGTGTTTACTAAAGTTTTCATGATTCCATGTCCTATTTAGACTAGCAGTTTATGTAAAAATTTATTAAATTTGATGTCATTAATTGTTGACAGTTTAGATATGCATAAAATATTCCAGTTTTTAATTGCTATAAATATCAAAGCTTTAAGCTTTTCTATTTTTCATATCGCAGTATTTTGTAAAGTAATCTGACAGTTTTTCCCTGTCTATTAAAAGAGTGACGAGGGTTCTTTTTGCAATGCTCAAATTGCAAAGACGGCGGTAGCGGCTTGGATGCTGGTCTCCTCAGTACTTATGATTAAGCTAACAACAGTGGAGCAAATATGTGTAAAACAAACTGACGCTCACTTTGCTTTAGTCTGTTTCGTTTAATCGGGGTAAAATTTTACTGAATCGCTATCCGACATTTTTACGATTCATTACTGGATTCAATAGACCCTAATAGTTTGTTTTAGCATTGCAAAAGAATCTGTCATTTTTATAATCAAAAAGCAGCGCTGCAGCGTAATCATATTACTGAGCAAAAAGGCATGGAATTTTATGAAAATTGTAATCGGCGTGTTAGCTATTTTACTTTTATCGGCTTGCGTGAACTTACCGGGCCCCTCACAAGAAAAGGAAGCGGATTACGGCACATTCCCTGATGATTACCAAGATATCGCGAGAACTTACCTCATGGCAGAGTTAAGAGACCCGCCCTCGATTGAAATTAAGAATATTTCTGAACCTATGAAGCGATGGATTGGTGATAAGTTTACCGGTATCGGCTACGGCTACTTGGTTTGCGTGGAGGTCAACTCCAAGAATGTTTTTGGCAATCTTACTGGTTTTAGAAACGATGCATTGCTGATTAGAGATGATACTGTTATCGACTATATCAAAGATGGTGAGCTGTTAAGTGGCATGAAGTTGTGTGACTAGAGAAAAGTAGGGTGCTGACCGGCAACTCCAGTAAACTCTATGATGTAGATGACAGCAGTGGTTGTTATTAACCGTGTATTTTGAGTGCGAAGATATTCTTAAATGTGCGCACAAGGCCCGAAAATTAGCCTTGAGCGCATCTAGTTCGCTTACTTAAGATCCATACCTTGAATGATTTCATGTGCTATTTCAGGTGTGGTGACTGTCGGTTTCTCGTGCAGGTCACCTTTTAGTTGACCCTTACGATGTTTTAGAGCTGCATTGAGCTTTTTAACTGCTTGAGAAATTGCTGGGTACATGACTGCATTTTTGCCTTTTACGGCAACGCTGGCTCCCTCATATTTTGTGGCAACTTCGGCGCTAAACTCTCCGTGCTCTTTGGTTATAAACACATCTAATGCGATAAGGGTAGGAAAGTGGCTGGCAATTTTTGAAAATTTAGTTTGAATATCGTCTTTGAGTGACTGAGATATATCGCAATGATGACCTGACACGTTTATCTTCATAGTTTTTCCTTTTTGCTTTGATTACATTTGGTTCGCTTGCTTTTTTTGCTTTCTTCATTGTTAAGCTTGGGACAAAATTCGCAAAATACAAGCTATTAAAACAATCTTTTTATTTGCTCGGTTCTTATTCTGAAAACGATGGCCAAGCGCTAAATAGCGAAAGTCTGCACGAACAAAGCCATAAGCCAATTACGAGTGCTTAAACATAGAGCCAAATATTCGTTTAAGCAGCCCTAGATTAATGTGAGCATCGTTATTTTGCGGACCACTATCTGTCATCGACCCATTTCATGATTATAATAGTGTTTGTTTTGCTATAATTGCAATTTACGGTCAACAATCAAAGGATAGGATGATGAAAAAAGCCTTAATTATACTTCTCGCGTTAGGAGCACTCATTGCGGCTGGTGCATGGTATTTGCTCAGCGGTGCGGGCGACATGATTAAACAACAAATTGAGCAGCAAGGTAGCAAATACCTAGGTACATCGGTGTCGGTCCTTAACGTTGATTTAGCATTAGCAGATGGTCGTTTGACAATTAACGACTTAGATGTAGAAAATCCGCAGGGCTTTAGTCAATCCGATGCTTTTAGTCTTGAGTCTATTACCCTTGATTTAGGAAACATCACCAGCGAGCCGTATACGGTGCAAACAGTCAGCTTAAATGCGCCAGAAATTTTGTATGAAGTAGATGCATCAGGAAACGGCAATTTATTGGTTTTAAAAGATAATTTAATGAAGAATTTACCAAAGGCAAAAGAGCAACCGGCTGAGCAAGCGCCAGGCGCGAATCCCTTAGTGATTGTCGAGAACGTGACGGTTAGTAAAGTACGTTTAAAGCTAAATTTTGAAAACTTAGATACGGGTGACCTGCAAATAGACCAAAAAGTTTATGAAATTGAGCTTCCCACCTTTAACGCGGGCTCGGTTGGCAAACCCAATGGCCTGCCGGCAGATCAAGTAGGCGCTGCAATTGTCAATAAAATGCTAGACAATATTATCGCGCAAGCCAAAGAAGAAGCCAAAAATCGTTTAGCCGACGAGGCCAAGAAAAAAGCCAAAGAAAAGTTAGACGAGGAAAAAGAAAAGTTGAAGAATAAAGCAGCGGATAAACTTAAAGGGCTATTTAACAATAGCTAGCTTATTCATACTAAAACGCTTAAGTGGGTAGCAAGTAGCTGCCCATTTTCTTATCTGTTATGCGCAAATAAATGCGCCTCGCTTAACACTAAAAGGAGTCATAACGTGTTACAAATCGTTTTTATCGCTATTGTGGGAACCTAGTTTTATAACTTATTTGAAGTACCCATAGCGAAAAAGATTGGATATTGTTTGTTATCTATTCTTGCATATTTGATTTTGTTTTTCGTGCTCTCAACGATCATTGGCATTGTGCTAATTTCACTGGGTTTCGATGATGCATTTAAAGACTTCAACTTTGTGATCACCATCGGCGTATCTATCATCAGTTTTGGCGCTTTGTATGCCGCGCGAGAATACATATTGAAAAAGCGCGCTACCGGCTTAAAAGCAACGCATATTTCAAATTAAAAGCTTGTAAAGTCATCATGCATGGCAGGCATTGAATTTCTCTAAAGCCTTTGAGCGAGATACTGCTTTACATTGCTGGTAGATGGTAACGGTTGCGATAGTCTCAAATACTTCAGTTCATGCTCGTTGTTTATAAGCGCAAGCATCAGCAAAGCTCTCAAGCGTTTAAGCGATGGAGTTTTCGCGTGGGTTTTGTATAAAAATCAAGCAAAAAAGCAGTTCATATAAAAAAGCGCGAAAGACTGGCACGTAAGTTGTAATACCCCTCAGTAATTACTCTTAGCTGTCAAAAAATTGTTATATGCAACTAGCTTCTTATTTCCAGCGCGTCGATAAAAATCAGTTTAAGCAGTTTACCACTGGCTTAGGTGCACCTATTGTCGTGCTTGCCCTTATGGGCATGGTGATTCTGCCCATGCCGCCTATTTTGTTAGATGTATTGTTTAGCTTCAATATCGCCCTTTCCCTCGTGATTATTTTGGTCTGCATATTTACACAACGGCCTATCGATTTTGGCATTTTTCCGCTTGTGCTGCTGGTAGCGACAGTTTTACGACTCGCTCTGAACGTGGCGTCGACTCGTGTGGTTTTACTCGAAGGGCATGAGGGTGGAGATGCTGCGGGTAAAGTAATACAAGCATTTGGTGAGGTGGTTATTGGCGGCAACTATGCAGTTGGTGTCGTTGTCTTTGCAATTTTGCTCATTATTAACTTTAAGGTAGTAACCGCTGGTGCGGGTCGCATCTCAGAAGTGAACGCCCGCTTTACCCTAGACGCAATGCCAGGTAAACAAATGGCCATTGACGCCGACTTAAACGCCGGCTACATCGACCAAGATCAAGCTAGAAAACGTCGTGAAGAAATTACAGCAGAAGCTGACTTTTACGGTTCAATGGACGGTGCATCTAAATTTGTTAAAGGTGACGCCATTGCAGGTCTTTTCATCATGCTGATCAATATTGTTGGTGGCTTGTTTATTGGCATGTACCAGCACGATTTAGATTTTTCTAACGCCATGCAAGTGTATACCATGCTCACCATTGGTGATGGTTTAGTGGCGCAAATTCCGTCACTTTTACTTTCGGTTGCTACCGCGATTATTGTTACCCGCGAAAACGACAGTCAAGAAATGGGCGATGAGATACGCGAACAGCTTTCGAACAAAAAAGCCTTATATATAACGGCCGGTATCCTCTTCATTATGGGCATTGTTCCGGGTATGCCTCACTTTGCATTTTTATCGTTTGCAGCAGTTGTAGGTGGTTACGCCTTCATGCGTGAGAAAAATCTCAAGAAAGCTATTGCCGAAGCAGCGCGCGTTGAAGCCATGCCTGAAGCAAAAAGCGGTGTACCTGAAGTCAAAGAACTTGGTTGGGACGATGTCCAACAAGTAGATGTGATTGGCCTAGAAGTTGGCTATAGGCTGATTCCTTTAGTTGATAAGTCGCAAGGCGGTGAACTGCTTACACGCATTAAAGGTGTTCGTAAAAAACTGTCTCAAGAACTTGGCTTCTTAATTCCGCCCGTGCACATTCGTGACAATCTAGACTTTATGCCAAATGCCTACACTATTTCAATGTTAGGGGTGAGCGTGGGCGACGCTGAAGTCACTCATGACTGTGAATTGGCAATCAACCCTGGACAAGTTTTTGGCACCCTCGAAGGCACACCAACAAAAGATCCTGCTTTTGGATTAGAAGCGGTATGGATAAAAGCTAGCCAGCGTGAGCATGCGCAAACGCTTGGCTATACCGTGGTTGACTCGGCTACCGTTATTGCCACGCATTTGAGTCAGTTATTGACCACCCATGCACATCAACTGTTGGGTCATGAAGAAGTCCAGCAGTTGCTCGACATGCTAGAAAAAACCCACCCTAAATTAGTTGAAGGATTAGTACCTGACATCTTGCCTTTAAGCACGGTGGTCAAAGTACTACAAACCTTGTTGTTTGAAGGTGTGCCGATTAGAGACATGCGCACAATTGTACAAACGCTTTGCGAGTATGGGCCGAAAAGTCAAGACCCAGATGTATTAGTGTCCGCGCTGCGGATTGCGCTTAAGCGTTTGATCGTGCAAGAAATAACCAGCGGAGCACAAGAAATCCCAGTTATCACTTTAGCACCCGATTTGGAACAGATGTTGCATAAGTCATTGCAAGCGGGTGGTGAGGACGGCGCAGGGATTGAGCCGGGACTAGCAGAAAAGCTGCAAGAGTCTTTGTCGCAAGCATATCAACAGCAAGAAATAGCGGGTGAGCCTGCAGTGCTGTTGACATCAGGGATGCTGCGCCCTGTGTTATCCAGATTTTTAAAGCAGTCAGTTAGCGGATTACATGTATTGTCGTACCAAGAAATTCCAGACGACAAACAGATAAAAATTGTGTCATCGGTCGGTCAATAAACTGACACGCGATGAACACTAAAGAGCTTAAAATAATGAGGAATGTATGAAGATTAGACGTTTTTTTGGCAAAGATATGCGAGAAGCCCTCAAGCAGGTAAAAGAAGAGCTTGGTGGCGAAGCAGTTATTATGTCTAATAAAAAAGTACCTGGAGGAGTCGAGCTTGTCGCTGCGGTTGACCCTGCTCCCCAGAAAGCTCCAGAAAAACCCATACTCAAAACTACTCGACCTTCGCCAACCTTAAGCGAAGTGATTGGTGATGACATTCCCGATAGTTTGCAAGCGCTTTTAGATAAACAGCAAGGTGGTGGGGCTTATTCAAGATCCCTTCAGCAAAACACACAAAAGCAAACGCAGCAGGCCACGGCCCTGCAGGCAAGGGCAGACGCGAGAGCAGATGAATCGATGGTGCGTTCGCCCGCATTTGTTGAGCCTATAGATGATGATGTGACCTTAGAGAAAAGCCAAGCCGCAAGTTTGACGCCTCCTCCTAGCGTCCTTGAACCCGATCAAATGGACGTCATCAGAGCCGAGTTAGAGTCGATTAAAAACGTGTTAAAATTTCAAGTGTCTGAATTGGCCGATGAACGCAAAAAGCGTAACAACCCTACACATCATTACCTTCAAGAGCAGTTGCTTGGCATGGGCATAGGCCCACAACTCGCGCGCCAGTTTGTTGATTTTTTACCGCATAATGTGGATGAGAAGCAAGGTTGGAAGTACTTACTAAACCTGCTATCGAATCGTCTGCATGTGGGCGGCAATGATATTCTGAGTCAGTCGGGGGTAGTGGCACTTGTTGGCCCTACCGGCACCGGGAAAACGACCACATTGGCCAAGTTGGCGGCAAAATATGCACAAAAATATGGTGCTGATCAAGTTGCCATGATCACAATTGATACTTACCGAATTGCCGCGTTTGAGCAACTAGCAACCTACGGCCGAATTATTGGTTGCAGCGTCAAAAAAGCGCAAAACGCAGAGGAGCTCAATCAAATACTTTCGCAAATGCGCAATAAAAAATTAGTCTTAATCGATACCGCTGGCTTTAGTCAAAGAGACGCTCGCTTGATTGAGCAGCTTAACGATTATCAAGCTGGGCTGTCGGTTAAAATTCGCAAGTACCTCGTATTACCTGCCGGTGCACAGTACCAAGTGCTTAACCAAACGGTTAAGGCTTATCATGCTACTGACTTACAAGGCTGCATATTCACCAAGCTTGATGAGTGCTATAGCTTGGGCGAAGCACTCAGCGTAATTATCGAAAACGACCTGTCACTCAGCTATGTGACCGACGGTCAAAGAGTACCCGAAGATATTAAACTTGCAGACGCTGCAAATCTGACCTTGGTGGCCGCAAAACTTTATAAAAAGTACGGCATGCCTTTACAGGGTCAGGAGACTGCCGCTTTCGCTGGTGGCCTATGATAATCGATCAAGCGAGTAGCTTAAGAAAAATGAATAAGTCCAAACAGATAAAAGTGATTGCGGTGACTGGCGGTAAAGGTGGTGTGGGTAAAACCAATATCACCTTGAATATGGCCGTTGCTGCCGCCAAGCAAGGTCAGCGTGTCATGGTGCTAGATGCTGATTTAGGTTTAGCCAATGTTGACGTGATGTTGGGCTTGCGGGTGGATAAAAACTTATCTCACGTACTGTCCGGCGATTGTACCCTAGATGAAGTGCTGGTAACCGGTCCATACGGCGTCAAAATTGCGCCGGCAACCTCGGGCACCAAATCAATGGCCGAACTAGGACCCCATGAGCATGCGGGTTTGATCCGCGCCTTTAGTGAGCTTAAAACCCCAATCGATATGATGTTAGTGGATACCGCGGCCGGCATCTCTGACATGGTGGTGAGCTTTTCACGGGCAGCTCAAGATGTGGTAATTGTGGTGTGCGACGAACCAACTTCACTTACCGATGCTTATGCATTAATCAAAATTTTAAACCGAGAACATGGCGTGTTTAAGTTCAAAGTAGTGGCCAATATGGTGCGCTCTGAGCGAGAGGGTCGTGAGCTCTACAGTAAGCTATCAAAGGTAACAGGGCGGTTTTTAGACGTAGCCTTGGAGCTAGTGAGTATTGTTCCTTTTGACGAAAACGTACGCAAAGCAGTCAGAAAGCAAACTGCATTAGTTGAAGCTTATCCGGGGTCGCCGGCAGCTAAAGCCATTTCAAAACTGGCTGAAAGCGCAGCGACATGGCCGATTCCCACACAAGCAGGCGGACACTTAGAGTTTTTCATTGAAAATCTCGTGTCTTTGCATGAGTAGGTAAATAAGAGTGAGTAATAAAGTGACCGTATATCAACAGCAAATAGATAAGAACCAATTGGTCGAGCGTCATGCTCCGCTCGTGAAACGGATTGCCCATCACTTGATGGCCAGACTCCCTGCAAGCGTGTTAATCGATGACTTGATCCAATCGGGCATGATTGGCTTGCTCGAGGCGGCTCGTAACTTTGATGGTACAAAAGGTGCAAGTTTTGAAACCTTCGCAGGTATTCGTATCAGAGGCGCGATGCTCGATGAAATCAGAAAAGGCGACTGGACACCTCGTTCAGTCCATAAAAACTCCCGAGCGATTACCGAGGCTATCAACAATGTTGAGAAAGCTACAGGTAGAGACGCCAGAGATACTGAAGTAGCCGAAGTTATGAATGTCTCGGTTCAAGAATATCATCAGATGCTCAATGAGGTAAACGCCGGCAAGCTAGTGGGCATTGAAGATTTAGGGGTCAGCGAAGATGTGCTGACGAATGAAGAAAGCAAGGGCGCTGACAAACCATTTGAAGAAATGATGCAAGGATCGTTTCAGAAAGCGCTCGCGCGGGCGATAACTACTCTACCAGAGCGTGAAGCGATAGTGCTGTCGCTGTATTACGACGAAGAATTAAATTTGCGAGAGATTGGTGAAGTCCTTGAAGTCAGCGAGTCTCGGGTAAGTCAGATACACAGTCAGGCGATGTTAAAGCTAAAAGCAAAGATGCAGTCTTGGCGCACCGTGAAGTAGCTCAATTGATGATTAGTATAGAAAAATTAAATAAAAGATCCCATTGCGGAGGTAGTTTTGGATAAGAACATGAAAATTCTGGTTGTTGATGATTTTTCAACGATGCGTCGCATTATTAAAAACCTGCTGAAAGACTTGGGTTTTACTAATGTTCAAGAAGCAGATGACGGCAACACTGCATTACCCATGCTCAATCAAGGTGATTTTGATTTTGTGGTAACCGATTGGAATATGCCGGGAATGCAGGGTATTGACTTACTTAGGGCCATCCGCTCAAGCGATAAGCTAAAGCATTTACCTGTATTGATGGTAACGGCCGAAGCTAAGAAAGAGCAGATTATTGCGGCGGCTCAAGCTGGAGTGAATGGCTATGTAGTTAAGCCATTTACCGCTGCAACGCTGAAAGAAAAACTAGAAAAAATATTTGAGCGTCTCGCTTAAGTGTTGCTGAAGAGGTAATAAACAATGACGCATGATGCATCATTAATTTCGCTCGAAGAAGCGAAAACAATTGTGGCGCACTTAGAATCCAATGAGATTGAGTCGGCTAACCATATTGTGCATAGCATCACCATGAGAGAATCTATTGAGCTTTTTTCTGAAGTCGGCAAATTGACACGCCATCTGCATAGCTCGCTGCGCAACTTTCATTTAGATGAGCGCATTGCCAATCTTACCAAATCGCAAATACCCGACGCAAAATCGCGCCTTGAGTATGTAATTGAAGAAACTGAAAAAGCGGCTAACTCAACGATGGATGCGGTTGAACGAAGTATGCCTATCGCTGAGGCGCTCAATCAAAGATTAAACACCGTCATGCCAGAATGGAAAAAGCTGATGTCTCGGCAAATTGAGTTAGGCGAGTTTAAGGTACTTTGCCATGATCTCGATACATTGTTGTCTGATGCTCGCAACGATTCGGCCACCTTAAACAGTATATTAACCGAAGTCCTCATGGCGCAGGGTTACCAAGATCTTACCGGCCAAGTTATTCGTCGAGTTATAGAGCTCGTAAAAGACGTAGAAGAGAATTTGGTAGAAGTGCTATCGGCCTTTAGTGACGAAGACCCAAACAAAGACAAATCTGCAAAAAACGGAAATAAAGTTAAGTCTCAACCTTCTAATAAAAATGACGATAACGTTAATGCAGAAGGACCCATAATTAATGCAGCAGATCGAAATGACGTCGTTCATGGACAAGATGACGTTGATGATTTGCTGTCTAGCTTAGGCTTTTAGGAGAGCAAACGAATGTCGTTTGAAGTTGATGAGGAGATCTTGCAAGATTTTTTGGTGGAAGCCGGAGAAATTCTAGAGCAATTGCAAGAACAGCTTGTAGAGTTGGAGAACAACCCAGAAAACTCTGATCTATTAAATGCTATTTTTCGCGGATATCATACGGTTAAAGGCGGGGCAGGTTTCCTTTCGTTAACCGCACTGGTCGATATCTGTCATGGTGCCGAAAACGTCTTTGATATCATGCGCAACGGTCAGCGCACGCTCACGCCAGAGCTGATGGACGTCATTTTACAAGCCACGGATGTGGTAGTTGAAATGTTTGAGAAAGTAAAAGCCAATGAAGCGCTCACTCCAGCCCCCGATGAGCTAATCAATATTTTACACAAACTTAGTACACCTCAAAGCGCGGATGAGCAAATTTTTGCAGAGCAAAACGCAGTTGTAGAGCCCAGCACCAAAGAGCCCGCCGCAAGCGATGCAGCTACAGTTAATTCTCCCTCTCCAGCAAATGCTGATGACGCTATTGAAGAAATTACTGAAGACGAATTTGAAGCTCTGTTAGACGAATTGCACGGCTCTGGCAGCCCCAGTAAAAATCAAGCAAGCGATATTGCACCATCAAGCAGTGACCCTAATTCAGACGACATCAGTGATGACGAGTTTGAGGCCTTGTTAGACGACTTACATGGTAAAGGTCAATTTAAGGCAGAAGACAGCTCGGTCGTTTCTGCAACACCAGAGCTTGATACAAATGTTACGCAAACGGGCAGTGATGATGAAATCACTGATGCAGAATTTGAAGCCCTGTTAGATGATTTACACGGCAGTGGAAAAGCACCGACAATTGCAAACAGCGATGCCAACAAACCGAGCGCAGGCTCTGCCAATAAAAGCCCTGCAAACCAAAGCGATAAGGCAGAATCAGCAGCAACTGAAAATACACCCAAACAAGAACAAGCTCCGCCTACGCCTGCTCCAAAAACTCCGGCAGTATCTGCGGTAAAGGCACCGGCTAAAAAAGCCGAAAAAACTGCCGCACCGCAAGCTGAGACAACCGTCAGAGTAGACACTAAACGCCTTGACCAAATAATGAATATGGTGGGCGAGTTGGTCTTAGTACGTAATCGGTTATTAAGTCTTGGTACTAGTGTAGCTGATGAGAGTATGTCCAAAGCGATTGCTAATCTTGATGTAGTGACCGGTGATTTACAGGGTGCGGTGATGAAAACTCGCATGCAGCCAATTAAGAAAGTATTTGGTCGTTTCCCTAGGGTGGTAAGAGACTTAGCCCGAACCTTGAAAAAAGAAATTAGTTTAGTGCTTGAGGGTGAAGAAACCGACTTAGACAAGAATTTAGTAGAAGCACTAGCCGACCCACTCGTGCATTTAGTAAGAAACTCTGTAGATCACGGTATTGAAATGCCGGATGAACGGGAGGCTGCTGGGAAATCTAGGATGGGTACGGTTAAATTAGCCGCTTCTCAAGAAGGCGACCATATTTTATTGACTATTGCTGATGACGGCAAAGGAATGGACGCAGAAAAGCTCAAGGAAATCGCTGTAAATCGGGGTGTTATGGATGCTGATGCGGCAGCACGTATGTCAGATGTTGAAGCCTTTAGTCTGATATTTGCGCCAGGATTTTCCACTAAGACAGAAATTAGCGACATATCTGGACGCGGTGTGGGCATGGATGTGGTGAAAACCAAGATAAATCAGCTTAATGGCTCAGTTAGCATTAATTCTGAGCTAGGCAAGGGCACCACCCTTGAAATAAAAGTACCTTTGACACTCGCCATATTACCCACACTTATGATTGTTGTAGGTAAACAAACCTTCGCTTTACCGCTTGGTTCAGTGAACGAAATTATTAACATGGATATAGAAAAAACCAATAAAGTTGACGGGCAGTTGACTATGTTAGTGCGTTCAAAAGCGATTCCATTATTCTATTTAAATGATTGGTTAAACCCGATGAGTCCGGTTGAAAATCGCGCGCTTGGTCATGTTGTAGTAGTGCAAATTGGCACCAAACAGCTGGGTTTTGTAGTCGATTCATTAATTGGTCAAGAAGAGGTCGTGATAAAACCCTTAGACGCCTTGCTCCAAGGCACGCCGGGGATGGCCGGTGCGACGATTACGTCAGATGGCGGCATTGCGCTTATCTTAGATGTTCCTAGTTTGCTAAAGCGATATGTGTAAAATCATTGCCCGTAAACCATGCTGATTCAAAAGTTGTGGATGGGGTAAGTGAGCAATACATTTTAAAGCCGCGATGAATATGCGGCTTTTTTAATACCGATAGTTAGGACTCATTTTGAAAATGAGCACGCTTTTTGCTTATTCCTTTCATACAGTTACGCAAGCAAATAAGACACTGATATATTATATGAAAGTTTGGACCGTTGTTAATCAAAAAGGTGGAGTAGGTAAGACAACCACCTCTATCTCAATCGCTGGAAGTCTCTGTGCGCTTGGTTACAAGGTCCTATTAGTTGACTTAGATCCGCATGCATCGCTGACTCATTATTTGGGCGTAGACGCTGATAATTTGACGGTTTCCCTGTATGAGGTCTTCATGCAAAACCCAAGTAAAGACTTTGACATAAATAATGCCCTGCACACTACAAAAGTAGATAATCTTATACTGTTGCCCTCACATATCGCTCTAGCCACCTTAGATAAGAGTTTTGGTAACAGTCCAGGAAAGGGCTTAGTGATTAAAAATGCCTTGAGCGCCTTAGCAAATGACTTTGATTTTGTGATTATAGATTGTCCACCGGTACTTGGTGTATTAATGGTAAACGGACTCGTCGCCGCAGATAAAATTTTAATACCTACTCAGACTGAACATTTGGCTCTAAGAGGCTTAGCGCGGATGCTCAAGACCATTGAGCAGTTGTCGAGTAGCCTTAAGGCAGACGCAAGCGTGATGATCATTGCGACACTCTTTGACCGACGTGTAAATGCCTGCTTATTGGCCTATTCAAATATGCGTAGCGTTTATAAAGGTTTAATATGGCGAGGATATATTCCTGTGGATACCAAATTTCGCGATGCCAGTTATGAGGGTGTACCGGTAAATATTTTGGCTAGTCAGTGCCGTGGTGCTTTTGCTTACGACAAACTTACCAATGAGTTGCTAAAAAATGTCGTATAAAAGCGCAGATCTCGCCATCAATGACTATCTGCATTCGCTCACAGATTTAGTGACTCCTGATAGTAAAACATCAGAACATGCTGATGAATTAGCTTTAGCTGCACAACTGCTTGCAACTGCCAATGCACAACTGATTGATGAGGCGATTAGCACGGGAGACTTGCCAGAAAAAACCTTATTTCACCAAACAAATGTTCCATTTGAAGGCGCCGCTAGCAAGATTGTAAGTAAAGAAAACCCGAGTTTGGTCGAAACAGTAAATACAAAAGAATTAATTGCCCCGCAAGCATTGCATGAACGCTTGCCTAAGCGATTTCAGGCCCTGATTTTTGATGTTGCGGGACTAACATTAGCAGTGCCGCTTATTCAACTTGGCGGCATCATACAGATGCAAGAATTGACCAGACTCCCAGGGAAACCAGATTGGTTTATGGGGGTGTTAGTAAAGCAAGATAATCAGTATCAGTGTGTCGATACAGCGAAGTGGATTTCGCCTAATAAACATGTGGCACCGATACATCAAGGGCAAAGCTATACCTACGTAATTCAGTTAGGCAAAACTAAATGGGCACTGGCTTGTTCGCAATTAGCGACAACCCAGGAATTAAGCCATAGCGATATTAAGTGGCGCGATCAGGGCAAAAACCAACCTTGGCTCGCTGGAATGATTAAACAAAAAATGTGCGCTTTAATAGACGCTAGTCAGTTGATTAAACTGCTAGAATCAAAGCCCGCAAATATACCAGAAGTATTGTAACGGAGTGAAATCTATGTCTGAACAAAGAGCGACAGCATCAGCGGCCGATCCAAATGATGAAGTCTTACAATGGGTTACTTATCGCTTAGATGAAGAAACTTACGGCATTAACGTAATGCAGGTTCAAGAAGTACTGCGTTACACTGAAATTGCTCCGGTTCCGGGTGCTCCAGACTATGTGATGGGGATCATTAACTTGCGCGGCAATGTTGTTACGGTTATTGACACACGTGCCCGCTTTGGTTTGCCACCTTCAGAAATTACCGACAATTCTCGTATCGTGATCATTGAATCTGACGAGCACGTAGTCGGCATTTTGGTAGACAGCGTTGCTGAGGTGGTTTATTTACGCTCTTCCGAAATTGACAGCGCACCAAATGTTGGTACTGAAGAAAGTGCTAAGTTCATTCAAGGCGTCTCAAATAGAGACAACGAGCTATTAATATTGGTTGATTTGAACAAGCTCTTAAGTGATGACGAATGGGATGATATCGGCGGTATTTAAGGTCGCCAAATCAACTGCAATACATATCGTTTTTTTAAAGCTTTATATCCCGTTTTATTTCGACAACGCAAGATTTTAGCGGCCTGAATTGTTCAGGCCGTTTCTTTGTGCACACTTTTACTAGCCAATCCCTGTATTTTTATCTGTATCACTCTATAATCAAGCACATACTGTTTTTTAATAATGGAAAGTCCTCATGCCAGACTCGCTTGCGTTATGGTTTGCCCTAGCTGCATTATTACTGTGTTTCGCGCTCATCGTTGTGCTGTGGGCGTACGCGCAAAACTTAAAAGCAAAACTGATGCAGTCGGTGGGCTTAATTGATGAGTTACATAAACTCAGCAGTTCGCAGTCTGCCAGTATTGATTTACTCAAAACACAAGTGATTGAGGTAAATAAGCTCAGTAAGTCTGTGCGCAAAGAATACGGCGCCATGGCTGAGCAGGTTGATACGCGCATTAGTAAGGTGGAAGACACCGTTGAGCGTCTTGAAGAGCAAGACCCCGCCCTGAAAATGTACAGTCGCGCCAGCAAGTTGGTGGAACAAGGCGCTGCGATGGACGACATCATAGAAGCTAGCGGTCTACCGCGTGCTGAAGTTGAAGTATTGATTTCGCTACACGCACGCAAATAAAAATGCCTCATAAAATATTCAAGGCAGATGTCATTTTTCGTTATCTAAAATAAAAAACCCTTTTTGAAAAGTCATTCGTTAGTAGGGGTAAGGCAGCATCTATGCATATCGGTGCCGGCATTACCTGACAATATTATTATTATAGGATGACCTTTATGATTACCTCTACTTTTTCTCGCCCACTTCAACGAAGCTTCGTTTCTATTGCTATTTTGTTTGCAATGGGATGCGCTGGGCCATCGTTGCAAGATGAGCAAACCCGCAGCGCATCTAGCACAAAAACCCATGCGCATGAAGTTGATAGTCAAATCGAGCAAAAGCTAACTGAGCCTCTGCAAACTTCAGAAGCCGAAGCAATCGTGCTTAGCGCAGCGCGCACAATCGACGGACGCTATAAACGAGAAACTGATAGGTCTGCATTGGCGCCAGCATCGTCACGACTATTGCGCCACCCCGGTGATGCCTTAATGATTCATGCTCCGTTTGCTGAGAACAATACTGAAACCTATCAAGACATCGAGCAAAGTGGGGTCAAATTAACGCGCCTTGCACCGGTTTCTACTTTTTCCATTGATGTGGATACCGGCAGCTACACAAACGCTAGGCGCATGCTGCAACGAGGTATCATGCCGCCGAGCGATGCTGTGCGCATTGAAGAGTTTTTAAATTATTTTGACTATGGCTACAGTGCACCAAAAGAGCTTCATCAGCCCTTTAGCGTCAATACAGCCGTCTCCACTGCACCTTGGGATGCGCAAAAGCACATAGTCCGAATAGGCCTTAAAGGCTACCAGCCAGATAGCTCAAAAAGCGCCGGCAGTAACTTAGTTTTCTTACTTGACGTTTCGGGCTCTATGAACCAAAGCGATAAACTGCCGCTATTAAAACGCTCACTGTCGATGCTTACCTCACAGTTGACAGAAAACGATAAAGTGTCGATTGTGGTATATGCAGGAGCCTCAGGTGTGGTGCTTAGTCCGACCAATGGGAATGACAAACTCACTATTGAAAATGCATTAAATGCCCTGCAGGCCGGTGGTTCTACAAACGGTGCTGCAGGCATTGAACAGGCCTATCAGATAGCGCAAAGTACCTTTATTAAAGGCGGCGTCAATCGGGTGATCTTGGCTACCGATGGCGACTTTAACGTCGGCATCAGTGATCATAATGCCCTCATTGAACTGATCACACAAAAACGAGAAAAAGGCATTGCTTTGACTACCCTAGGATTTGGGCAAGGTAACTACAATGACTACTTAATGGAGCAACTCGCTAACGCTGGCAATGGCAATTATGCGTATATCGACAATATCAACGAAGCTAGAAAAGTCTTAGTCGACGAGCTCCAATCCACCATGCAAATGATTGCCCAAGACGTCAAAATTCAGGTAGAGTTTAACCCTGAGGTAGTCGCAGAATATCGTTTAATAGGTTATGACAACCGTGCGCTTGCCAATGAGGATTTCAATAACGACAAAGTAGACGCTGGCGATATTGGCGCAGGGCATCAAGTAACGGCGCTTTACGAAATCACACTGGTCGAGAGTGACGGTAAATTTAATGACGACTTGCGTTATGCAAAACCAGCGACAAATGCACACAGCACTAATTTGAATGAACTAGCGCATGTAAAGCTAAGGTTTAAGCAGCCCCATGCCAAGCAAAGCCAGCTTATAGAACAGATTGTGTATCGCGACGAGATTACGAATTTTGAGCAACAAAGCGGCGATTTTAAATTTGCAGTGGCCGTCGCAAGCTTTGCCGAACGGATAAAGCAGAGTAAATATACGCAAAATCTAGACTATCAATGGATTGCAAGTACCGCTCGACAAGTTAAAGGTGACGACGTATTTGGCTATCGCAGCGAGTTTATTCAATTAGTTAACACCGCTGACGCGCTAAAATAGGCGCGCTAGCATCACTTCACTTATGACTAGGTAGCAACTTGAACGCAGTAAGCGATGAAGCACTCATGCAACATTACGCAAATGGCGATTTTGACGCCTTTGAGGCGCTTTATGGTCGCCATAAAGGCGGCTTATATCGTTATTTGCATCGACAGCTTATTGATAAGAGTCTGGTGGATGATCTGTTTCAAGAGATATGGGGAAAAGTGATCAGCAGTGCATCAGGCTATCAGGCGTCAGCAAAATTTAATACTTGGCTTTATACCATTGCGCGCAACAAAGTGATTGATCATGTTCGCCATGTGCAGGTGTTAGGTAAGGTTATGGAGACTACTAGTGGGCATGGTGACAGCCAATCTGATGAATTGACACTGCAAACGCGTGGTGCCGATTCACAGCATACTGAGCCAGAAAGCCGCCTAGAGCAAAGCTATCAGGCCAGTGCGATTGAACACTGCATGAAAAAACTGCCCAAGCATCAGCTCGACTGCTTTTTACTGCGAGAGGAAGCGGGCTTAAGCGGACAGCAGATTGCCGACATCGTGCAAAGCAATTTAGAGGCTACTAAAAGCCGACTGAAGTCAGCCTACAGACTGTTGCGTCAATGTTTAACGCTGAGAATGGATGAACAAACTAGAAACGCAAGCGCCAGTCATAAATCGGAGATAACAGGAGGGTGGCAATGAGCAATCGATTTGATGATGAGCACAATGAACATCAAGCGATTGTGAGTGAAGCTTATCAACAATTACAAAAGCCAATGCCTACAGATACACTAGACGCGAGTATTTTGTCGATAGCTAGGCAGCAAGCGCAACTGAATGCGACATTGAGCCATCCGTCAATGAAGTCACCATGGCGAAAATGGCAATACAGTGGCTCAATTGCCGCTTCAGTAATCTTCGTCGCACTGGTGTTTGTGGTAGCCGAGCCAGAAGTAAACACCGATAGCGTTCAGTCCTTGCCTCCTGCTAATTCTGAACCAATGATGGCTGATATGACAGATTCAGCGCGAGAAAGAATGATATCAGCGCCTGCTCAGACCCAGATGCAAGGGCTTGTGGTGACGAGTGCCAGACGCCTCGCTAGCAGCCTAAATACTGAAGCTGAAGAAACACCACCGTCGCTGATTGATGAATTGTTTGAACGAATTCTTGAAATAAAAGCAATAAATGAAGAGTTGATCCCACCAAAAAAAGCGATGCATACCTCACCAAATGAGATAAGTACAAGCCAATTGGTCATCAGCAATCAGAAAAAAAGCGAACAAACTAAAGGTAGACAGGCCTTAGTTCAGGACGATAACGCTGAGATTAGTGAGTTACAGAGACAATTATTTGAAGCACTGTTAGCCGATAAGCAAAGCGCGCAAAACTGGGTGCTTGATGAAAAGTACAAAGAAGTATTGACCCATGATCAACTTCTGCAATTGCAGCAACACTAAGGTCTGTTAATCTTTGCTGCAAAATCATACAGCAAAGATCAACAGACCATTGGTATTTGCATTTTGGCGTAGGGATACAAAATCATGTAGACTCGTGCGCTTTATTATAACTTTGAAATCACTCTTTTTTTACAAGCTTAATGAGCGTTGATTTTGCCTAAAAATTTAATAATGAACATAAAAACCTATGCATCATGACAGAACTTGAAGAAGCCCTAACAGCCTTAGAAAGAGGCGACGAAACGACATCAATAAAGTTATTAAAATCGATGATTGAATCGAACCCAAAGCATGCAGAAGCATGGTCTTTCTACGGGATAGTTCTGCTTAAGAAAAATCAGCCAGAGGCTATTGAGGCGCTCAAAAAAGCATGTGATATAGCACCTCTAGAATCTCGGTGGCATTTACATTTAGGACGTTGTTTAAACCAAGTGAAAGACTTTGCAGGGGCTAAGACTGCCCTGCAACGAGCTGCAGAACTCTCTCATTACGCTCCTGACGCTGCGCTTGCGCTTACCAAGGCTTTGATTCAACTAGGAGAATTAAACGAAGCATTAAACGTCATACAAATCAGTGCAGCCCGCTATGATTCACCCCAAGTACATCACAAACATGCGCAAATCTCTGCCGCTTTACATGACTATACAACAGCTATCAGCGCCATAAAAACTGCTTATCGAAATGCAAATATGTCGGAGGCAGACTCGTTGCTTCTTGCTAAATGGCACATTCATGTCAAAGATTTTACTGCAGCGCAAAATTTGGTGGATAAGGTTTTAGCGATCCGGAAAAATGACCCTAAAGCCACAATACTAGCGGCTAACCTTGCATCATGGAAAGGTGATTTTGACCGCGCTCGAAACCTGATAAAAAAAGCACTTATCAGTCATCCAAAGCACATTGACTTGATTGTTGAGCAATTGCTATTGTCCACAAGTACCGATGCAGATACCTATCATTTCGCAAGCGAAATTGTTAATCAGCCAGGCACGAGCTCAGACAGCCGCATTAAACTTCTATTCGCATTGGCACAGACGGCCGATCGCCATGGTGATTATGAATTAGCATGGGACTATGCTACTACCGCTAATCGCTTAGCAAAAAACGGCTCGACATTTGACATTAATTCACTCTATAAACAGCTCGAACACGCGCTCACAATTTATCAAAAATCACGTCCCTTAGACTCAAGCGAAGACGTACAGCAAATATATTTTTTAGGACCGCCTCGGTGCGGTGGTTCTCTTATACAAACCTTATTAGCGGCAGCCCCGGGAGTTGCCTCTGTGGGCGAACGCGGGGCATTACTGCCATGGCTGATGCCGATGTTAGTAGGCCATGATGGTATTGATGTTTTTAATAAAAGTCAGCACCAATTGCAACAAGCTGATATCGCCGGTTTAAGGGCTCTTGCTCCTTCCGCCAGCGTATATGTTGATAAGACGACCCACAACCTGCATCTCGCGGGCTTGTTGCAGCGCATTCATCCTTCTGCGAAATTTGTTCATATCGAACGAAACAAAAAAGATATGGCACTTTCCATCTATATGCGCAATTTTTCAAATACGTTTACATATAGCTATGAAATTGACGATATTAACCGCTACTTAGACTTTCAGACTTATGCAGTAAAAAAATGGCAAGAGCTTGGTTTGCCCATATTAACCCACAATCATGATGACTTTGTAAAGGCACCTGAGTCCCACGGCAAGGCCTTATTTACCGACCTAGGACTCAGTTGGAATAATTCATACCTTGGAGTTGAAGCTCGCAGCGCATCCGTAGAAACATTCAGCTCGATGCAAGTTAGAAATGAAATAAAACCACCCCCGCAGCCAAAATGGAAACCTTATGCTAAATACTTAGCAAGCATCTAAATATGAGTTTGCAAGACCAGTATTAAGCAATCAAGCTTGGATAAGACAGGTAATTAAACGAAGCATATTGCCTAACAAGTCCTTTCCAAAGAAGACTTGGCGAAAGTCACCAAAAAGTGTCCGAATCGAACAGTTTTTTCGTCCGCGGACACGAATAAATCCACACCTTTTTAATATAGTGTTTAAATAACAGTTACTTAAATTTTGGCACGAACTTCGCTTAGCACTAGTGATAAAGACTCACAGCAAATAGTTAATCAATCACTAGGAAATAAATATGACGATTAAATACAAAATTTGGACTGCCTCATTTGCCCTGTATACGTTTACCGTTTGTACACTATGTTTGATAGCGTAAGCAGCCCTTGCTCGATTAGCTGGATGTTTTTAGTAGACCATTTTTTTGCATAATGTCCTTTATTTCTTGGACGCTCTCAGGGTCATCAATGGTTGAGGGCACCGCATAGTCACTGTCATCTGCAATTTGTCTAAGGAGTTTGCGTAAAATTTTGCCGGAGCGAGTTTTCGGTAGTCTAGGCACAATGATGGTTTGTTTTAAGCACGCTACCGCGCCGATTTCTTTTCGCACCATATTTACGAGCTCCGTTTGCAAGTCGGCTTCTGAAATGGTTGCGCCATCTTTCAACAACGCTAGGCCGATTGGCACTTGTCCTTTTAAGCTATCGTAAACACCAATAACACTGCACTCGGCAACGTCACGATGCGCCGCAAGTACTTCTTCCATCTCACCGGTTGAAAGCCGGTGGCCGGCTACGTTAATGACATCGTCGGTGCGACCCATAACAAATAAGTAGCCGTCTTCATCTATATAGCCGCCATCACCTGAGCTGTAATAGCCCGGAAATTCTTTTAAATAGCCGTCTTCAAAGCGAGCAAAATCACCCCATATAGTGGCTAAGCAGCTAGGTGGAAGTGGGAGTTTGATGGCAATTGCGCCTTGAGTGTTAGCCGGCACCGGCTCACCGCTGTGGTCAAGAATCTGTACATTGAATCCAGGCACCGGTTTGGTCGATGAACCTGGCTTGGTTGGCAGCGTTTCAATGCCGGTTAAATTAGCGCAAATTGCCCAACCTGTTTCAGTTTGCCACCAATGATCAACCACAGGTTTGCCGGTTTTTTCAACGGTCCACTCGTAGGTGGGCGGATCTAGTCGTTCGCCTGCCATAAAGATGGTTTCTAGACAGTCAATGTTATATTGCCCCAATAAAAGCGCCTCAGGGTCTTCTTTGCGAATGGCTCTAAACGCAGTGGGAGCGGCAAATACGGCTTTCACGCTGTACTGCTCTATTACCCGCCAAAATGCCCCAGCGTCAGGTGTTCTAACGGGTTTGCCTTCATACACAACGGTGGTGCAGCCATGCAGTAACGGCGCATACACGATGTAAGAATGCCCCACTACCCAGCCTACATCTGAGGCCGCCCAAAATACATCACCTGGCTCTAAGTTATACACCGAGCGCATCGAGTATTTCAGTGCCACCGCATGACCGCCATTGTCACGGACCACGCCTTTGGGCTTGCCGGTGGTGCCGGAGGTATAAAGCACATAAAGAGGGTCGCTACCCAAGACCTTAACGCAGTCTGCGGGAACTGACTGTTGAGTGGCCTGCAGCCAGTCGATATCTCTGGGACATTGCATGCTGGCAGCGCACTGTTCCCGTTGCAATAGAATTACGTGTTCGGGTTTGTGTTTGGCAAGCTCAATCGCTTGGTCTACCATCGGTTTATATTCGATAACTCGGCTAATTTCGATACCGCAAGACGCCGTGACAACTAACTTAGGTTTGGCATCATTTATTCTGATCGCTAGTTCGTTTGCTGAGAACCCGCCAAATACCACCGAGTGCACCGCGCCTATTCGGGCACAAGCAAGCATTGCAACAACCGCTTTGGCAATCATTGGCATGTAGATAACCACCGTATCGCCTTTTTCAACGCCGTACTGGCGTAATGTACCGGCAAACAGTGCGACTTCTTTTAGCAGTTCGCGGTATGTGTACTGCTGCGCCTCATCCGTCACAGGCGAATCAAAAATAAGCGCTAACTGTTCACCTCGGCCATTTTCAACATGATGGTCAAGGGCCATATAACAAGTGTTCATCTCGCCGTTGGCAAACCATCGGGCAATGCCGTTGCTATCCTCTGAAAGTATGCCGCTCGGAAAGGTAAACCAAGGTAAGTCTGCGGCTTTCTCTCCCCAAAAGGTTTCAGGTGCGGCAATAGAGTGATCGTATTCTTGCTGGTATGACATATTGATTCTGCCTTATTAAAATTACTAACGGTGGCTACATTTCAATCTGTGCAAAACGGACTTATTCGCTAACGCTACGCACAGTTCATTATCTTGTACTCTACAATAGAGCAGTTTGGGGAATAGGTGTTATTCGACTTCGGGCTTACATCTATGCTTATTTAGGATATTCATTTGACTAGCGATGATTTTTAGCCAATGATGCAAATAGACCTTGGCATGGATAAATGCTACCGATAATAACAACACACAACAGAGGTACTTTATGTCGTTTAACGCTGACATGCTTGAAGAATTAAATCTCATCTTGAAATTTCCAAACAAAAGCTTGATGCAAGGGCTCAAAGTACGCAAAGATGCTGACCAAGCTATGATCGATGCAGCACAACGCCTATACGAAAAAGGCATTGTGCAACAACCTGACGGTGGCTATTTAACCGATTTAGGCCACGATCTTGTTGAGCATGCGCAAATCTTGCAATCTGCACTCACTTCATAATAAGCCACTGAATAAACGTTTAGACGTCTAGACGTTTATTCTTGACATTTGTTCCCATTCCGCCACAATAACGACATCTTTGTTTCATTTGGTGTCTGTGCTTCATGCCGATTAAAATACCTGCTGAGCTTCCTGCTTCAGACGATTTGTCTTCCGAAAACATTTTTGTGATGGACAGTGAGCGTGCGCTTAAGCAAAATATACGGCCGCTCAACGTGGGTATTTTAAACCTCATGCCTAATAAAATAGAGACCGAACTACAAATACTCCGCTTGCTTTCCAATACCCCTTTGCAAATTAACATCGACCTAATTCGTATCGACGAAACCGCACCAAAAAATACCCCTGCATCTCATATGAATGCTTTTTATCATTCGTTTTCTGAAGTGAAAGATAAAAAATACGATGGGCTTATCATTACCGGCGCGCCCTTAGGTAATATGGAGTACGAAGACGTTAAATACTGGGACAAAATGACCACGCTGATGGACTGGAGCCGCCGTCATGTGCAATCTACCATCTTTTTATGCTGGGCAGCTCACGCGGCTATGTACCATTATTATGGTGTGCAGCGAGTGGTCAGAGAGAGAAAGTTGTCTGGCGTTTTTGAGCATCGAGTTCTGGACGAAAAAAACGAGCTGGTGCGCGGCTTTGACCCTTATTTTTGGGCACCGCATTCTCGCGTGGGTGAAATTCCTATTGAAGATTATCAGCGGATCGACGGTCTTTCTGTGCTCGCTAGCTCTTATGATGCAGGTGTCTATATTGCCGCAACAGACGATAAACGCTTAGTTTACGTTACCGGGCATCCTGAGTATGACCCATTAACCCTTGCGCAAGAGTATGAGCGAGATGTAGAGGCTGAACTCAGCCCTGCAGTGCCTGAAAATTACTTCCAGCAAAACGATCCAACAAAAGACATTAAAGTCCGCTGGAAGTCACACGGCACTTTGTTTTTTACCAATTGGCTCAACTACTGCGTGTATCAAACCACGCCGTTTGATTTAAACGAACTTAATTAACCCATCGCATATAGGAAGTCGCAGTGACCGATACCGCAACCCGCATAGCCAAGCTCGCATCTACTCGTATTTTAGTGCTTGATGGCGCAATGGGAACCATGATCCAAGAGCTAAAACTCAATGAAGAAGACTACCGCGGTGAGCAGTTTAAAGACTGGCACTGCGACCTGAAAGGCAACAATGATTTGTTGGCAGTCACGCAGCCTCACCTAATCAAAGAGATTCACCTGGCGTATTTAAAAGCGGGCGCCGACATCATTGAAACCAATACCTTTAACGCTACTGCTATTTCGATGGCCGATTACGACATGCAAGACCATGTTGAACAAATTAACCTGTGCGCGGCTAAGTTAGCTCGTGAAGCGGCTGATCAAATAAGCGCACAAGACCCTGCTAAACCACGATTTGTTGCAGGTGTGCTTGGACCAACCAGTCGTACCGCTTCTATTTCGCCGGATGTCAACGACCCAGGTAAGCGCAATGTGGATTTTGACGAGCTAGTTGAAACCTACACACAGGCCACCAAAGCGTTAATAAAAGGCAAGGTAGACATCATCATGCTCGAAACTATTTTTGATACCTTAAATGCAAAAGCAGCAGCCTTTGCTGTCGATGCGGTATTTGAAGAGCTTGGTTTAACTTTGCCAGTTATGATATCAGGCACCATCACTGATGCCTCTGGTCGCACGCTTTCAGGGCAAACTACCGAAGCCTTTTATTATTCTTTACGCCATGTTAAGCCAATTGCGTTTGGCCTTAACTGTGCCCTTGGCCCTGACTTGCTAAGACAATACGTGGCTGAATTATCAAGAGTCTCGGAGTGTTTGGTATCGGCGCACCCCAATGCGGGATTGCCCAATGAGTTTGGTGAATACGACATGCAGGCTGCCGAAATGGCTGAGCATATTGAAGAGTGGGCAAAGTCAGGCTTAGTCAATATTGTGGGTGGTTGTTGTGGCAGCACACCTGAGCATATACGTGCGCTATCCCGAGCAGTAGCGGGTGCAGCACCAAGAAAGCTACCTAATGTTAAGGTGAAGCTAAGGCTATCAGGCCTTGAGCCCTTTGTGCATTAGGTTTTATTAGGGCGACGGCGCTACTCATTCGATGCAGTATGTAATTGATAAGCGAATACCTTTTCGATTTAACCGTTTTACAAGAGAGCATGTAAGTGGCAGCAGAATTTTCAAGCTTTATTAATGTGGGTGAACGCACCAATGTAACTGGTTCGGCGATGTTTAAACGCCTGATCCTCTCAGAGGATTATGAGGCTGCCTTAGATGTGGCTCGTCAGCAGGTTGAAAATGGCGCGCAGATTATCGATATCAACATGGATGAAGCCATGCTCGATTCTGAGGCGGCGATGGTCCGCTTTTTACACCTCATTGCTTCGGAGCCGGATATTTCTCGGGTGCCGATCATGATTGATTCTTCTAAATGGACAGTGATCGAAGCGGGCTTAAAATGCGTGCAGGGCAAGGCGATAGTTAACTCTATAAGCTTAAAAGAGGGTGAGGAAAGCTTTTTAGCACAAGCAAAAAAAATTAAACGCTATGGTGCGGCGGCGGTAGTCATGGCCTTTGACGAAACCGGTCAGGCAGACACCCAAGCCCGCAAGTTTGAAATTTGTAAGCGCAGTTATGATCTATTAGTTAATAAAATCAACTTTGCCCCTGAAGACATTATTTTCGACCCCAATATTTTTGCCGTCGCAACAGGCATTGAAGAGCACAATAACTATGCCGTCGATTTCATTGAAGCCACTAGGCAAATTCGCCAACAGCTACCCCACTGTCATGTTTCGGGAGGCCTTTCAAATATTTCCTTTTCGTTTAGAGGCAACAATCCGGTGCGCGAGGCCATGCATTCGGTGTTTTTATATCATGCCATTCGCGCCGGTATGGATATGGGCATTGTCAATGCCGGCCAACTCGAGGTCTATGATCAAATCCCCAGCGAGTTAAAAGAGGCGGTAGAAGACGTTATTTTAAATCGCAACGATCAGGCCACCGATCGCTTACTGGAGCTAGCGCCAAAATTCCAAGGCGACGGCAAAGCCGCTGCGGTTGAAGACCTAAGCTGGCGCGAACAAAGTGTAGGTAAGCGTTTAGAGCATGCTTTAGTCAAGGGCATTACCGACTACATTATCGACGACACTGAAGAAGCGCGCCTGGCAGCAGACAAACCTTTACACGTCATTGAAGGGCCTTTGATGGACGGTATGAACGTCGTCGGCGATCTTTTTGGTGAAGGCAAAATGTTTTTACCGCAGGTGGTTAAATCTGCCCGCGTAATGAAAAAAGCCGTGTCGCACCTACAGCCTTATATTGAAGCTGAAAAATCGGGTGTCAGTCAGTCTAACGGTAAAATTATTATGGCCACAGTAAAAGGCGATGTGCACGATATTGGTAAAAATATCGTGGGCGTAGTGCTGCAATGCAATAATTTTGAGGTTGTGGATTTAGGCGTGATGGTGCCGGCAGCTAAAATCATTCAAACCGCGATTGATGAAAAAGCCGACATGATTGGCCTGTCGGGTTTGATTACCCCTTCATTAGATGAAATGGTCAATGTCGCCCAAGAAATGCAGCGTTTGAAGCTCGACCTGCCGCTGCTGATTGGCGGAGCAACCACATCTAAAGCCCATACGGCGGTAAAAATTGAACAAAACTATGATCATCCGGTGGTGTATGTGCCCAATGCCAGCAGGGCAGTCGGGGTGTGTCAAAAACTAATATCAAAAGAACATCGGCCAGCCTATGCCAAACAAATTTCAGAAGAATATGAAAAAGTACGTGAACAACACGCTCGCAAAAAGCCGCGCACAAAGGCCATTAGCTTTGAACAGGCCCGCGCCAATCGCTTTACCTGCGACTGGCAACGCTATGCAGTGCCTAAGCCTAACTTTTTAGGTGTAAAAACTATCTCAGTTGATCTAAATACCTTGCGTCCTTACATCGATTGGACACCGTTTTTCTTGACCTGGTCTTTAGCCGGGAAGTATCCGCGCATATTAAATGACGAAGTGGTGGGGGGTGAGGCAAAAAGCTTATTTAAAGACGCCAACAACATGCTCGACGATATTGTGAGAAATGCAAAGCTGCAGGCTAAAGGACGCGTGGGTATCTTTCCTGCAAACAGTATCAATGAAGACGTCAATATTTATTCACCAAGCAATAGCAACGAGCTATTAGGTGTGTCTCATCACTGTCGTCAGCAAACCGACAAACCTAAAGGTTTCAACTACTGTTTAAGCGATTACGTGATGCCTGAGTCGGTCAACGGTCGGGATTATATTGGCGCGTTTGCAGTGACCGCAGGCATTGGTGAGGACGAACTAGCAAAAGCTTATGAACAAGACGGTGATGATTACAACTCAATTATGAGTAAAGCTATAGCCGACAGATTAGCCGAAGCCTTCGCGGAATACTTGCACGAGCGCGTACGTAAAGAGCTCTGGGGTTATGCAAAAGACGAGCAACTTGATAACAATGGCTTAATCGGTGAGAAGTACCAAGGCATTCGTCCGGCACCGGGTTATGCCGCATGCCCAGAACACACTGAAAAACAGCTGATTTGGGATTTACTGGATGTGGAGCAAAGCATTGGTATGAAGTTAACGTCTTCGTATGCTATGTGGCCGGGTGCAGCGGTATCAGGCTGGTACTTTGCGCATCCAGAATCACGCTACTTTGCGGTTGCGAAAATCCAACATGATCAACTTGAGGATTATGCTAGGCGCAAAGCTTGGAGTATAGAGGAGGCGGAAAAATGGTTGATGCCAAATCTTCAAGATTAATCCATCCTTAAAAAAGAGCATAAGCTATTCGCGGAGTATTATTTTAAAACGTATAGGAGGCCGCTATCCATACTCTAGAATTGTCTTTGAACTGTCCAAACTGACCGTTGATATTCCCAAATAAGTAGTCCAGACCAGCCCTCAGTTTTAATTGATCGCTATATTCAAAGGCAAATTCTGGGCGCAATACACCGTCCTGTTGGTTTAGGCTGCCAAGTAACTCACCTTTTAACAACAATCGACCATTTGAGAATAATCGTTGGGCGCGCACTGTCATTATCGCATCCATGTTAGGCCGCAGCAAAGTAAAGCTTTGCTGATCTAAGTAGTCGATGGCAACTTGCGCATTCACAAACCATTGAGCAGGTGCGTTCCAATCGATACCAAGACCCGCAAGCAATCTACGCGTGCTCACAGTTTGTAAAGGTATTGAGCTAATAATATTCACGGTTTGGTCGGGAATATAGGCGACTTCGCCACGTACGACCGTTTCTCCAAGCGTGATATCATAACTTGCGCCAAAAAGGCTTCGTCTAGGAAATGACAAGGACACATTAACAGTATGACTGGTCGCAAGATCAGCGGGCATGCTAATTATGGGGTCAGTATCAGGCCCTCGGAAGCTTAACAAAGACAAGTCACCATCGCCTAATGAATGCGAAATCCGCAGCCCAAAAGTAGATTGTTGTAGTGTGCTATTTCGCCTCTGACTGCTGATTGTCAGAGGAATATTAGTAATGTCTAATCCACCGGTAAAGCGAGGCGATGTGTTAAAAAACTGTGCGCCAATCTCAGCTTGCTGAGATACTGTGCCGTCAAAGGCCAATGATGCATCTAGACTAAATCCACCGATTTTATTACGCCAACGCCCACCCCATCTCGCAAGTCGATCCGGTCGAACATCGGTAAATACAAAATCTCGCCGGCGAACCGGATCAAAACGGTCGGTGATCTGTATCCCGTCGAGTACGCCCCATGGCGTCACTTGTTTGCCTAGAGTAAAGCTGTGGGCGCGGGATCGCCACTGCAAAAACGCGCGGTCTATTTCAAAGCGAGTATTCTTATTTTCAACCAGTGGCCTGTTAAGTTTTGCGTAGTGAAATGTTGAACCTAAACCTACATCATCTTCGGCAAATTCGGCCCGAAGGTCGAGTTGGGCAGACCAACTATGGTTTAATTTGACCTCAGTTTGAGTATTAACGGTAAGGCGAGATAAGCTTATGTCTTGTGACTTAAAGTCAATTCCCAACCGATAGTCAAAAGCGACAATAGTAGAGCTATCACTGGCAGCATGGGCTGCCTTCAACCAGAAAAACGCGAACGCTACCAGCAATAAAGATAGTTTAACAAAGTGTTTGCCGAAATCTGACGATAAAGCGCCTAACATATCGTTTCTCAACTTATTGCAGCAGCGAGACTGGGGCGCCATAAGCAAGTTCTTCGGGCTCTAGTAAATGCGGCGGAAGTTGATACACTGACTGCATGTCACTGATCACGATATCAGTTTGATGTGACAACTGAGTATTGAAAATGGAAAAATGCGTGGCTGTCCAGATATTGTCAATCAGTTCAAGGCTTAAAACAGATACTTCTTTTAGCCGCACGTTATCGGTATCGTTATATTCAATTGATACTGGAAACCATGTGTCAGGGTCAATGTGAGCGCTAAAGCTAGCGTATCCCATTTCTTGTTTTATCGTCTCAGTTTTTGCAAGCCCTTTGAGCACGTAATAAGTCTTACTACCGATTGTTTTAGGGTCGCCTAAACTGAATTCCCAATCATCTAATGCGAATGCAAAGTTATCTTTGATGTCACCGTAACTGAGGTCTGTCGCCATAAAATAGTCGCCTCGGCTAGAAGCGGGCAACTTTCTGACTCTCTCGGTAGCAGGCAAATATAGCCAATTTTGATCATTATTGCCGCTGTTGTCGTGGCTTAAAAAACCAGTGTCACGCAGACCAGCAGGTTCGGTAAAGTAAATACCTATTTTGGTTTGATTCGGCAATTGCTCTTGCACGAATAGCGCGGAGCGTTTGCGTTGAGAGCCTGAGTGATTGCGCAAGGTAAAGTGCATGTAGCCAATCCTTGCTTCATTAATCGCGCGATTGGCAAGTTTTTCAGCAACTTGCTCAGCACTCAGAGAGTAAGCAGCATCCTTGGTATTTTGAGCATGACTGCTTGGCATAGCAAACAATGATGTGTACAAAACCGCGATTGTGCCAATCAGATAAAACTTTTTCATTACTAGGTATCCTCAATATCAAGCAACACCGCCTGGGTGTTAAATAATGCAAAAAACGCCGGTATCATAAATATTGCGCCAACTAGGCTGCCAATCGCTGCCGCAGCAACCAGTGCACCAAACCATTGCAAGGGCGGCGCAGAGCTCATACATACAACGCACAATGCAACTGCTAGAGCTAAAGCTGAAAACACACAGGCTCTTGCAATCACCAGATAGCTACCTGATAAGGCTTGTTCGGTGCCGATACCGCGTGTTTTTGCTTGACCCAGGCCCCATATAAGATGAATGGCAAAATCCACTCCTAAGCCCGTAGAAATAGCAGCAGTCATCGATGTTGCTGGCGCGATATCAATATTAAGTGCACCCATAGCTGCATAGGTAAACAGCACGCCGCTTGCTATTGGCACTAAACTCAATAGGGCTTTATAGAGGGAGCGAAACAACAGCAAAGATGCAACGAATACAAATGAAATAGCCAAGCCTAAACCGGTAAAATGTGACTCAGCCAACACGCTCATCCAGCCAACATTGACGGCAACTCTGCCACTTACACTTGCTTGTAACCCAGTATCAACTGACCACTCATTGGCAATTTGTTCATAGCTGGATACGGTTGCCTTTACTTTGCTGTATTGGTCGGTGGTGAGCTGAGAACGAATAAGCGCGTGCTGATAATTAAAATCGATTTCTTCGCTGAAATCTCCTGGGTCGCCCGACGATTCGTATAAGAACATGTATTGCATGGGCGCATTTTTTGCCTGTGGGAAACTACCTAAAGGGGCGTCATTGAGTACACTATGCATTAGTGTCATATAGTCGGTTATGGATGTGGTTTTAGCTACAAACGCTTGCTCACTGAGTAGTTGCTGCAATTGAGCGACTGCCATGATGGCGTCGGGAGTCATTAATTGTCCGGGCTGCCCTGCTGTTATCACAACATCCAAAAAATTTACGCCAGCTAAGCGATCATTTAAGGCAATGTCTGCAATGCGCACCTGTTCATTATCTTGAAAATAGCTTTGACGCTGATAATCAAAGTTCGCTTTAAGCGCAAAATAGCCCATGGCGGTCATCAAAAGAACCGCTACGCTTACGGTTAATATGGGCTTATGAAAGGCTTGTAGGGTGAGTGTTTGAATGCATTTATCGATTGCTGTAAATTTGATATCTGCATGATTTGACTTTGCTTGTAACTTGGTCAAGATCATAATGGCAGGCAACGAACTTAAGCTCAGTACCCAAGCTACTAATGCGCCAATTGCTGCAAACCAGCCAAATTCTGCAATTGGCTGCATCGGCGAACCTAAGGCTAAACCTGAAAATCCAGCGATGGTAGTGATGGTGGTCAAAGTGATTGGCAAATAGGTGTCCTGAAGTGTCTCAAGCAAATTTTGCGAGGGCGTGTTTTGTGCTTGATGTCGGCATTTGTGCAAAAAAATTGTAGAAATGTGCAGGCTATCGGCAATTGCAATTGCCATGATAATCACAGGCAGTGCGGTGGTGATTAAATAGTATTTCGCATCTAACCATCCCATCAAACCAATTGTCATCGCAGCTGCCCCAGCAATAACATACAGCGGGCCAATCAGGCTTCTAATATTGCGCAGAGCGATCCATACAATCACTAGCGCAGTGATCACCGCTGCAGGAATAAATTTGCGGGTATCTTCGCTTACCATCTGTGCTAATCGTCCATTCATAGAAGCGACACCGGTAACATGGACTGTCAAATTCTGCGACGATTCGGCGTTGGCGATAGCTAAAACTTCGCCATAGGTTTCGGTTGCATGATTGGCGTCGTAAACGGGTATGATTAGGGTTAATGCATCCCCGTTTTGAGACGCTAACAGGCCTTTCATCATGCTCATGCTGTTAACGCGATTAATGGCCTCTGTTGCTACTTTGGCTGATACTAGACCGTCTGGCACGATGCGTTCAACAATCAGATCACCCACATCCCCACGAATTGCGTTTTCATTCAAAATGCTAATTAAGCTTTGTTTTTTCACATTTGGTAGCAAGCGAACTTTTTGCTCGATACGGCGCAAGCTTTCAATGTTTTCGGGTGTAAAGGCCGATGTATTGCTAGGCGCCAGTAAACCAACGACGATTGGGTCTTCTATGCCAAATATCGCGGCGGCTCTGTCTCTGGCATAAGCGGCAGGGTGATCTTGAGGAACAAAAGCGTCAACCGATGATTCTTTGTGCACATTGGTCAGACCTAAAGCCATGGCGAATATGAGTAAAAATGAGAGAACCATCACGCGTTTGGGGTGTTCGATAATCCAAATGAAATAACGAGTTTTGATTGACAGCTTATCCATATTCGCAGCCAAGTGGGGTTTCTCTAGTTCGTTGCTTTGCATGTGCTGATCTTCCTTTAGCGGCTCATGTTCACCATGGGTAATTCCCAAAGAGGGCTTTGCTCAAAATACTTTACTCTAAAAGGTATAACGAGAAAGGTCCTAAAAAGCGGACAAATAATTAATCACTTGTTTATTGATGCTTTTTTATGCAATGCTAATAGTGTTTTTTGTAGTCAAGCGGGAGCCGTTTTATGGGTAGTGCAGAAGCTAATAGCACCTTTGAATATTCTACAGATGATCGAAACATCGCTCGTGGCCTGTTTGAGCAAGCCTATGAGCCTCTATTAAAAATTGCGCGTAATCGCCGCAGAAGGGTAGGCTTAGGGGCGACCATGATGACGGAAGACATTTTGCACGATTGTTTTTTGAAGCTCAGTGGCAAAACAATATGGCAATCTCAAGAGCAGTTTATGCGCACTGCCAATCTTGCCATCCGTCAGGTAATTGTTGACCACGCTCGCAAAAAGTTGACGCTAAAGCACGGCAGCGGGAAAAGTAATTTTTCTTACAATGAGGATGATTTTACGCTCCCAGAATACCAAGAAAGTCCAGAACAAATCCTGACTATTAATGACCTTATCGATCAGCTTGAAGTTAAAATGCCTCGCCTGTCGAAAGTGGTTGAAGCACGCTATTTTGCAGGATTAACCGAAGCTGAAACGGCGATGAGTTTAGGCGTGTCGGATCGCACGGTACGACGCGATTGGCAAGTAGCAAAAGCTTGGCTTGCCGAGAAAATGGATTCGACAGCCTAATTATTATTTCAAAACGTTTAGCACAAGTAATTTAGTTACCTTTTCATAATGCATAAGCAAGCACTCCGAATCGTCTAGCGCTTTGCTCTTTCCCTTTTTACTGAAAACATCAATCAGCTAAACGCAAGGGAAGGGCATTTGATTATCGCTCCAGCATATATTCAGTTACCTGCTTAATAACATGTGGGTCTTTGAGAATTTTTCTGTGTCCGAGTTCTCGTGTTCGAAGATATCGAGCACCGGTCCAAATGCTCGCCAAATAGTCACCAAGTTCAATTGGAATAAGTTGGTCATGCTCATCGTGAACGAATAATCCAGGTATTCTTAGGTCACGCATTAATCCACTAATGTCTGTACTATTTATCTCTAATGCATACTGTGTTTTTAGTTTAATTAATAGTTTATTCATCATAGCTTCAGATAAGCCAGTTATGGTATTGAACACCCTGAGGTGACTACTTAGAGATTGCATCGGTGATATTAGGCAAAGCTTTTTTGGCAACAAGTGTTGTTTGTCGCGCAATAATAAAACCGTAGCCGTTCCACCAAAAGAGTGCGCTATGATCCCAAAGGGTTGACCATAAACAGATATGACAAACTCTAATGCTGCAGAAAAGTCACTTAAATGGGTTGCTTGCTTACTGGAGTGGCCATGTGAAGGCATATCAAACACTACCACTTTATATCCTTGTTGAACAAGCGGTGTAATAAAGCCTTTCATTAAACTTGAATTACTTTCCCAGCCGTGAACCAAAAAGATCAGCTTTCCTCCTTTCCCCCAGCTATGAGTGACAATATGCCCGTCACGATAAACTAAACTTTTAGACTGTGATTGTTCAGGGAACTCCGCCAGTGAATATGGTCTGCGTTGGCGAACGTTGGTAAAGTGATACATTGCAATTTGCAAGCCCAGCGGTGGTAACGTAGCGCAGCATGCTCGAAGAGCAAGACGCTGTAGCTTTTGTGTCGCATTCAATGAAAATGTTTTATCGCCACTGGTGTTGACCGCTAATTTTGCAATTGACATGACTTGTTATCCTCCAATGATAATTTGAATTTATTGAATAGCGCGTTAAGCTGGAACCCCTTCTTTTGATGGACATTCCGATAAATGTATAAAGCAACAAACCTACTCCAGAGGGTGCGGCTCTCGGTTTTTTGCTTGCTCTCAAAGCTGTTCGACGTTTACATTTATATTGAAATCCTTTGTAAAATGCCGTTGTAACGGATCGGAATAAACACAGTGAAAGAAAAATATCGTAAATACGCTAATACTTATTGCTATTAGAACTAACGAGAGTTGACCAAAAAACCGGACATTTTTTTAAGTGCGTATGTATTCAAAGATGTAAGCTACTGCTTCCAGATAGCGAAGAGCTTGCTGAGCCATTAATAAGTTGGAAGCTTGATTGAGGTATTTTTAATTAAGCCAAAATTCAGGTGCTAGTTGTTTGTCCGCCAATTTTTTATACAAGTACAAGATTATCAAATTACTTGCGGCCTCATTGTGTACATGAGAGTCTTTAAGCCATGCTAGTTCTTGCAATTCAAGGCTTCCCTGAGCGGATTTTAGGGAAACGCTGATTAACTTTAATTGCTTCTGGATGCGCTCATTTGCGGGCAACATTGCAGCTTCGCTTTGTGCTTGTGCAATCTTTGCCATGGCTAAATCCGTCTGATTGGCGTAAAACAAAATATAAGCGTGGATCCCCTTTGCTAAAAGAAAGAGGGCGTTCTTTTCCCCAGCAAAGCGTTTAAATAAAGACACAGATTCTTCGATTAATATTATTGCGCTTTGTGGATCGCCCTGATGCACTAGAATAATCGCTTTAAGCATGGTTGCTCTGGCTTGTTGTATGCTCTCACCTTTTAGTGGAACATCTTCAGTTAAAATTGCATCAACAAGAGCGGAAGCTCGCTGGGTATCGCCCTTCCATGCTAGTACGATACTGGCGAGATTGAAGCGCGCGATATCTCGTCCATAGGTTGCAAAGCCTGGATTTTCATCAAATATTCGCAAAGTTTGCTCATATGCGTGCAAAGCTTCATTAAAGCTGCCTTGTAAGGCGCGCATGCCAGCTAGTTGACTATAACTAAATAAGCGCTCAAACGGAGTGTGTACATTTTGTAGTCGAATATTGAGTAGTGTAACCGAACGAGCGATATCTTCTGGTGCTCGTGTGGCTCTGGCTAAACGATTGGCATAGTTTGAAGCATCGGCGTCGTTGGTTTGACTGCCGTCACCAAAAAATGCAACCAGCCGCCTCAGTATCTTAGTTGACTCATCGTAGCGGCCGGCATCTGATAACATCATCGCATAAACCTCTTCGCCCAGGGCAACCAGAGATTCGGAGCCTATTTGCTCGGCCATCCATGGATCGAAAATCTCAAGTGCCGAAGCAGTATCGCCACGGAAATAAAAGTTTCTGCCTATGGCATAGCTTAATGCAGCAGCAGTCTTCTCATCTTCATTTCTTCTAGAAAATGCCTCTTGCCAGCGTGCCTTTAACAATTGACTTAACCTTTCAACATCTTCCTCTCCGCCAAATGCCCGTTGTAAGACGTCGGAGTATGCTTGCTGCGCCGCTAATGTTGCCTCGGTGCGCTCAAACTGCCAATTCGCCTTTTCTAAGGCCAGTTTCGCCAGACTGGCTTGGTGATTCGCATCACTTGCAAACTTTAGGCTAGTAGCCATTCCAACAAGCAATGCAAGTACAGCAGTTACAGCGAGCGTATTTGCAATTGGGTATCGCTGGATAAATCTTTGTGCTCTATAAGCCCAGTTTCCGTTCCTCGCCGATACTGGCCGTTTTTCTAAAAACGCTTTCACATCTTGACTGAAAGATAAAGCTGACGCATATCTTTGCGCGGGCGCGAATAGTAGTGCTTTAGATACTATCGCGAGTAGATCTTTTTCTGTTATTTTCGAATCATCTGCCTGCATGCCGCCATTGCTCAGTCGACTTGGGCGTTTATCAGCTATGAGTTCATGCAACAAGACTCCGAGAGAAAATACGTCAGTTTGAATCGATACCGATTCGCCTAACAATTGCTCGGGCGCTGCTGATGCTAGCGTCAGTGCCGCAGGTATATCTTTTGCGTCATTTATATCAGTGGCAATCCCGAAATCAATTAAGCGAGGAGAACCGTCAGCTGCAATCAGGACGTTTTCAGATTTAATATCTCGGTGCAGCACCAGTTTGCTATGTGCATAATCTACCGCTTCGCAAACCGCTAAAAACATTATTAAGCGTTGCTTAAGAGCTAGCTTATTATTGACAGCATGCTGCACAATCGGTTCGCCTTGAATGTACTCCATTGCCATATAAGGTCGACCATCGATATAGCTGCCACCATCTATTATGCGTGCAATGCCGTGATGATCCATATGAGCTAATCGTTGCCGCTCTATTTCGAATAATTCGGAACGGGAGCCGGACGGGCTTTGGATCAACTTTAAGGCTACTGTCTGTTCATACAAACCGTCTGCTCTATGTGCACGATAAACATCGCCCATGCCGCCGCGGCCAATATGTTGGTCAATTTTCCATGCATCGATTAGCGTCCCGTCTGCCAACTTAGCTTCGTCAACAGGATGATCAATCGCTGACGTTGCCATAAACCCTGTAGCGGGTCTCAGCCGTTTAATAAGGCGAGACACTTCATTGGCTTCTTTGGTAGTGGGTAAGGACGCAATAAAAGAGGTAAGCGCAGTGTTATCCAATGAAAGAGCATGTTCAACTTCAGCACTTATTTTTGCCCAATCTAACATTATTGGCTCCTTTGCTTATCATCAGGACTTAGCTAGTTTTTAAGTTAATCTAGCTATCGTAAAAAAGCAATGAAGACATGAAGGTTTGTTTACTCTCTGAATGAGTCTATTTATTAAACGTCTCTATATATCAGAGGGGCTGCTGCTTTGCGTATACAGAATCACGTTATTTTGCGGTCGCTAAAATTCAGCATGATCAGCTAAAGGATTTTGCTAGGCGAAGTGCTTGGAGCAATTAATCAATATGATGTACGCGCAAGGTGGAAGGTAAAGGGATATCTGCCCTTGCTTGGTCTCGATTGGGCTGCATCGCCTCCCAGCTAATAAAGTATTTGCTTGAAGGTGTTTTTTGCTGCTCAATGAGCGGCAGAACACGCAGAGGAATGCCATTATCTAAGTCATATTTTTGAATCGATTCAGGCAAGTTTTGTTCGACAGGTGCACCCGATATAACGTTTAGTGTGTTGTGTTCAACTTCCCATTGCCAAGCGACACCTTTATAACTTGCTGGCACGATAATATTGCCAGCAGAGTTAGTAAAAGCTGGTTGGCTGGTATCAATGGGTAAATCTAATGCTCCGCTCTTATCCAGATCAACACGCGAGTTTTTCCAAGAAGATATTTGTTTGCCCTTCCAATTGCTGCCTTCCTGTCGGAGCAAAAACACTTGTGTGTCACCATTTTCATCGTATTTTTGATAAGTCACAACTACTCTGTTCTCGGCATCAAAGCCTATGGGAGTGCGACCATTCAATAGTCCGCCATGCATGGGTATAGGGTCAATTATTTCGCCAGCAGCTAGCACAATTGGCAGCGCTATTTTTTTGCCAGTAGAGGATTCCCAATTAATTAAGTCTTTGCTCTTGGCGTATGACAGGTCATGATTACTAGAGGCAATTGGACTTTCACGCCAAACATAGCTTAAATGCGCATAGCCATCTGGACCAAATACAGGCCCTTTTGGGTATACACTACGAGTTCCTTCTCCATCAAGCAAGGTGCTGTCATGAATTGCCTCCCAGCTATTTTTTGAAGCATTCCAACGAATATAATACCACTGAGCTTGGCTGCTTGTGCCAAGTCGATATTTAAAGAACAGCTCGTTATTATTACCAAGGAAAAACTTAGGATAGGTCATGTGTTGCTCAGTTTCCCTAGCAATCATTACGTCTACTTGCTTTAGTGTTCTGGGGTCGTATGGTTTGCTTGAGCGAAAATACACCAAAGGATTCGCATGTAAATTTCCTACCACATGAATATGGCCATTTTCATCAAAAGCAGTGGTGATGCTATTATGTGCATCCCAACCCAGAAAGCTTGGTAATTTATGGTAAATCCACGGTGCACCGTTTACATCACCGACCTGCCTGACAGCCACACTCATTTGGCGGGCAGCATCATAATAAGCTACCAACTGGTGCTCGTCTTGACTGATAAAGTCAAACCATACTCTCTGTCCAGACCATACCCAATCAATGGCTTGAGCTTGAGGCTCGAGCACATTAGTTTCTTGCAGTGCGAACATCTGAGGGCTGTTAAGCAGAAATGCACAGCATAGAAAAAAGATAGCAAATGTTTGTGTAATTTTCATATCGCACTCTAATAGTAGTTTATTCGTAGGACAAGTTTGGATGTTTACCTGCCCAAATCTTAAAGTCGTCGAAATAAATATGCTCTTTGCGGGGCGAATGAAAGCGTGGGTCGTCTCTACCACCGCCGCGATAAGTATGGAATATTCCAGTATTAACCTTGACCTTATCTTTACCGGCTTCTCTGAAAAACGCATCATCTTTGTAATACACCAATGCATCATCGACAAACATCCATATTTGCCCATCTCTTTGCCCTGGTGTATTTAAGGCTATTGTTTGCGTGATTTTATACCACTTCCCAGCTTCGGCTTTAAAAAATGTGTAATCTTCACCGCATCTATTTTGTCTATCAGGAAAATAGGTGTAAACCACGAGTCGACCATCTCGTCGCCACATCAGTCTGGTTGAGAAGCCATTTTTGATGTTGTTTTGATCTTGCGTACAACCGACTGGAATGTTTGCGCCCTGTGCAGCCCCGCCTAAACCAGGGAGCTTGCCGCCAAGTGCCCAAACAAAATCAGGTGAAAATTTTAATCGGTATTCCATGCTGGCAGATTCCATATCAGGAAAGGCTTTATCAAACAAAAAACCGGTTTCTTTTCCGCTAGCTATGTTAGCTGCGAATTCAGCTTTTAAATGTCCTAAACCTACCTGATTACGAGCTGTCCATGTTTTCGTTTCAGAATCAAAACCTCTTATTTCACCCGACGCTCTTTTATCAATACTAGCAAAATCCTTTGCTACCATGTCTAGACGATAATCTTGATATTCATTGCTATAGTTTTCAAAATCCATTTCAAATATAGGCGCTGCGCTTATTGGCTGTGTTACTGGAGAGTTTGCCGATTGTTCGACAATGCTTGAGCAAGCATTTAATGTAGCTAAGGCAAGCGCTATACCGAACAATTCCAATGCGCCAACGCGTTTGTAGTTTGTGTTAAGGATCGTCAACATTTGTAATGCCTTTAAACAGCATAAACGATGGAAAATGCGGATTTCACATTGGAAACATGCATAGAGCGCGCATCCATCGGTGATGGTTAAATTGTATGCCCGAACTTACAATATTAATAATTCACTGGCAATCAAATTCAGTAGTTTTCGGTCATTTATTATTAAGGGTTATTCATCATTATATGTGAATACTCAACGCTTAGTGCTTCTCTTTGAAAGTGTATAGAAAAGTGATTCAGGCATTTATTTTATATTTTGTTAGAAAAAACAAGGTTGACAGGCTTTTTCAAAGGCACGGCATTTGTTCTTAGTTTTTGCGTCTATGGAATGCTGGTTAGAAAATCATTTTTGTTCAAAATTAATCAGTGTTACCATTGGCCCATTGTGTGTTTACTATACTAGAGGGTTTTATGAAAATAGCGTTGTTAATGGAAAATAGTCAGGCTGGAAAAAACCCAGTGGTGTTAAATGAACTCAATACCGTTGCTGAGCCTTTAGGTCACCAAGTGTTCAACGTAGGCATGGAGAGTGAGGCAGATCATCACTTAACTTATGTGCATTTAGGCATAATGGCCAGTATCTTAATAAATGCCAAAGCCGTTGATTTTGTGATAGCAGGTTGTGGCACAGGGCAAGGCGCTCTAATGTCACTTAATTTGCATCCTGGCGTATATTGCGGTTATTGCTTTGACCCCTCTGACGCATTCCTATTTAATCAAATTAATAACGGTAATGCACTTGCGCTAGCCTTTGCAAAAGGTTTTGGTTGGGGAGCTGAGCTTAATCTTAAATACATGTTTGAAAAAGCCTTAACAGGCGAACGCGGGGCAGGTTATCCCATCGAGCGGAGAGCTCCTCAAGTGCAAAATGCCGGAATTTTAGCGGAAGTTAAGGCAGCAGTGCTTAAATCGGACTATTTAGAAACCCTAGCTAGTATCGATCAATCTTTAGTAAAAACCGCTGTGCAAGGTGAGCGTTTTCAAAGCTGTTTGTTTGAGAACTCTCAAGATCAGGCGGTCACCGATTACGTTAAACACTTGTTAGCTGATTGAGTGGCAATTCATTCAGAACATTTCATTTAGAAAATGTTATTCAGAATATGTGATCTTATGCATGCTGTTTAAAATAGCTTACTAATGAAAGTGCCGCAGATTTTGTGCGGCATTTTCGTTCAAGAGCTAAGATTTGTTTAAAGCCTTTGGTGTTTAGCGCGGATAGCGCGCTGCTTCGCCTTCAGCAGGCAGGGTATTAAGGATAAATTCACGCAAGTCCTCATTTGAAAGCTCCAAATCTGCGCGGCGCAGATACATCATGTGTCCGCTTCTATAGCCTTTAAAGCTCATTCTATCTTTCATTTTGCCACTGGGGTCAAGCTGCCACATCGTATATTTGGCATCAAAATAATTGGTTGCGCCATCGTAATAGCCAGACTGTATCAGCACATTCAAATACGGATTCTGCGCCATTGCTAGCCGTAGGTTTTCGCCCGAATTATTGCCAGTTCTATCCCAAGGTCTGACAGAACCAAACATATTGTATTTAATGTCGGTCTCGTACTTTAACTCGGCACGAAGGTAGTGATTAATTGCAGGTGTAAATGAGTGTAGCCAGGAGGTGAGCTCTGCCCAGTAGTCTGGCCTGTCGCCGGTTTCTTTTTTGTCGATGCCAATATAGCGGCTGTCGAGTCTGCCAATGGTTTTGCCTTCATCGCGCAGCAGCTCCTTCCAGAAAAAAGCGTTGCTAATATCAAGATTGCTTTGTTCAACGGCTTTTTCACTCAAGCCAGAATAGCGTGCTACTTGTTTGATTGTTTCGGCTTTTTCTTGTTCACTGATAAAGCCTCCTCTGGCAATAGCAGGAATGTATTGGTTGATAGTGTACGCTTCAACTTCGCCAAGCACATCGTATAAATCTTTGGCCTGCAGGTCGTCGCTGAGTTTATTGTGATGCCATGCGGTAGCCGCAAAATAAGGGAGGCGATTTGCGGCTTCTACAGGGCCGGCTCTTTCGATACCAATTTCGGTAGGCGATACTAAAACCACACCGTTTAGGTACATCCACTGCTGGTTTTGCAAGGCTAGGGCTAGACCCGATACGCGAGTGGTGCCATAACTTTCGCCAATTAAATATTTGGGTGAACGCCAGCGCTCATTGCGTGTTACAAAGGTATTGAGCCACTCGGCTAAATACTCGATGTCGGCATTGACGCCAAAGAACATTGCTTTTTGATCTTCTTTTGACATCATTTCGCCGTTTTCGTCTTCTAAAACACGGCTGTAGCCTGTATTGACGGGATTAACAAAGACAATATCCGCCACATCGAGGATGGAGTAGGGATTAGTTTGCACGCCATACGGCTGAACAGGATAGCCTTCATCATCAATATTTAATATTCTCGGGCCGGTGTAGGCAACATGCATCCACACAGACGCTGAGCCGGGGCCGCCGTTAAACGACATGATCAATGGGCGCTTGCTATTATCTTTGATATCAGTGCGTTGGTAGTATGTGTAAAACAAGGTAGCAACGGGTTTGCCTTCATCATCCCAAACCGGCTGCGTCCCTGTTTTCGCTGAGTATGAAATGCGCTTACCCTTAATTTCGGTTTTATGTTCGGTAAGCACGAAAGAATCGGTGGGAATAACCCGTTCGGTAGCGCTACTAAATATTGAAAAGCTGATTAACAATAGTAAGTGTGCTGTAGATCTTATTTTTAGCATAAAATACCTTAACTTAAATACTTAACATAAATGATAGTAAGACAATGATTTTACTGCGCTTTGCCTACCTTGTATCAATATGAATTATGAGAAGTAATCCACGTAGTTGCTTAAGTGTATAGGGAATTTCATCATTTATCAGCATCAAAGTTTGAGAACGGTTTAATAGTAAAGATATGCTATATTGATGATTGGTAAATTCAGCCTTTAAAATCAAGTTAACAAAAGATAAGGCAATAGAGTTAGCGTGATGTGCGTTGAGTGGGGGCTCCTTAATGATGATAAACATCGATAAAGTGTGCGAGTTTAGTTTGCCACCACAAAGCACGAATCAACAGACCTTAGTTAAACAACACAAACTAAAAAGAGAGTAAATGCAAGAACAAGAGATTCCTTTTAGTCAAGCCTGCGAAAATAACAAACAAGCCATATTAAATATCTTACAGCTTGCTTTTGCCAATATAAATGTTGTTTTAGAAATCGGTTCGGGCACCGGTCAGCATGCGGTTTATTTTGCCAAGCATTTGCCGCATCTAAGCTGGCAAACCGCTGATCAACTCGAATATCATGCAGCAATTAAGCATTATTTGCAGCATTACCCTAGCCCCAATTTAAACGCTCCAATAGCGCTTAAGATCCCATTAGATGATATACCCGAAAATCAATATGACGGATTTTTTACTGCCAATACTGCGCACATTATGCAAGAAAACGAAGTTCAACATATGATGCAAACCATAAACCGTGTCCTGCCTGAAAACGGCGTGTTCTGCCAATACGGTCCATTTACGCAAAACGGCGAGTTTAATAGTCAGAGCAATGCGGACTTTCATCAAAAATTAATTGATAACGGTAGAGGTGGTTATAGGGATATTGAGGAATTACAGGCTTGGGCACCGCAACTTATAGTTGATAACATAGTGCAGATGCCGGCCAATAATTTAATGCTGATATGGCAAAAACGCCGTAAATGACAACATTCACGGCGTTTTAATGGATTTGGCCCAATACTAACTAATTCATATTGCGCTTTTTATTGATAGCTGCGTGCACTACCAAATACGAACACGGTCTTCTGGTGCCAGATATAGTGCGTCGCCAGGCTGCACATCAAAGGCCTCATACCAAGCATCATGATTACGTGGCGCCAGCGCTCTGTATCGACCCGGTGCATGAGTGCCGCCGCGCAGTTGGTTTAGCATGGCTTCTTCGGTAAACTTAATACGCCATACTTGTGCCCATGCTAGGAAGAAACGCTGATCGCCTGTAAGGCCATCCAATACAGGGGCTTCTTCGCCATTGAGGCTCAATTTATAAGCATGATAAGCCATCGCCAAACCGCCTACATCACCGATATTTTCACCCAATGAGTTGGCTCCGTTTACAAATTGACCTTCGAGGGGTTCATAGGCGCTGTATTGCTCTATAAGCTTCTGGGTTTTTGCGTCAAAAGCCGCGCGATCGTCTTCTGTCCACCAATTACGCTGAACACCATTAGCGTCTGATTTTGAGCCTTGATCATCAAAGCCATGGCCCATTTCGTGACCAATAACCGCACCGATTGCGCCGTAGTTGACTGCTGGATCCGCATTCGGGTCAAAGAAAGGTGCTTGTAAAATGGCTGCCGGAAATACGATTTCGTTAAACGACGGATTATAGTACGCATTTACGCGCTGAGGTGCCATAAACCAATCGTTGCGATTAGTGGGTTTAAGTTCGTCGGCAACGCTTTTAGCTTGGAAAAACTTACGCATATTCTGAACATTGCTTACGATGTCTGATGCAGTCAGCTCTAAGCCTTCAAACGACTCCCACTCATCAGGGTAACCAATTTTAGGATTAAAGGCCGCAAGCTTTGCTTGTGCATTTACTTTGGTCTCTTCGCCCATCCAATCTAGATTAGTAATACGCTCGCCGAGTGCTGTGCGCAAATTCTCAACTAAATCCTTCATTTTCGCTTTTGAGCTTTCAGGAAAGTATCTGTCAACGTACACCTTACCTATAGCAAAGCCTAGAGAATCAGTGCCAGACATCGCAGAAATAGCGCGCTTCCAGCGATCACGTGGCTCTTGTTGACCGCTCAAGGTAGTACCATAAAAGCTGAAGTCAGCCATGTAAATTTCGTCAGAAAGCATGCTGGCGTTACCAGAAATGAGGTGATACGTCAGGTAGTCTTTCCATAGTGCTATAGGTTGCTCATTAATCAACGCGATCATGTCTTTGACTGGCTCAGGTTGAGTAATATTCAGTGTCGGTATTTGCAAACCAGTGGGTGCAAAGTAAGTATCCCAATCAAACCCTGTATATTCGCTGCTCAAATCTGCACGATCAAGTTGGTTTAGGGTTAAGTCACGATTTCTACGTTTCTCTCTTGGCCACTGAATCTCTGCAATCTTCGTCTCTAAGGCAAGAATGCCGGCTGCTTTTTCGGCTGCATTTTCGACATCAGCAAAACCAAGCATGGTAGCGATGTTGTCAACATACGCTGCACGGATATCTGCAAAGCGTTCGTTGTCTTCTAAGTAATAAGAGCGATCAGGTAAGCCTAAGCCAGACACACCTAATGAGAGCTGATATTCATCAGGATTAATTCTATTGAAAGACAAGCCGCTGGAAATTGGTGTATTTGTGCCAGTTAACCATGCATTACCAAAGGCCTGGGTTAATGCGGTGATGTCGTCGATGTTTGAGATATCATCAAGCATGGCTTGAATAGGTGCGATGCCTTTCTCATTGGCTGCTTCGACGTCCATATACGCGGCAAAGAAATCAGCAATTAATGACTCTTCCAATGATTTGTTTTCAACGTCGGCAACGGTTTCGATGATGCCTTTGACGCGTGCTTCACTTTTATCGGCGAGCGCGGCAAATGCGCCAAAGCTTGTTTTGTCTGCCGGCATAACAAAGTTATCGTACCAAGTGCCGCTGGCGTACATAAAAAAGTCGTCGCCTGGTTTGATATCGGTATTACGGGCATCTAACTCAATCCCAAAGCTACCGAGTTCTGCTTTAGCTTCTGTCTGTTCGACAAGTGCAGAGCTTGCCGCTGCTTGGTCACTATTAGGTTGGCCGCAGGCCATCAATACAAAAGAGCTGGCTAGTGCCAGCGCTAAAATGGAAGGTTTCATCTAAAATCCTATAATTATAATATTAGTACGTTCTGTCGGCGCAGACGTTAAGCTGAATGGGTTTTAAAATCAAGCCACTGACAAACTCTGTAACAATTTATACCGTATTTTTCTTAAAAAGGCTTAAACTGTTGATCATGCAGCGTTCAACAAGCCCTAGCTATCCTCTTGTTTAAAGGGCAGGAGTTGAGTTGTTTCGGCATGATACTGTTTTATGCCTGCACGTTCGCGGATTACAAAATCTGCAACCGCGCGATCAAATGCGGGTTCAACTAAATAATGATTCGAATAGCAAAATGTAGGGCGAAAACCCCTGAGTATTTTATGCTCGCCTTGCGTGCCTGGATTGAACACTTGAATGCCTTTGGCAATAGCAAACTCGATACCTCGATAGTAGCAGCATTCAAAGTGCAAGCCCGATACATCCTCAAGCGCACCCCAATACCGTCCGAATAAAGCAGTGTCGTTGTAAAAAAACAAAGAGCCAGCAATCATTCGCTGATCCCTAAAGGCAGCGACTATGCATATATTGTCTTTCATTGTGTTCAATAGCTGATCAAAAAACGCACCGCTTAAATAACCCGCATGACCAGAGCGTTTGTAATAAGTTTGTTGATAACACAGATAAAAAGCATCCACTACATCTTGGCTTAAGGCATCATTGCTAAGGGTTTTAATGGATACGCCATTGTCGTTTGCGTCTTTGGCCGCAAAGGGTGCTCGCTCCTTGCGAATGCTTCGTCGTTTGCGTGAGGTAAGCGCCTGCATAAAGTCATCCATACTGCTATATTCTTGGTTATACCATACAAATTGTATGCTCAAGCGTTGATGCATATTCTGAGAAAGCAAGGCGTCACTGATGTTTCTTGGTAAAAACAGCACATGCAGAGAAGACGCATCTGCCCGCTCAGTAAGTTGCTCTTTAATCGTGCCAACATAGTCGAAAATGTGTTGTTCAGTTACACCCAATTCTGCATGTTTGCGATGGATTAAAGCACGAGATCCAGTCACAGGTGTAAAAGGCACTGCACAAAGCAGTTTTGGATAATAAGCAAGCTGATGCTGATGGTATGCGCTAGCCCATGCGTGATCAAATACATACTCGCCGTATGAATGCGATTTAAGATAGCAAGGCAGCAGAGCCACAATATCTTGTGAAAGTTCAGGTTTTTCGATGCTCGATTCAGTGCTCGTTTGCGTAACTAAAATATGATGACTTTGCCAGCCGGTATCACCATCAACACTGTGGCTTTGTGCAAGCAACTTTAAAAACGCAACACTAAGAAATGGCGTATTAGTATCTGATTGTTGCACAAGAGCGTGTTGGCTTTCGCTTGGAATGTCCTGAAGGTCGGTAACAATTGACCATTGCCACTGATGCTGCATATTTTGGTGGTTTCCTTGAATATCTTGTATTTACTGACATCGAGCTGTTCAAGCAAATTGCTTATAAAAGGTATATACGAGGTTTTGCTCTGAAAGATTAACCTTTAATATCAATACAGAACAATACAAACCTATTGTTCTTATCATAGCTAAGGGGGCTGATTCGCGAATATTTATTTTAATATCCGGGCTAGGACTTGATTCTGATCTTCAAAATCGTGAGTATGTAACAGGATTTAAAGCAAGCAATTGGGGGCTAATGAGCGTTTATGGCAGTTGATAATTCCGTCAATATCGACGATGACCCAGATCAAATTAAGCGTCAAATAAGACACAGTATCACGCGTTTTTTAGCAAGGAGAGAACACAGCTGTGTTGAATTGGTACGAAAACTAAAACAAAAGGATTATGAACATGAAATGATTATAGAGGGTCTCACCCCTTTTGTTGAGAGGGGACTGCAGTCAGACCATCGATATGCCGAGGTGTTTGTACGCTCATGTTTTGAGAAGGGTAAGGGCCCCGCATTTATTGAGCAGAGCCTGCAACAGCATGATATCGAATCGCATATCATACAAACCTTGATACAGGATGAAGCCTACGATTGGTATGAAGCCGCCTTTAGAGTAAGGGCCAAACGTTTTGGTGAGCCTTTACCAAGTGAGTGGGACGATGTTCAAAAGCAAAAGCGGTTTTTACAGTATCGAGGATTCTCTCAGACTCATATCAAAGAAGTGTTTAGTTAACACAGCGTTTAATCAGCGCTAAATTTTATTGCGCATTCCCACAATTTCATGCTTAAAATTCCCTCTTCATCATGATACTGTTGCGCGGATAGGGTTCAGGCGCTTTTGTAAAGTCTATTTTGCTCCCTTGTTTTTGCCAGCTAAAGCACCACATATTATTGTGTAAAATTAATCGGCTTTGTGCATATTAAATACGAGCCATTCACCTGATAGGAAACTGCATGACCCGCTCTACCGCTGATATCCGACGTACATTTATTGAATATTTTTCCAAGCATGGGCATCAAGCGGTGGCAAGTTCATCTCTCGTGCCAAGTGACGACCCCACTTTGCTTTTCACCAATGCGGGCATGAATCAGTTCAAAGATGTATTTTTGGGTGCAGAAAAGAGAGCTTACACCCGAGCAGTTTCATCACAGCGTTGCGTGCGAGCCGGCGGCAAACACAACGATTTAGAAAACGTCGGCTATACGGCTCGCCACCATACCTTTTTTGAGATGCTTGGTAATTTTAGTTTTGGGGATTATTTTAAAGAGCAGGCCATAGCGTTTGCTTGGAACTTCTTAACCAAAGAATTAGGGCTTGATGCCAGCAAGCTGTTAGTAACAATTTATCATGAAGACGACGAAGCTTTTGATATTTGGCACACACAGATTGGTTTGCCGGCGGATAAAATTATTCGCATTGCGACATCTGATAACTTTTGGTCAATGGGCGATACCGGCCCATGCGGCCCTTGTTCAGAAATTTTTTATGATCACGGTGAGCATATTTGGGGCGGCCCTCCAGGTTCACCAGAAGAAGATGGCGACCGGTTTATCGAGATTTGGAATCTGGTATTTATGCAGTTTAATCGTCAGCCAGACGGCAGTATGGATAATCTGCCGAAACCGTCTATTGATACTGGAATGGGCCTAGAGCGTATTTCTGCTATTTTACAAAATGTGCACAGTAATTATGAAATAGACCTTTTTGAACGTTTGATTCAGTCTGCAGCAAAGATTGTTGGCACTGAAGAACTATCAAATAAATCGCTCCGCGTAATCGCTGATCACATTCGCTCTTGCGCATTTTTGGTATGTGACGGTGTTATTCCCTCAAATGAAGGTAGAGGCTACGTACTGCGAAGAATTATTCGACGTGCGGTTCGCCATGGTTATCAACTTGGTTGCCAGAACATTTTCTTTTATAAACTTGTGGCGCAATTAGTCTGTGAAATGGGCGAAGCCTACCCAGAACTATCAGCGCAGCAAGCATTGATTGAAAAAGTGCTAAAAGTCGAAGAAGAGCAGTTCGCCAACACACTGTCGCGGGGCATGAGCATTTTGAATCAAGCGCTCGAAACCTTAGAAGGCGAGCAGGTACCCGGTGAGCTGGCCTTTAAACTTTACGATACCTATGGTTTTCCAGTCGACCTGACTAACGATGTAGCAAGGGAAAAAGGCTTGACGGTGGATGAGGCCGGCTTTGAACAGGCCATGCAAAAGCAAAAAGAAATGGCGCAATCTGCTAGTAAGTTTGGTGCGGACTACAGCAAGGTTGTGAAAGTTGAAGGTGAAACCGAGTTTACCGGTTATGACGATGTTACCGGCTCCGGTAAAGTTATTCAGCTTATACAGAACGAGCAAGCGGTAGACACAGCGACTGATGGCAATGTGCTGGTTTTCTTAGATGCTAGCGTATTTTACGCTGAGTCTGGCGGTCAAATTGGTGACTCAGGCTCAATTGAGAGCGCCACTGCCGAAGGGAAAGTGCTTGATACGCAGAAAATGGGCAAAGCCTTTGCTCATCAGGTGCAACTGAAGGGCCGTCTGAAAATTGGCGATGTGGTAAATTTAAAGGTTGATAGCGCACGCCGACAGGCAATAAAACTTAACCACAGTGCCACACATTTGTTGCATGCAGCACTACGCGAAATTTTAGGTGAGCACGTTACTCAAAAAGGTTCATTGGTAGATGAAGAGAAGCTGCGCTTTGACTTTTCACACTTTGAAAGTATTAGTGCAAAGCAGTTGCTGGAAATTGAAGATCGCGTGAATCAAGAAATTAGGTTAAACCATCCTTTAACAACGACTATGATGCAGCTAGACGAAGCTAAGCAAGCCGGCGCGATGGCTTTGTTTGGCGAAAAATACGATGATGACGTCAGAGTGGTCAAGATGGGCAGCTTTAGCACAGAGCTTTGTGGCGGCACGCATGTAAGTCGCACCGGTGATATTGGCTTGTTCAAAATATTATCAGAGGGCGGTATCTCAAGCGGCGTGCGTCGCATGGAAGCAGTAACAGGCGACATTGCCCTAAAACACGCACAAGATGACGCACAAATGCTCTTAGCACTTGCTGGTTTGGTAAAATCTGATCGTGCTTCATTGCAGCAAAAAATTGAACAGAGTTTATCTCATGCAAAACAGCTTGAAAAAGAGCTCGCTCAATTTAAGCAAAAATCGGCTGGAGAGAAATCCAAAGACCTTGTTTCGAACGTAATTGAGGTGCAGGGTGTGAAGTTGCTGGTAGCCAGACTCGATGGCGTCGAGCCAAAAGCTTTGCGCAGCATGATGGATGATTTGAAAAACCAGCTGCAATCAGGTGTGATCGCCTTAGGCTTGGCCAACGATGGTAAAGTTAATCTCATAACGGGTGTGACTAAAGATCTTTTGGGCAAAATTAAGGCCGGTGACATCGTAAATCACATAGCTTCTCAGGTTGGCGGTAAAGGTGGTGGACGGCCTGATATGGCCCAAGCAGGTGGAACCCAAGCAGAAAACCTGGACACGGCGCTAGCGTCAGTCAGAGAGTTTGTGGATAAGCAGTTAGGGTAGTGAAGGAGTCGGCACCTAGGGTATTGGTCGTTATATAGCCGCTTAATAGAGATAAAAGACTAAAGCTTTGGATATATATTGATTCTTGCTCTATAGTGATTGGACAACATGTGTATTCGCCTGACCAGCATGCAGAACTAAAATATCGGTCATAATTAAAGGAGCTAAATATGCTTATTTTAACTCGTAGAGTAGGTGAAACCTTGATGGTAGGTGATAACGTTACCGTCACAGTACTGGGTGTAAAAGGCAATCAAGTGCGCATTGGTGTCAATGCACCGAAAGATGTATCAGTGCATAGAGAAGAAATTTACATGCGTATACAGGCTGAGAAAGGCCAAACTGATCCGTCAGAGTAATGTGTAGCGCAATTTCAAGGCTCAGCAATATGCTGAGCTTTTTTAATTGCAATTAATAGATATGTTTACTTAAACAACTAATCGCTTCTTGGTTTGTTTAAAAAACTAACGAATAAGCAAAACTATCCAAAAAACCATTGACTTCAAGGGCTGATTAAGTAAACTTGCGCTCCACATTTAGGAGAGGTGGCCGAGTGGCTGAAGGCGCTCCCCTGCTAAGGGAGTATAGGGTTTATAGCCCTATCGAGGGTTCGAATCCCTCTCTCTCCGCCATTTGTGATGTTAATGTTTTAGAAGTAGTAAGAAGAGTACAGCGCGTGCGTAGCTCAGCTGGATAGAGTACCTGGCTACGAACCAGGCGGTCGGAGGTTCGAATCCTTCCGCACGCGCCACTTCTAACATCGACAATAGTAAAAGATTTACCGTTTTTGCGCGTGCGTAGCTCAGCTGGATAGAGTACCTGGCTACGAACCAGGCGGTCGGAGGTTCGAATCCTTCCGCACGCGCCATTTACAAAAGAACCACCCCCTGCGGGTGGTTTTTTTGTAAATGACACATGTGGTTGGTTGAGAAGCTCCCTAGGTTCGACAAATCGCTGACAAGCGATTTGAAACGAGCAGCTATGCTGCGAAGCCCGAAGGGTTAAAAACGCCAAAGCGTTTTTAATTCATCCTTCCGCACGCGCCATTTACAAAAGAACCACCCCTTGCGGGTGGTTTTTTTGTGTCTATAAATCACTCAAATGTTTAGTTATGCAATTAAACTGCATAAATTCATTGTTCTTGCGCAATAAGGGCGCATTTATAGTTGTTTTTTAATAATCACCATGATATCTAAGATCGCTAAAATAAAGGTAGAAGCAAGAAGGTAAGGCGCAGTGAACGAACTACTCATTGAAGCGGCTGTATTACTGGGTGTTGGTATGTCAGTAGTATTTGCGTTTCTTAGCATGTTAATAGGCGGTATTAAACTAATAGCTTGGTATGCGGCTAAATATCCTAGTCCAACTCAAACCAATATTATTCATAATAAAAATAATGTACTCCCAACAACGACAGTGAAACCCGATATTGTGGCGGCCATCAGTGCTGCCGTGCATATTCATCAACAAAAACAACATTAGGGACACCCATGTCAAATAAGTTGAAACTTACCGAATTGGTGCTGCGAGACGGGCATCAGTCATTGCTTGCAACACGCTTGCGTTTAGAAGACATGTTGCCAATTGCGAAAAAGCTCGACGCTGTTGGTTATTGGTCAATAGAATCATGGGGAGGTGCAACGTTTGATGCCTGCATTCGCTTTTTGGGAGAAGATCCGTGGGAGCGTATTCGTGCCCTAAAAAAGGCCATGCCCAATACTAAGCAGCAAATGCTGTTGCGCGGGCAGAATTTATTAGGTTATCGCCACTACGCCGATGATGTTGTAAAAGCATTTGTTGAGCGCGCGCACGCAAACGGTGTAGACGTTTTCCGTATTTTCGATGCGATGAATGACGTACGCAATCTACAAACCGCCATTGCCAGTGCAATTAACGTGGGTGCCCATGCTCAAGGCACATTAGCGTACACCGTGAGCCCGGTGCATAAGCTTTCATTTTGGTTAGATATGGCGAAAAAGCTTGAAGATATGGGAGTGCATTCCATATGTATCAAAGATATGGCAGGCCTGCTCAAACCCTACGATTGTGAAGAGCTCGTAACTGAGCTTAAAAATACTGTAAAAGTCCCCATCGCAATGCAGTGCCACGCCACCACAGGCTTAAGTACTGCTAGCTACCAAAAAGCAGTAGATGCAGGTATTGATATGCTCGATACCTCGATATCATCAATGTCGATGACTTACGGTCATACTGCAACTGAAACTATGGTGGCTATCGTTGAAGGGACATCCAGGGATACTGGTATTGATTTAGATAGCCTCGAAGAGATTGCGGATTATTTTCGCAGCATACGCATTAAATATGCACAGTTTGAAGGAAGCTTAAAAGGTGTAGACGCCCGGATTTTGACCGCACAAGTGCCGGGGGGAATGCTCACCAATATGGAAAGCCAGCTAAAAGAACAGGGTGCGCAGGATAGATTTCATGAAGTCTTACTTGAAATACCCAAAGTGAGAAAAGACTTAGGCTATATTCCTTTAGTCACGCCTACGTCTCAAATTGTAGGCACCCAAGCAGTAATTAATGTGCTTTCTGGTGAGCGTTATAAATCTATTTCAAAAGAAACTGCGGGTATTTTAAAGGGGGAATACGGTGTTACCGCCGCACCGGTTAATCAGGAATTACAGGACAGGGTCTTAAACGGTGATAGGCCAATTACCTGCCGTCCTGCCGATTTGATTGAACCTGAATTGCAAATGCTTGAACAAACCTTGAGTGATATTGCAAAAGAAAAGTCTATTCAACTGGCCGATGTTAAAATTGACGACGTGCTGACCTACGCGCTCTTTCCTCAAATTGGCCTTAAGTTCTTAGAAAATCGCAACAAGCCCGAGGCTTTTGAGGCTGCGCCAAGTGCCGCTAAAGATGCCACCGAGGCAAAGCCAAATCCGGCAGTGACCGAAACGCACAGTAGCTATTCTGTGCGTGTCAATGGACAAGTTTATCAAGTAGAGGTTGCCCAAGGCGGTGAGTTAAGTGCTATCGACATGGTGCCGGCAAGGCCTTCGCAAACCAGCTCTCCAGCATCATTACCACAACAAAGCGCGTCAACTAATGAACATACAGTGTTGGCTCCGTTATCTGGAAATATTGTTAAAGTCATGGTTAGTCAAGGTCAGCAGGTACAAGAAGGCGAGCTTATCTTAATCCTAGAAGCAATGAAGATGGAAACTGAAGTGCGTAGCGCCTATACCGGAACTGTAAACGCGATTCTGATCAAAGACGGCGATGCAGTGACTTCTGGTCAGCCTATTCTAACCATAGGATAGACAGCGCATGGAAAAGTTAATGATACTTTGGCAAAGCACTGCTTTGCCGCATTTCGAGATTGGCCAATTAGTGATGATGCTAGTGGGCTTTGGCTTACTGTATTTGGCAATTGTCAAAAAGTTTGAACCGCTATTGCTATTGCCCATCGGCTTTGGTGCACTGCTTACTAATATACCCTTAGCTGGATTTTCAGAAGTGGGTGGCTTACTGCATTACATTTATTATGCAGGCGTCGACACTGGAATATTCCCACTGTTAATATTTATGGGGGTAGGCGCAATGACTGACTTCAGTGCGCTGATTGCTAACCCTCGTATGCTGTTGCTCGGAGCCGCCGCGCAATTCGGAATTTTTGCAACCTTGTTTGGTGCGATTTTACTCAATGGAATACCGGGTTTTGAATTTACCTTAAAAGATGCTTCTGCAATCGCTATTATTGGCGGCGCAGATGGCCCAACAGCAATATTTTTAGCCTCCAAATTAGCACCTGAATTGTTAGGAGCCATCGCCGTTGCCGCATATTCATATATGGCACTAGTGCCTATTATTCAGCCGCCAATCATGAAAGCGCTGACCACGGACGCAGAGCGCAAGCTGCCTATGGCGCAACTGCGTATGGTTAGTAAAAAAGAAAAGATTTTGTTTCCTTTGGCGGTATTAGTGTTAACCCTCATCTTTTTACCCACCGCTACGCCCCTAGTTGGGATGTTTTGTTTTGGCAATTTATTAAAAGAATGCGGTGTTGTTGACCGATTAAGTAACACCGCGCAAAACGAATTAATTAACATCGTCACGATATTTTTAGGCTTAGCAGTTGGGTCAAAATTAAGTGCTGATAAATTTTTGACGGTCGAGACCCTCGGAATTTTGGCACTGGGCGCGGTTGCTTTTTCAATTGGAACAGCGGCTGGTGTATTAATGGCAAAGGTTATGAATCGCTTTAGCAAAGACAATATTAATCCATTGATTGGAGCTGCAGGTGTTTCTGCTGTGCCTATGGCTGCTCGTGTGGTCAATAAAGTCGGGCTTGAGTCCAATCCGCATAACTTTTTATTGATGCACGCTATGGGCCCAAATGTTGCTGGTGTGCTTGGTTCAGCCGTTGCCGCGGGAATATTGTTAGCCTTAGTGGGGTAACTGGAACGCTACTTGCTTATGCTTAGCTAGGTTCTTTTAGAGTAAAGCTAACAAGTGGCGTTTGATTTAATACTGACTAAACATAAATTACTGTTTGTATTCTTACTCATTCTGGCAATGACCGTGGGTTCGCGCGCGGTTGCTGACGATAGTATTGAGTACAAGCAGCGCAATGCCACCGAACGTTACGCCGACGGTGAAGAGCTATTATTTTCTCTAGTCGTTGATAAATATTCTCTGGGTGAAATCTTCACCCAAGTTAAAGATGGCCAGTTTTATCTTTTACTTGACGATGTCATTACATCAGCCAGTTTTGCTATAAAGCCGACTTATTCGAAAGGGCAAACGCTTTATGAAGGGTTTTGGTCAAAGCGTTCTAATACCTTCACTTTACTGCTTTCTGCAAATTTAAGTCAAAACGATGATTATACAGACGGTGCGGTCGCATTAGTTACATTAAACGGCGAAACCTTTCCGGTTACCGACAAAGAGCTCTATCAAATTGGAAGAGATGTATATGTCAATGCCGCCACATTGGAAAAGTGGTTTTTAGCGACTCTTACCTTCGAAGAAACAGAGCTTCAGGTCGTTGCCGATACCGAAATACTTTGGCCATTTCAGCAGTCACAGGTCCGAGAAAATACGCGGGTTTCTTCAATTAGTCGAATAGGCAATGCTGAAGAGCTTCATCATGATTTCGGGTATGCATTTCGGTCACCGCAGGCAATTGACTTGATTGTCGGTGCTCGTGGCGCAAAATTGGGTGAAGATACTAGAAGTTTCCAAGGCAACTACAGTGTGCTTGGACGCCAAGACTTGCTCGGCGTATCAACCAGGTTTTTCTTTGCAGGTGACACCAATAAAGTACTGTCGCAAGGCACCGTCGACTTTTCAAAATATTGGGTTGATGACGATACTGGACCATTAGGCATTACCAGTCTTAATTTTGGTGATGTGCAAGGTGTGCGCGTTGGGAATAGTTCGATTTCGGCAAGGCGCGGTCTGTCGATTAGTAATCAAAAATTCAATAATGAAACTCAGCAAGAAAGAACCAATGTGACTGGCATAGTGCAGGCCGGATGGGATGTCGAGCTATACCAAAATGGCGTGTTGATCAATCAGCTTTTTGATATACAGCAAGGCCGCTATGAGTTTCTAGATCTACCACTATTTAGTGGCTTAAACACATTTGATGTAGTGAAGTATGGCCCTGAAGGTCAAGTAGAAAAAGAAACCATTGAAAAGTTACTTACCGGTAGCTTTGCCTCTTTGTTTACACCTACTTATGAAGTCTCTTTAACACAGAATAATGCTAGCCTACTTGAGATCCAAGAAAATACGCTTTCCACCGACAACGGGTTTTCACTAGACGGACGATATGAAATTGCATTGGCTGAAAACTTTGGACTTAACTTTGGCCACAGCATCGCGGTTGGCAACTCTCAGGCGAGTAATGTATACACTACAGGTGCTATTTACCGTCCGTTTGATCGATTACTGCTCGACGCTGACTATCGGTATAACGAAGGTTCATCTCACGAGCTAGAACTAAGTGCCCGCAGCAACTTTTGGCAACAAATGATTTCAGCAAGAGCGTCATTAAGTGAGGACATTTCAGGTTTAACTGCTAAAGACAGTAGTTTTTCTTCAAACTTAAGTGTTTCAGGCGGAGTGTTAAATACAGAATTTCTTAAAATATTTCAACAAACAGAGGTAACAGCAGGTTCTACTTTCGACGATACCGACTTTTTGAATGTTAGCAACCGTCTTTCCTTTCATTTCAAGCCTTTTTCGATAAACAATAGTTTTGACTGGAGAAAAGTAAGTTTAGCAGACGGCACCGAAGAAGATTTTAAATTTGGTAACCTGAATTTAGTCACATCCCTCGGTAAAGTGTTTACACGCGCAGGTGTTTCCTATCGGATGGAAGAGGATGCCGCTGACATTGATTCGGCATTTGTCTCCACCAATTGGTTTGCGTTTGAAAATTATGCGTTTAGAGCTGAGATTGCACACTCATTCTCTGACGATAATACTAGATATAGCCTTGGTGTTGACTGGCGGCATGAATTATTTGCTATTAATACCCGTGTTGAACATTCAGAGTTGTTCGATACTTCATTTACCATTAGCGCCCGTATAAGCTTTGCCGAAGCGCCCACTGAATTTGGTTACATTCAAGATAGAAACAGCCTTGCTAACGCAGGTACTCTATTGGTGAGGGTATATCACGACGTTAACAACAATCGGATTTTTGACGGCGATGATATTCCCCTAAAAGACGCAAAAGTTGAAGCCGTTCAGTCTAGACGAATTGTGAAAACCGATGTAATAGGGATTGCCCAACTGGATAATCTTCGTAATTTTACTAAAACAGATATTACCGTAGATAAAAATTCAATATCCAACCCCTTGCTTGTGCAATCAACCATCAACGCCTCTATTACTCCTAGACCAGGTCTTATTTCGGTGCTCAATTATCCTATGATTGAAGGGGGAGAAATAGAAGGAGAGCTTACGTTTGAGGATGAATACGGACGGTTGCAGTATGTTGCTAATGCGCCAATGGAAATTAGAGATGGCAGGGGAAACGTAGTTGAAACCTTAAAGTCAGGTTTTGATGGATATTTTTATTTTGCTGGCTTAGTCCCGCATCAATACACCGTTTCTATTCGACCGGACTATTTAGAACAATACGCATTTGAGATCCCCAAACCGCTTGTGCTCTCGATAAAAGAGCAAGGTGACCAGCTCTTAGGTTTAGATTTTAGACTAGAGAAGAAACAGAAAGTCGAAGGCTTTATTGTGCACAGTGGTATTTTTGAAAATACTTCGATGCTGCACACCTATTACGAACTTTTTGTGCGTAGGCTTTCACAGATCCCCGACAGGATAGAAACATCACCCTTTAAGCATAAGCTTACTGGCGGCAAATATACCTTAGGTGTGAAGTTTGTGAATACAAAACTAGAAGCCGATACGACCTGTTTGTGGCTAGCGCAGTATTTTAATAACTGCAGTGTTAGAGATCATACTTACTACATATCAAAAAATGGATCGTAACTTGCTTAGAATCATTAAAAACTGCCCAACAGTTGGGTAAAAGCATGCCGCGGGCTCGCTTTGTTAACGAAGCGTCAAATTTTTGATTATATATAGAAGGTTAATTCACTATGTCATTTTGTAAGTCACTTATAAAGGTTTTCAGCATTTTGACCATGTGTTCGTATCTATCTGCTTGCTTATTAACAGATGCATTTAAAACAGAAATGATTGAAAATCACAATAAGCAATCACAACTTAGTGAGATTGAGCAAGAGCGCTTAGAATTGTCTGATGAAAAGTCTGAGCTCACTAAGAAAATTCAAGAATTAGAGCGTCGCTACACGTTAAAAGAAATTGAAGACAATATAGAAGATTTCAAAGCCCTTAGACCAAGCATTACACGCTTAATCGAATTAGAGTCTGACCTTGCCTTTGTCACCGAGTTTTTGCGTAACAAAGAGAAACCAGTTTCTTTTTCTGCGAATCAGCCCCTAGGAGACACCCTTGGCAGTCTGCCAGAGTTATCTGATATTGTTGAGCAGCAGCAAACCCAAACCTTGCTGACTAAAAATAATGGCAATGTCGAGCCTGGCTTCGATACACCTCAGCAAAGCAGCCCAAATGTTAGCGTCATGGCCGCCACTCCGATTACCGCACCCATTATTAAATCAACGACGTCGGCAATAGTTGCAACCGACAGCAAGTTTAGTAACTTTGAGGGTACATCATCAAATCTTGTTGTTGCTGCAACGACAACTGCTCCAGAAATGGATACAAAATTCAGTCAAGCCCAGGGACCTCATCAAGGCTCAACAGAATCCTCTGGTTCAAACGGCTCAACATTAAGACCCATAACTTTTCAGGGTAATACTATGAATGGTCGCAGTAGCAGTGAAATAGTCGCAAATATTAAAGATAAGGCCTTACCATTAAATTTGCCTACAGATTGCCAAGCGAGTCCATCTGGTGGTCGATATTCTGTTCACTTGGCTTCTTACTCGAATGAAAAGAACGCTAAGGCGGGCTGGCAGAGCCTTGCAAGTAAATATGCCAATGTACTGTGTGCGCTCACGCCTAAATTAGCAAGCGTGCAAGTTAAAGGCACGCCATACCTTTCTCTTCGGCTAGGGCCAATTGATAACAAAGCCATGGCGCAACAAATTTGTAAAACAATTCAGGCTAAGGGTGACTACTGTGCCAGTGCGCCATACGAAGGTGCAAGTCTGTAATATGTGTTACCGTCGTCGCGCTACCCTTATAAAATCAGTTTGCCTGATTACTTTTTTAATGGTGAGTTCTGTTGCAAAACTGGCTTATGCTCAACAAATTATAGAAATTCGCCCGATTTCGTTTGGTACTGTAGTAGTGCTAGATAATAGTACTGTAGGCTCAATAAACATCGACGCTATTGGTAATGTCAATATAAGTAATCACTTTGCGATTATTGCTCCCCCGCTTTATGGTGAATTCCAACTGTTAAACTATCCGGTCAATGCCAACCTTTTTTTATCAGGCGGGATCTTGCAGGGGCAATCATCGACGCCGGTCTTTTCGCCTGAGCAATTTACACTCACTGCTGTGAATGTGCTGGGCATTGTCAATATCGGTAACGATGGCAGCGCAATAATAAGAGCGGGTGGACGATTAGAGACATCTGGCTCAGGCAGTTTAAGCTTTGGCGACACCACCTATACCAGTCGCATCATTATCACCGTTAATTTTTAACTTTAAACAAGAGTAAATTCTATGAAGTATTTTGTTATTTTATTCATTCTACTGATACCGTTCACTAGCTTCGCTAATTTGATGATATCCCCGACTAGAATCAACTTTGATAACCGTGACCGTATGCAAGAGGTTATGATTATTAATTCAGGTAACGAAGAGCGGGTCTATCGAATTGGTTGGGCCGAATATCGAGCCAAGGAAGTGGGTGGCTACATTGAGCTTGAGAGCCCAGATCCTAATATACCCGCCTTAAGCCCGCATATGCGAATATCTCCAAGACAAGTTAGATTGGCGCCAGGCGAACGTCAAACAATTAAATTACAATTGCGCAAGCAAGCTGATATGCCTGAAAGCGAATATCGATCGCACTTACTATTTACAGTGCTGCCGCCAGAAAACACCACTACTAATCAAAGCGATGCAGAAGGTATTAGAATGCAAATTAATATGTTTATTAGTTACAGTATTCCAGTTTTGTATCATCCAGAAATCCGCGATGTAGATGCTCAACTTAAATTTCATGAGCTTAGTACGCGAGCAGACGAAAGTGCAGATTTAAAAATTTGGATAGCGCGAAAAGGCGACCAATCTGCCTTTGGTAGACTCGAAGTATTTAGCGTAGACGACAACAAACAAATTGGCATTGCTAATAATATTAGTGTGTTTAGAGAGCTAACAGAAGCTCAGCATAGTGTTCGTTTACCTAATTTTAGTCAGTACAGTGGAGTAGAAAAAGTTAGGTTGAAGTATATCGGAGAGAAAGAACATGCCGGAAAGACCTTTATAGATGAAGTAATAGCGCTTCGTTAGTTGAATTTGAAAAAAGTATTAAGGTTTATAAAAAGCTGTCGATAAACATCTTGTAGGTCATAAAACCTTAACCTGCTTCGTAAGAAGCTGACAGAGTTGTCGCGAGGAAGCTTGCGTACTATGTCATTGATTTTATATAAGCAAACGGAGAAATTCCATGTTCAAACGCAATCAATTGTATGTATCGCTTTTTGCGGCCACTATGGTCTTAGGTACAAGCACAGCAATGGCACAAGAGTCTGTAAGTTCTAGTGCATCTATCGTCGTACAGAACGCTTTCGACTTAACTGAAGTTGCGCCACTAGACTTCGGTACGGTTAGAGCAACTGTTGATTCTGACCCAACTGATGATACTGGTTCAGTAAGTATCGCTTCATTTACCCTGGGCGCAGATGGTTCTACAGGTTCTGTTTCATTGGCTGGTGGCGCAACCACAGTAGCTGCTCTTAGCGTCATTGCTAATGGTACACCTGCCGAGTTCGCTATTGCTAATGCATCGCCTTTTACTACTATCAACATCAGTTCAGTAACGGCTTTTGACCTAGTCAACACGGGTGCAGCGCCTGGCACAGCAGTATTTGGTGTAAGTTCTGTAATCTTTAGAGAAGTAGGTGCAACCGCTAACGGTACTACAGTAACAACTGATATTGGCGGCGCCGCTGGATTTACGCTTGGTGCAACCTTGTCTACAGATGATGCTACATCCGCCCAGACTAATTATGCTGACGGGACATACTCTGGTACATTTGTAATGCAAGTTAGCTACTAAGATTCGCATTTAAACGTTTAAATGCGTTTGCACGACGTCATTCAAAAGCCAGCTTAATCGCTGGCTTTTTTACGTTTTCAGTTTAGTGAAGGGGTTTGCTGGCATGAGATGGAAAACATTTCAAAAATATAACCTACAGCCGAGCAAAATGTTTCTCTACCATAGAAAAGTGCGACTGAATCAATTTTTGAGTGACGGGTTGCTGTGGATTTAAAAATACTTCAGACGTAAGACCCTGCTCGATAATCTTTCCCTTATCAATAACCAAAACGCGATCGCTGATATGCCTAACAATACCAATGTTATGTGAAATAAATACAAAACCCAGTCCTAATTCATTTTGCAACTTGAGTATTAAATTTATAGTTTGCGAGCGCACAGAAGGGTCGAGGGCCGCGAAAGGTTCATCTGCCACAATAATCTTTGGATCAAGCAACAAGGCTCTTGCCATCGCAATGCGCTGTTGTTGTCCGTCTGATAGCATATGCCGGTAATAGTAATAATGCTCTCTCAACAGTCCTACTTTAACGAGCGTTTCTTCAATTTTTTCGCGCTTTTGGGCTTCCCCAAAATCTGTATTTAAGCTTAAAGTTTGAGTGAGTATACTGCCAATTGAAAGCGACGGGTTCAAAGCGTCAGCGTTATGCTGCAAGATTAAGCGAATATCTTGACCACGAGTGCGGATTTTCGTTTGCACTGCCTGATCACTTGCTTCACTGTTATATAAATCGATTGTGCCAGAGCTTAAGGGCACCGCGCCCACCAATGCTTTGGCTAACATGCTTTTACCTGAGCCATTGTTGCCGATGATCGCAATGGTTTCGCCCTCGTGCATATCAAAACTAATTGGCCCTAACTGAAAGCTTTGCAACGAGCCAAATAATCCGCTTTTTATGGTGTGCGTGTATTCTATATTGTTTACAGAGAGTATTTTATTCATCGCCGCCAATGCCTTTTGATATGCGTTGCGCTTGGTGAGAAAGCTTCTCAGGGAGATGCAGCGGAAAATGACAGCTGTAGGTATGATCTTGAATGGCCCTTGGCGCTGGAACTTGAACGCATTCTTTCCGAGCATTTGGGCAACGCGGACCCAAACGGCAACCAGCCGGTAAATGTTGCAAGGTCGGTATCGTGCCCTCTAGCGCGACCAGTGGTGATTTAGTGGGTAAAGACACCTGAAAACTCGGCGCACTGTCTAGTAGAGCCTTAGTGTAAGGATGCAGGGGTCTTTTCAGTAAGGATTTAACCCGCCCTGACTCGACGGTTTGCCCACAATACAACACGGTCATGGAGTGCGCCACGCTGGTAATGGCTAAAAGGTCATGGCTAACAAACAGTATTGCCAAGTTTTTAGTTTTGTTAAGTTTTAGCAACAGCCTCAATATTTGTATTTTAGTCGTGCTTTCCATACCGCGAGTAGAGTCATCGGCAATTAATATCTTTGGCTCCGACGCCAGCGCCATAGCAATCATGATTTTCTGACTGACGTCCTTTGGGATTTCATGTGGATATGCTGAGAGGTACTTTTGATGTTCTTTAATGCCAATTTTGTGAATTAAGCTAATGGCAATTTGCCGGCGCTGCTTATTTTTTTGCCAGAACCACCCCTTGCTAATGAGCTCATCCGGTATGCTCTCTTCGAGCTGCTCACCAATAGTAACCGAAGGGTCTAGGGACGAAGTTGGCTCCTGAAATACCACCGCAATTTCTCTGCGCATAATTTGTCTACGTTGTTCGTAAGACATGTTTAAAAGGTCTTGCCCTGCATAAGTAATGCGGTCAGCTTTAATCGACCAATAATCGGGAATGGCACCAATTATGCACCTAACAATGAGGCTTTTGCCTGAACCAGACTCACCGACCAAAGCTAATATTTCACCTTCATTGAGTACCAAATTGACTTTTTCTAGGGCTTTAACCGTGGCGTTTCCGGTATCAATAAACAGTGTCAGGTTTTTTATTTCCAATAATGCCATTAGTGATGCAGCCTATTTCTGAGGGCTGAGCGTAAACCCTCACCAACCACATTGATGCTCAAAATCATCAAAAATATACACATGCCCGGTAAAATAATTAACCAAGGTGCTACGTATGCAACATCTAGGGCCAATGATAAGCTTGCACCTAACTCAATGGTGGGCTCTTGCGCCCCTAAACTTAAAAAGCCTAATGCTGAAATGTCGATAATCGCCACCGATAAAGCGATTGTGGCTTGCACAACGATGAGTTCAACCATGCCCGGCAATATTGAAAATATAAAAATTCGACGTGAAGATGCGCCATCCAACCGGTCTAGTAAAACATAGTCCTTTTGCAGTTCATTGCGCACATAAGTTCGGGTTTGATGCACAAATTGTGGGATCAATGCCAATGTTATGGCCATCATTGCATTAAACAAACCGGTGCCTAAAATAGCTACCATGACTATAGCAATGAGCAAGGTCGGAATTGACATAATAGAATCAAATAGATGATTCACAATACTCGAGCGCAAGCCGCTTAAAACCCCGGCTAAAGCTCCCACGCCTACTCCAATGAACACCGAAATAGCAACAATCACTAAGCTACTGCCAAACGTGGTTCGGCAAGCATATAAAAGCCTTGAAAATACATCTCGCCCGAGTCCGTCGGTGCCCAGAAGGTGAGCGATCGTGCCGTTCGGCTCCCAACTTGGCGGCAATAAAATAGCATTGGTATTTTGTAACTCTGGAGAGTATGGCGCCAGCAGCGGAGCAAATACCGTAATAATTAAAAACAACACTAACAGCACAAATCCGCTTAGTGCAATATGACTGCGCCTGAATTCTAACCAGATATTGACCAAAGGCGAGGGGTGATATTCTTCTTGATAAAGATTAAAGCGCTGCACTTTCAGCTCGCTCACGTGCAGGGTCTATAGCACGGGTAATAAACTCAATAGTTATTGTCATTGACATAACGAACAGTGAAACTACTAACATGCCAATTCTGATAGCCGGGTAATCTTGTTGATAAATTGCTTGAATAAGCCATCGGCCGATCCCCGGCCACGAAAAAATCGTTTCGATAATCATTACATTTGTAATTAAGGTCGATATTTGCAGGGCCAAAATAGGCAAGATGGGCAACAGCGCATTTTTCAAACCGTGTTTGAAAAAGATTTGGCTCTGAGTAAAGCCGCGGGATTTCGCGGCAACAATATAATCTTTGTTCATTACATCCATGATGCTTCGGCGAGTAAAGCGCACAAATAAGGCAGTGGTGACTATGGCTACCGATGCAGTTGGCAAAATTGAGTGCTGTAACGCGTCCATATAGGCTTGATGTTTATTTTCGATACTTGAGCGAGCAATGTCGATAATTAAAAAACCAGTATCAACAGGAATATCAAATAACAAGTCTACGCGTCCGGATATGGGAAGCCATTCTAGCTGGAGACAAAAAATGGTGATAAATATTAGCGCCAGCCAAAATACTGGGAACGAATAACCCACCATCGAAAAGGTCACGACTGAAAAATCGATCGGATTGTGATTCTTTAAACCACTCATAAACCCAACAGGGATACCAATGACGATAGATACTACAAGCGCATAGCAAACTAATTCTAAGGTCGCTGGAAAAGCAATACGGACTTCATTATATAGCGTTGCCTGATCGGCCAAGCTGACGCCCCAATTGCCATTGAGCAAACTTTCAATATAGAAGCCAAACTGATGAAAAATGGATTGGTCAAGTTTGTAGGCGTGTTCAAGAGCAAGCCTTTGTTCATTAGTTTGCGGAACAATTCCAGAGATATTGCTCAACAAATCGCCGGGAAACATAAAGGGCAATAAAAACGACAAAAATATCAGTGTGAATATGGTGATCACAATCAGATTGAGGTAGCGAATAAAGAGCTTAATCACTTAATACGCTCCACATCGTCAAAGCGGATACCGCCGAATGGATTTATTTTAAGGTTGTAAATATCGCTGCGTACTGCTTGATACTGCAGTGCATGGGCGATAGGCACCAATGGCATTTGCTCAAAAATCAGTTCATTTGCTTGATGATACAGGGCTGTTCGCTTATCAAAATCGTCGGTTAATAAGGCTTGGTCAACCAAGGCGTCATACTGTGGGTTGCACCACATGGCTCGATTGGTTCCTGAAGGGATGGCCGAGCAAGTTAACAGCGGGCGATAAAAATTATCTGGGTCACCATTGTCTGCATTCCAACCAATGAGCACGCTATCATGCATACCCAGTCGCAAGTTTTCCCTAAAAATATTCCAATCATAGCTCACGATATTGACCGTAACCCCAACGTCAGACAAATAACTTTTTATCAACTGAGCCATTTTTAAAGCGTTTGGGTTATATGCCCGCTGCACTGGCATCGCCCAAACATTCATCGCGAAATTATAAGGGACGCCTGCTTCATCTAATAACTCTCGCGCTCTTACCGGATTGTACCCATATTCTTTAGCATTCGATTGATAGGCCCAAGAAGCAGAGGGCACCAGGCTTTTAGCGCGTGTTGCTTGGCCTAAATAGACGGCATCAAGCAAGGATGTTTTATCTACGGCTAATGCCAAGGCTTGACGTACTTTAGGGTTATCAAATGGTGCTTTGCTGGTATTGAACGCCCAAAATCCGATATTCAGGCCGGGTTTTTCTAAGAGGGTTAAATCGGTCCGCTCTTCTATAACGCTTAAGTCACTTTGTGATGGAAACGCGACAGCATCGCATTCGCCAGTGATCAGTTTGGCCATACGTAAACTGCTTTTAGCAGTGATATCAAACATCAGATGCTGTGGACCCGAGGTAGGCAGAAAATAGTCGGTGTGGCGCTCAAAACGAATATATTGGTTTTGTCGAAACTCTCTGAATTTATAAGGACCGGTGCCAATAGGCAAACGATCTAAATCTGCAGGGCGACCTATGTCCATCAATTTTGAGGCATATTCTGCGGATAATATGACGGCAAAATCGGTAGCCAAGTTAGCCAAAAATGAACTGTCTGGCGTAAACAAGGTGATTTCTACGCGATACCCGTTTATCCGCTCGACGCTTTTTAAACGTTGATCCAAACGCAAGCTATCAAAATAGGGATAGCTGCCTCCGTTTACATCGTGATAGGGATGATTAGCATCTCGCCAACGATTAATACTAAACAATACATCATCAGCGTTTAGGGTCCGCATTGGTGTAAAATAGTTCGTGCTATGAAAGGCAACGCCTTGGCGCAGTTGAAAGGTATAAGTGAGACCATCTTCACTGACCAACCAACTACTAGCGAGACCCGGCTCGATTAAGCCATTGGTTGGATTGAATTCTAGTAGGCGGTCATAAATCTGATGGGCAGATGCATCTGCAGTGGTGCTAGATGTATCGAGCTGCGGATTAAATGAACCTGGGTTACTTTCAGAACAAAAGGTAATAGCGTCGACATCATGACGTTGCTTTTTTCCACAGCCAAACATTAGCACGCTTACCATTGCTAAGCATATTAGTTTGGGGGGTAAAAAAGCACTATGTTGCATTAGTCTGCGTCACTATTTTCAAGTAAATTGTACTTCTTGAGATATCCTCTTAACTGATGATAGGTTAACGACAGTTTTTCTGCAGTCTTTTTCTGATTAAATTGCGATTCTTTCAAGGCCTGCTTAATCATGTCCACCTCAAAGTCCTGTGAAACTTGCTTCAAATCTAAGGGGAACGTAAGAGCAGGTTTTACCAGCGCAGACGGTTTTTGAGGATTAGTAGAAGCGACGATTTCGTCTGCAGAACTACTGTTAACTGCGACCGGCGTGGGTGGTGGATGAGATAGTGCAGTCGGTGCTTTCGTTCTGCCTTGAGGCCTAAACTTCGATTCGAAGGGGTCAATGGTAATGTCGTGCACAGGCAAGTGAGGCGAGTTTCGGTAAACTGAGCGTTCTACCACGTTCTTAAGTTCTCGTATGTTGCCTGGCCAGTGATGGTCAAGCAGTATTTCTTTGGCACGCTTACTAAACCCGCTAAATAACTCCATTTTGAGCTCCCTTGCCATATTAATGGCAAAGTGTTCAGCTAGCATCATGATGTCTTCTCTGCGCTCTCTTAATGGTGGAATGGTTACTACATCAAAAGCAAGCCGGTCTAAAAGGTCTGCTCTAAACTCTCCGTGTTCAGCTAAGGTGGGTAAATCTTCATTGGTGGCAGCAATTAATCGTACGTCGACTTTGACCGTGCGGGTGCCACCGACGCGTTCGAATTCTCCATACTCTATTACCCTTAGGAGCTTTTCTTGCACCAAGGCAGAGGTATTGGCTAACTCATCTAAAAACATGGTACCTTGATGGGCATATTCAAAACGACCTTCACGCCGTTTACTCGCGCCAGTGAATGCGCCAGCTTCATAACCAAACAGCTCACTCTCTAATAAACTATCGTTGAGCGCGGCGCAGTTCAATTTTACGTAATTTTGGTCCCAACGTTTTGATAGGTAGTGTAATCGAGCTGCCACTAGCTCTTTTCCTGTGCCACGTTCGCCTATAACTAAAACAGGTTTATCAAGTGGGGCAACTTGGGATATTTGCTCAAGTACTTCTAGGAAGGAATTTGCTTCACCGATAAGATTATCGGTTTTGGTAAATACAGCCACGAGAGATCCCTTATTAGTTAGTCAAATCGACTAAATAGTAGTGTACTTTATTAGTAGGTGAATGCCCAAAGCTTTTTAAATAAATATAAATATCATAAAAAACATGTACTTATTTGGTTTTGCTAAGTTGGCAGGTTAATTGAATATACTTGGGTAAGAACTAACGAATTGAATTAAGTAATTCTTACTAATCGATTTTATTTATAAACTAAGAGGTAACATACCATGGGTGTATTTTCACGTTTTACCGATATTATCAACTCAAATATCAATGCGATCTTAGATAAAGCAGAAGATCCTGAAAAAATGGTTCGCTTAATTATCCAAGAAATGGAAGACACATTAGTCGAAGTGCGCAGCGCATCTGCAAAAACTATCGCCGCGAAAAAAGACGTGTCACATCAAATTAACAAGTTATTAGACGAATCTGATAACTGGCAGTCTAAAGCAGAATTAGCACTTTCAAAAGATCGTGACGATTTAGCAAGAGCTGCTCTTCAAGAGAAATCAAAAGCCGCTGATGCTGCACAAACACTTGGTAAAGAGTTACAAATCATCGAAGATGAATTAACCAAGTTGCAAAGTGAAACCGGTCAGCTACAAGACAAGTTAGCCGACGCGAAAAGTCGTCAAAAAACCATTATCATGCGTCAAAACACAGTAAACTCTAGACTGCAGGTGAAAAAGCGCCTGGACTCAGGCACTGTCGATGCTGCTATGGGCAAATTTGAACAGTTTGAGCGTAAAATTGACGATTTAGAGTCTCAAGTTGAAGCCTACGATATCGGCAAACATTCGTTAAGGGATGAATTTGCCAGCCTCGAAGCAGATGGCAAAATTGAGGACGAGCTAGCCGCATTAAAACAAAAAATGCAGGGCAAAAATACGAAAACAGCAAGCGTGACGGAAGTAAAAGCGAAGACTAAAAAAGCGTAAGCTTGAGTCAAAACTATTGAGCTTTCATACTAATTGGTAATTTAGTTGAAAGCTCGCTTTCGATTTAAACGATATAAGGGAGAAATATAATGGGAGAGATGTTCGTAATACTAAGTGGAACGTCGCTGATACTCTTTATGTTAATTGTCGCTCCAATCTGGCTGATATTGCACTATCGCAGCAAGAAACAGGTAAGCCAGGGTTTAACCTCAACAGAGGTCGCGACTTTGCAAGATTTAGCAACGAAAGAAGAGCAGATGTCTGAGCGTATTAAAACCTTAGAAGCGATTTTAGACTCAGAATCACCTAGCTGGAGAGAGCGCGCATGATTAAGTCAAAGACCTTGTACAGAGACCCTACACGAGGAAAGGTTGCTGGCGTCTGTGCTGGAATAGCAGATTACTTTTCAGTTGAAGTATGGCTGGTCAGAATCGTTACCATCACCGCGTTTTTGCTAACAACAGGTACCTTTATTTTTGTATGTTACATTGCGGCTTGGTTGATACTTGACAAAAAACCTGCAGAAGACTCTGCAAGCGGGTTTACGGCATCAGGGACAGACGGTCATGCATTCTCGGGCAAAGGCTATAGAAATGCCAGCAGCACTGAAAAAGTCTGTGTTAAGTCTAAAGTATGGCAAGCAGGAATGCCGCCGAAACAGGCATTTGTTAACATTCAACAACGTTTTAATCGCAGCGAAAATCGTCTACGTAAGTTGGAAAGCTATGTCACTAGCAAAGAATTTCAACTGAATCGCGAACTTAACCGCTTGTAAAAATTAACGTTCCCGTTTATGAGGCACAAACTCCTATTTAAGTTGACCTGTGTTTGTTTATTTTATCTAACATAGGCAGAAGTTGTGCTTCATAGTTTTTTTGGTCACTAATAAGGTAATGGTTGTTTATTAGAGCTCTTTTCGACTAGTGTTTGATTTTGAATATATTATTTCTAAAGAAACCTAAATGTTGAACAAATTTACGATTGACGAAATAAACAGCTCTTTCTGAGCATTCTCCTTTCTGTTTGCCTTTAATAAATGGCTAGCTTTTAAGATGTACTCTCAAAATTTTATTATTTCTAAAGCGTTATAGAGAAGTTTTGTAAAAATTAGAATACAAAAGGTAATGGTCTTACCACTTCAATTGGGTTGCGAGATCTCTCTTTAAATTCCCTTTTTGATTAACATGAAGACGTGTTTAATTTTAGCGTTAGAGTTGTATGTCAAAGCAAACGAAATATGTTTCAAAAAGCATAAATGAAACCGGTTATATTCAGTGGAGTGATGAAGAGAACGATAGATGGGCGCGATTATACGAGCGACAAATTGGCCTTTTGAATAACCGTGCCTGCAGCCAATATATGCAGGGTCTTAAATTATTGAATATGCCCTCTGATACTATCCCGCAGTTGCCCGATATTGATAAAATATTGATGGAAACCACAGGATGGACGACTGCAGCGGTTCCAGCCCTGATCAATTTCACAGAGTTTTTTACGCTATTAGCAAATAAGCGATTTCCAGTTGCCACATTCATTCGTAGTGAAGAAGAGTTTGATTACCTGCAAGAGCCGGATGTGTTTCATGAAATATTCGGTCATTGCCCTTTATTGACGAATCCGGCTTTTGCCCATTTTACGCACACATATGGCCAGTTAGGATTGGCGGCAAATAAAGAAGACCGCGGGTTTTTGGCTCGCCTTTATTGGTTTACGGTCGAATTTGGTTTGGTTCAAACTGATGAAGGGCTAAGAATTTATGGGGGGGGTATTTTATCTTCCCCTGGCGAAACCTTATATGCTCTAGAGAGTGGAATACCGGTTCATAAGCCTTTACAGGCTTTGGATGTACTTAGAACCCCTTATCGCATCGACATTATGCAGCCGGTATATTTCATACTCAATCACTTTAATGGTCTATTCGATCTTGCTGAGCTTGATGTAATGGCATTGGTCGAACAAGCAAAAGCTTTGGGTTTATACGAACCCATGTTCCCACCAAAGTTAAAACAAGCCAGTTAAACCGTCGGCTCTGAAACACAAGCGTAAAGGCTCCAAACAAATGCCTTTACGCTTATTCAAACATTACAAAAATGTCATATTATTCAGCCTTCAAACGGTGATCTAGCCATTTCCAGTCGCGTACTTAATGCTATACAGGTAAATATATGTTTACAACGGTGACCTAGAGGCAACGAGGGTCCCTCAAATTTGCGAGTCCTAGGAGTAAGAAGGTTATGCGTTTAGAGATAAATTGTGAAGACCGTTTGGGGATTACTCAAGATGTACTCGACATATTAAGCGACTATCATATCGATTTACGAGGTATCGAAATTGACGCTTTGGGTAAGATATATCTTGATTTCCCGACGATAGAATTTACTGATTTTCAGGTGTTAATGCAGAAATTGCGTAGAGTTGACGGCATAACTGATGTCAAAACAACGCCATTTATGCCTATTCAACTGGAACGAAATCAACTTCGGGCACTCCTTCAGACATTGCCCGACCCCGTGTTTTCAATAAACACTCAAGGCAAAATCATTCTTTTCAATGACGCTGTGATAAGTGGCCTAGAGCTGCCGCGAGAAGAAATTATCAATTTACACATTGATGACGTACTCGACGGTTTTAATTTTACAAAGTGGCTAGAGGGCAAGGAAATTTATGCACAAACCCAACGTGTGAAATTTCTGGAGCAAGACTACATTGCAGATTTGTTGCCGGTTGACGTACCTGATTCAGATAAAGCAATACTTGCGGGGGCAGTTGTAATGCTTAAATCAGAGGTTCGTCTTGGGCAACAGTTAACGGTGTTTCATCGCAGCGCCAGCAATAGTTTTGATGCCTTTGATGCAAACTCTACGGCAATGAAAAAAGTGGTACGTGAGGCAAAACGAATGTCTGAGCTCGACGGCAATATGCTGATTACGGGTGAAACCGGCACGGGCAAAGAGCAAATTGCAAAAGCCTGCCATGATAGCAGTCGAAGAAGCATGGGAGAGTTCGTGACTCTTAACTGTGCGTCATTACCAGATGATGTTGCTGAAACTGAGCTGTTTGGCTATGCGTCTGGCGGTTTTAATCAACAAGAAGGCAAAATGGGGCTTTTCGAGCAAGCCTCTGGTGGTACTTTATTGCTAGATGAAGTGAGTGAAATGTCTGCCCAACTGCAGGCTAAGTTGCTTAGAGTACTTGAATATGGCACCTATCATCAGGTCGGTGATAGCAGAGTAAAGAGCATCGACTGCAGAATCATTTGTACAACATGCAAAGAGCTTGCAGACTGCGTGGAAGACGGTACGTTTAGAGAAGATTTGTATTATCGTTTGAATGTTTTGTCGTTAGTTGTGCCGCCGATTAGAGAGCGTAAGGCTGATATCGTGTCATTGGCCAATAGAATTTTGCTGCAACATAGCAAAAAGCTTGGGATACAGGTGCCTAAACTAAGTAAGTCCTGCGTTGAGTATCTACAGGGCTATCCGTGGCCTGGAAATATTAGGCAGTTAAAGAACGCCCTTTACCGAGCCATTTCTTTGATTGATGGCAAAGAAATTACAAAAGAAGCAATACAAGTTCCTTCGTGCAGTGCGACCGTTACATATATAGACGAAAACTTTGACGGCACCTTAGAGCAAGAAGTTAAAAAGTTTGAACGAGATATGCTCAAACGCTTGTATCCGTCTTATCCAAGTACGCGACAACTGGCCAGAAAGCTGGGCTTAAGCCACACCGCTATCGCAAACAAGCTGCGTGAATATGGTATTAACAAAAGCACAGTAAAGTACTAGACTGGTATTGGGCATACACAAATCGAGAAGTGACATGAGCTTAAAGTTATACGGGTATTGGCGTTCATCTGCAAGCTACAGAGTACGCATTGCGCTTAACCTAAAACAATTAGACTATGAATATATCCCTGTTCATTTAGTTAATAATGGCGGTGAGCAAAAAAGCGAAGAGTATCAACGCCTAAATCCGAGCAAACTTGTGCCGACATTTGTTGATGACAATGCAGATATTACCTTAAGCCAGTCGCTGGCGATTATCGAGTATTTAGACGAGCAGTATCCGGAGCATATTCAGTTACTTCCCAAACATGCTCAAGACAGAGCTAGAGTGCGTATGCTGGCACAGGATATAGCTTGCGATATTCAGCCAGTGACCAATCTTCGAGTTTTGAATAAAATAAAGCTTGATCATCACGCCAGTGATGAACAGGTCAAGCAGTGGGTGGACTATTGGGTTACCGAGGGTTTTAAAGCATTATCGGCTAAAATTAAAACTAGGGCAGGAAAGTTTGCCTACGGTTATCAAGTGTCGCTGGCCGATATTTGTATTGTGCCGCAAGTTTACAATGCACAGAGGTTTGGTGTTGATATGTCGGCTTTTCCAATGATTCAAAAGATATATAATAACTGCTTGGCGCTTGAGGCATTTCAAAATGCCTCGCCGGAAAATCAAAGTGACGCGACTTAGTATTAAGAGACTGCTTAAATAGGTAACGCAGTAGTTATTTTTACCTGCTTTAAGGCAAAGGTTGAGCTTAAATGGTCTACCAACGGGAGACTTGTGAGCTTAGTTTTTAGCAGAATTTCATATTCTTCAATGCTGCGAACAATCACTTTTAGCAAATAATCTTTGTCGCCACTGGTAGTGTGGCACTCAATAATTTCATCGATATCTTGAACGGCAGTTTCAAATTTTGTCAATGAGTCACCGTCATGATTTTTCAGGGTGACATAAATAAACACCGATACACCCAAATTCAGTTTTTTAGCATCGAGCAGGGTAACTTTTTGACGAATAATTCCGTCAGCTTCCATCCGCTTTACCCGTCGCCAGCAGGGTGTGTGAGATAGTCCAACATATTGCGAGAGCTCTGCCATTGAGACAGTGGCATCTCTTTGCATGACTCGCAAAATTTCCCGATCAAATTTGTCTAACTTCATATGCTATTAATCATCACTAGATAAAAGGCTCTCGATCACCAAATGGCTTGATACTAAGAAACTATGATTTTTAAATTGGTCTATATTATAGGATGTATATCCTAGAAAGGCGAAGTAATAAAAACATATATTTAACATTTAATTTCGTTAATCAGGTGTTATTGCAATACACGTCCTCGTCCATATCATATAACATGCTCGACAGTTTAGTCTAAACAGTCCTACTTTAAAGGCGGCAGCATGTCAGTGTTTGAGCATCCAGATTTCGACGAGCATGAACAGGTTTCATTTTTTCACGACCCGATTTCTGGCTTAGATGCCATTATCGCAGTGCATAACACCCAACTTGGCGCAAGTTTAGGCGGCTGCAGAATGTGGCCGTATGCAAACTCCCAGGACGCACTAACCGATGTACTGCGACTGGCAAAAGGTATGACCTACAAAGCAGCCATCGCTGGTCTGCCCCAAGGAGGAGGCAAAGCCGTAATCATTGGCAATTCAAGGCAAGATAAAACTCAAGAGCTTATGTATGCAATGGGCAGGGCGGTTGATACCTTCAAAGGGCAATATGTGATTGCTGAAGATTCAGGAATATCAGTACAAGATCTGCAATATATGGCAACACAGAGTCATCATGTGGCGGGAACCTCAGCAAAATTTGCATATGATGGCAGTCCTGCTGATGGCAATCCTGCGCCTTCAACGGCATATGGAGTATTTGTCGGAATAAAAGCCGCGGTTAAATTCGCTACAGGTTCCGACTTGCAGGGCAAAAAAATTGCAATTCAGGGACTGGGTCATGTCGGTTTGCGTCTTGCAAGACATCTGCACAATGCAGGAGCTAAACTTATAGTGGCTGATATTTTCAGTGATGGTGTGGAAGCCGCTCGACAAGAGTTTGGTGCTCAAGTTGTTGATCCCTTGGATATTCATAAGGTCGTTGCAGACGTTTTTGCGCCTTGTGCGATGGGCGGTGCTATTAATGCGCACAGCTTACCTGAGATCAGCGCTGGGATTATTGCGGGTGCTGCCAACAATCAGTTGGTGTCAAAGGATATGGGTGAGCAATTATGTGAGCGCGGCATTATTTATGTTCCTGATTATGTTATTAACGCAGGTGGCATTATCGATATATTTCATCAGCGAAACGAAAGCACCGCTGAAAAAATGCGCAGCCAATTAGAACAGATAGGCGAAACTGTCACACAAATATTAACTCGGTCACGCCAGTTAAATAAGCCAACTGAGCAGGTTGCAAATCAAATAGCAGAAGAAAAGTTCAGACACTAAGCTGCCGACGCTTGCAAGGCTATGCACAAATCGTCATAATGCGCGTCGCGTGTTTAGAATCTCCTTTTGCGAGATTTGCTAATTCGTTTCTATGGTGAACCCTGGTTCTCCCGCAATGATAACTTAGGAACCTGGTCAGGCCCGGAAGGGAGCAGCCACACTAAGGGACTCATGTGCCGGGAAGCGGCTGGGGTTTGCCACCTAATTCCTTTCGATATTTGCACATTATACGCGCTTGTTTAGCTGCGTGTTCCTTTGCATTACTAGCTTAGATAATAGACTCACATGGCCTTTTTAGGGTGCGCGTCAAGATAGTCAACAGCTGAACGGATCGCTTGAATAACATTCATTTCCATTTGTTGGCGCTCCGACCCTGGCAAGTAAAAGGCCATATCGACTTCATGCCTTATGTATCTTGGCGGCAGTTGGTTAAGAACTAAGCAAGATAAATCTGCTAAATAATCATCGCTTTTTGTTTTACCTAATTCTAGCGTTATGAGCTTTTCTAAGACTAAATGTTCGTAGTAATTATGTATGTCATCGTCTAATTTCACTTTATATTTCCTTAACATAGCGATAAATGCTTTTACCCTTCCATTTATCGGCAAGCGCCGACTATTTGTAACTTTTTATTACAGCTACTGACACGTGTTGACAAAAAACACTGGTTTATATAGCGACAGTATGTTGACCAATGCTTGCAATACCGTATATAGTATGGCGACTGGGCGAAAGCTCATGACATAAAATCAATAAATAATTGATAAAAATTATAATGTCTAGGGAGACATGAATGTTTACAAATACTAAATTAGCGAAAGCAGTTAAGATTGCTTGCGCCTTCGGCGCGGCATCTACAATAGGTTTCACTGGTTCTGCACTTGCTCAAGAGAGTGGCGCAACAGAAGAGTCAGTTGAAAAAATCCAAGTAACAGGTTCACGTTTACGTCAAGCAGAGTTTGCATCAGCAGCGCCTATCGCGGTTGTTGGTCAAGAGCAGTTTGAATTAACCGCTACTGTGAACACTGAACAACTACTTAACACCTTGCCACAAGTTGTTCCTGGTTTAGACAGAACGTCTAACAACCCAGGTAACGGTACAGCTACTGTAGACTTACGTGGCCTAGGCACAAACAGAACACTAGTTCTAATCAACGGTACGCGCGCAGTTCCTACTACTGCTGGCGGCGCAGTTGACATTAACTCAATTCCTACAGCTCTTATCAAAAGCGTTGAAGTTTTAACTGGTGGTGCTTCGGCAGTATACGGTTCTGACGCGGTTGCTGGTGTTGTTAACTTCATCCTTAAAGACGATTTCGAAGGCGTTGAAGTTCAAACTGGTTACGAAACTACAGAAGAAGGCGATGCTGAAATATTCAACGCTGATTTTACAGTTGGTGGTAACTTCGCTGACGGTAAAGGTAACGTAGTATTCAACCTTGCTTACACTGACCGCTCAGACCTTTTCCAAGGTGATCGTGACTTTGCTGCAACCGCATTGTTTGATGATGGTGATGGCGGCTTGGAGCCAGGTGGTTCTTCTGGTGTTCCAGCAACAGCAATCTTCAACGGTGGCTTTAACTCGTTTTCTGGTAACGGTGGTATTATATTCGGCCAAGACGGTGGCGTTCGTCCATTCGTTTCTTCAGGTCAAGTAAATGATTTTTACAACTATGCACCTGTGAACTATATTCAGTTACCACAAGAGCGTCACCAAGCGACTGCTCTAGGTTCATATGAAATTTCAGATACTTCGGAATTATATGGTCGTGTAATGTTTACTGACAGCCGAGTGCCTTCTCAGTTAGCACCAACGCCTATTTTTGAAACGTCTACTTTTACCTTAGACGGTAGCCCATTTATTACACCTGCTGCACAACAGATTATTTCTGACGGTATTGGCTTGGGTGTTGATACTGATGGTGATGGTATTGATGACGAAGCTCGTGCATTAGTGCGTCGTCGTTTAGAAGAAGTTGGTCCACGTCGTTCTGAAGATGCATTTACTTCATTCCAGTTCCAAGTAGGTATCAAGGGTGATATTGGTGATACTCCTTGGTTCTATGATGCTTACTACCAAACAGGTAAAGTGAACAACTCTACTGCGCAACTTGGTAACGTAAACAGAGGCCGCTTTAATCAGGCGCTTCTATTAGCTACTGATGCAAATGGCCAAGTTATCCTTGACGCAAATGGCAATCCATCTTGTGCTGATACATCAGCGAATGGTGCAACAAGTGGCTGTGTGCCAATGAACATCTTCGGTGAAGGTAATATTTCACAAGGTGCTGCAGATTTCTTAAAAACTGCCGTTGCTTCAACTGCATTGTTCGAGCAAAAAATCTTTGGTGCAACGCTTGGTGGTGATTCATCAGACTACTTCGAACTTCCGGGTGGTCCGATCGCTATTGGTCTTGCTTACGAGCATAGACAAGAAAGCTTCGAGTTCTTACCTTCACAGGATTTAGCGGCTGGTACTATCGCTGGTTTTAACGGTGCTCCTGGCTTAGCCGGTGGATTTACAGTTTCTGGTCTGTCTATCGAAATGAAAGTTCCAATTTTGCGTGACGTTGAGTTCGCAGACTTATTAGAACTTGATTTAGCTTATCGTTCAGAAGACTACTCAACTGCTGGTTCTGTAGATTCTTACAAGATTGCTGGTATTTGGGCGCCAACTGAAACATTCCGTTTCAGAGCTGGCTTTAACACAGCGGTACGTGCTCCTAACATCGGTGAATTGTTTGCTCCACGTGGCGAAGGTTTCCCTGGTGCTTCAGATCCATGCGCTGGTAACGGTAACCTAGACCAAACTGATGCATTGCGTCAATTATGTCAAGCAACTGGTGTACCTTCAAATGTTGTGTTTTCTGCTGCTATCAACCCAGCATCTGGACAGGTTCGTACCATCAGTGGTGGTAACCCTGACCTAGTGCAAGAAGAGGCCGAAACGCTTACAGTTGGTATCGTTTATGACGTGACTGAAGAGTTTACATTCTCAATCGATTATTTCGATATCTCAATCGACGATGCAGTTGGTGCATTTGGTGGTGGTACTAACAACATTCTTGCTACATGTTATACTGCAGGCGCAGTCGGTGGCGGTGTTGGCGGTCCATTCTGTAATGCGGTAAATCGTCGTTCAGATGGTTCAATTGACTTCGTTGAAGGCGCAGCTCAAAACATCGCATCTATCGAACTTAGCGGTATCGATCTTATTGCAAGCTACGATACTGAAATGATGGGTGGCGATGTAAGTGTGAACTATATCGGTACTTACACTGAAACGTCTGACTTCTTCCCTGGTCCAGGTGAACCGGCTATTGAATGTGCGGGCAACTTTGGTGCAGATTGTGGTGAACCTACTCCAGAGTACAAGCATCGCGTAACATTTAGCTATGGAACAGATGATTTCACTGCTCAGCTATTATGGCGTTATGTTGGCGAAGTAAACGATGACGATCCAGACACTGTATTTACGGTTGATAAGATTGACGGTACTAGCTACTTTGATCTAGCGGGTACTTATTTCATCAACGATACTTATCGCGTAACTGCTGGTATTGATAACTTGTTAGACGAAGCTCCACCAGTAATTGGTGACAACGATGAACAAGCTAATACTTACCCAGCAACTTATGATGTATTCGGTCGTACTTACTATGTAAGTTTCAGAGCTTCTTTCTAAGAAAGAACTTAACTGAATCAAAAAAGAGAGCTTAGGCTCTCTTTTTTTTTGGATTATGAAAATGGTCCGAAAAAAAGTATGATAACTCGATGAAAATTATAGTCAGGTAATTATGGATAAGTGGCTGGAATATTGGCAGCAAGATAATTTGCAGCCTGATGTTTTTACAGATGATACAGGCAACAAACATGCATCCCTGATGCAGTTTTGGCAAAAGCATATTACAGGTTTTGGAGAGGGTGCTAGTGTGCTCGATATTGCGAGCGGGGCTGGTGCGGTTTATCGCTGTGTATCGAATATTGCGGATTATGACGCCCATGCTCTCGATATCTCACAAGACGCTTTAGAGCGTCTGAATGCTGATATGCCAAGTGTCAAAACACACTCTGTATTTTTGAATGATAATACATTACAGGACACTCAGTTTGATGGTGTAGTGAGTCAATTCGGTATTGAATATTTAGGTGATAAAGGTTTCTGCCAAGTCCCACGTTTGTTAAAAACAGGTGCTAAGTGTGTGTTTTTGAGTCACATCAGAGGAGGTGTCGTAGATAATGTTACCGAGCAGAATCTTAACGGTCTTCTTTTAGTTCAACGAACTGATTTCTTAAATCGTGCTCAAAGTGTTGCAAATGCTTTTCGTATAGACGATAAGCTTAAGGTAGAGCATGCAGTTAAACTTTTTATGAAAATTGAGCCAGTACTAGCGGATTATTGCCACAAAGTCCCTAAAGGGCATCATGCGCATCTTTATAGCGGTATTAAAGCGCTACTGTCTCGCTATAATAGTTATGAACATAAGACCGTTATAGACTGGATTAATGTTGCGCGAAAGCAGGCCGCTGAGAACATTGAGCGTTTGCAGTCGATGCATAACGCAGCCTTAGGAACAAGCGACATTGACAGAATTTCAAAGAAATTGTCAAAGCAAGGCCTCTCTATACTGAGTACCGAACCTTTTTATCTGCGCCCCGGCGACCCGCCAGCAGCATGGGAAATTATCGGTGTTAAACAGAGATAGTGCAAAATGGATGCAGCAAGGTCTGCATTATCATCAAAGTGGTAATTTAGAAGAAGCTGAGAATTGTTATAAACAAAGCTTAGTTTTGCAGAGTGATAATTATGAAACTTTGCAATTATTAGGCGCATTAATGCATCGATTAAAACGCCACGCACAAGCTATTAACTATCTTCACCGCTCGCTCAATATAGAGCCAAACCAAGCACATGTTTTGAATTCACTAGGCAATGTTTATAAGGCAATGGGCCAACTTAGTGACGCCCAAAACCAATATGAATTGTCTTTGAAACTAAAGCCCGATTATATTGATCCCTATCTTAACTATTCGTCCCTACTACTTGATCTCAAGCGTTTAAACGAAGTAGGTGTTGTGTTAGAAACGGGACGAGCATATTTTGCACGTAATCCTAGATTTATGCTGATAGAGGCTAAATTAGCGAAAGAGCAGCAAAACTATTCAAAAGCGATTGATATATTGCTTAACTCAATATCCATCTCACCAAATCAAATTGCGACACTTCATGACTTAGGTTTGGCATACCGCTTAAATGGTCAATCTTCATTGGCTATCGAATGTTATCAGAAGGTCGAAAAGTTAGGTCATAGATCGGAAGCCTTTTTTCATAACTATGCGAATGCGCTGAGTGATCAATCAGCTTCTAATATTGCGCTAGAGTATTATTCTAAAGCGTTGCAAATGAATCCTATTGCTAGAGAAACCTTGCTCAACTGGTGTGATTTGATGTGGGAAAGTGGTCAAGCAAGCCATATGTTTGTAGCTTATGAGAGGGCTATTTCCTCTAACACAGATGCTCCCGTTGAGGTTTTTCTTGATTACATTCAAAAACGCTTGCGAATTAAACAGCGTGAAAGTGCACAAGAAATATTACAAAAGATGCAACATTTGTTTCCAAATAGCCCGTATTGTGACGTTGCAGATATTGCGATAAAACGGGAAATGAAAGATTACACCTATAATGAAAGCGCACTCAATATCGCTCTAAGAGAGCCTTCGCTTGAGCTTCAATATAAATTAGATGTTCTTGAATACCTGCTTGAGGCAGGTGCTGTCGAGGGTGTATACAGGCACATAACTGAGTTGTTGAAAGTGCATCCAGATGATCAACTGTTATTGGCGTTATTGCACACCTGCTCGCGTTTGCTGCCTCAATTGAGTTATCCCTTTGGTAGCCTTGAAAACTATCTTTTTGAATATCAAATTCAGCCACCAGAAGGTCAATCGTTAAGCTCTTACCTAGCCGAATTGAAAATTTATTTACTCGAACTTCACAGTTCAAAAGAGCAGCCTTTAGAGCAAACACTGCATAAAGGGACGCAGACGCGCGGTAATCTTTTTGATATCGACCATCCTTTACTCGCGCATATTCAGGCTCAATATCAATTAGCAGTGCGCGCATATATTGAGCAAAAGGGACATTTGCCGCAGTTGTACCCCGGTTTTTGGCAGAAAAAGAAGACCGAATTTAGTGGTTCGTGGTCGGTTGCTTTGAAACAAAGTGGTTTTCATAATCATCATGTACACCCAATGGGGTGGTTAAGTTCGGCGTGTTATATTGCACTGCCAAATCTAACTGATGTCGATAATCAAGGATATTTTCAAGTGGGCGTTCCTAATTTGGCAAATAATGGTTTAGGATTGTCTCCTCTAAAAGAAGTCAAACCTACCCCAGGAAAATTGGTGCTTTTTCCTTCGATGTTGTGGCATGGTACTGTTCCCTTTGAAGAAAATTCCCTTCGACTCTCTATTGCTTGCGACATTGTGTACAGCAAAACCTAAGTAAATTTCAAAAAACTGATATTCATATAAAAGTTTTTCTGCATAGAGAGTTCTCACTTCTTGACATTTATGCAACATCCTGTGAGTATTTGTGTATTGCCCTGCGCAAAAGGGGCAAAACTTTGAATAATAATAAGTGCAGTGACGGTATGTCATTTGTAGCATTTTAATAGACTATAAACGGTTGGGAATATGTCCAAAATGAGCAAGAGAACTCAAATAGCTTCTTGTGTGATCGGCGCCTTTGCGTTGTCAGCAGGCAGCGTCGCATACGCAGGCCCACTTGAAAATTTACAGAATGAAGAACGTAAAATTCAGGTTGCTGCCGCAAAATCACAAGAAAAAATCAATGGATTGTTTGAACAGTCTCAAGAACTGCTGGTTGAATACCGCGGTGTCGTTGATCAAACTGAAAACTTGAAAATATACAATGACTATCTTGCCGGTCTTGTAGCTGACCAGCAACGCGCTATCGATTCTTTGCAGCGTCAAATAGACTCAATCGAAGACACCAAACAAAAGATTGTTCCGTTAATGTATAAAATGATAGACAGCTTAGAGCAGTTTATTAACCTTGACGTGCCAATCAACTTAGAAGAGCGCCTTGCTCGTGTCGAAAGACTTCGTACTCTTATGACCCGTTCAGATGTAACTGTTTCTGAGCAGTTCCGTTTAGTACTAGACGCTTACTCAATCGAAAATCAATACGGTCGTACTATCCAATCTTACGATGGCACCATCAATGTAGGTGGGCAGGATATTTCTGTTGATTTCTTTAATCTAGGTCGCACAGCAGTTATGGCCTTAACCTTGGATCAATCAGCAGCCTATGCGTGGGACAATGATTCACGTTCATGGGAAGAACTAGGTGGTGAGTATCTTGACTCGGTTATTACAGCAGTGCGCATGGCGCAGGGCTTAGTACCAGAAGATCTTATCAAATTACCAATCAAAGCAGCGGAGTAAGGGTTAATGAAAACAACAATAAAGACACTTGTCGCAGCAGCATCCATTGCTTTGGTAGCGGGTTTTGCAAATGCACAGGCACCAACAACACTAGATCAGTTACTTGAGCAAGTTAAAAGAGATAGAGTTTCTGAGCAACGTATCAACGAAGCGCGTGAGCGTGAGTTTTTAGACGACCGTGCTGATAAACAAGCGCTTCTTAGAACTGCTCAAGCAACCTTAAAAGCGGAAGAAGATCGCGGAGATCGCTTAACTAGACAATTCGGTGTAAACGAACAGACATTGATTGACAAAGAAGAAGAGCTAGACCAAGCCTCAGGAACATTAGGCGAAATGTTTGGTGTAGTACGTCAAGCCTCTGCTGATGCATATGGTGTAATTTCTACTTCTATCGTTAGCGCCCAGTACCCAGGTCGCGATACCTTCCTAGCAGAGATGGCGCAAGATTCAAAAGGCCTTCCAAACATCACCGAGCTCGAGCAATTATGGTTAGCGTTACAAACCGAGATGACTGAATCTGGAAAAGTTGCACGCTTTTCGACAGAAGTTGTAGATCTAAACGGCGGTTCTAGTACTCAAGAAGTCATCCGTATCGGTACCTTTAACCTTGTGGGTGAAGCGGGTTACTTATCATTCAATGATGAAGACAACAAAGTTCAGCCATTAGGGCGTCAACCAGAAAGCTTTCAAGTATCTTCTACGCAAGACTTACTTGGTGCTACAAGCGGTATTGTCGCGACATTTGTGGATCCTTCACGAGGCGCGATTTTAGAGCTCTTCAAACAAAAAGCGACGCTCATGGAGCGTTACCATGCAGGTGGTATTGTTGGTTATATCATTACCTTTATGTTGGCCATCGGCTTGTTGATTGGTTTGTATAAAATTGTCTCTTTGACTGCTGTTGGCGGAAAAATGAGAGCACAGTTGAACAACATTGATAATCCTTCTAACAGCAATCCTCTTGGTCGTATATTGACGGTGTATCAAGCAAACAAAACCGCTGATTCTGAAAACTTAGAGTTGAAGCTAGACGAAGCCATACTCAAAGAGTTACCGCGCGTAGAAGCCGGCATCAATATCATAAAAATATTTGCTGCCATTGCTCCGCTGCTAGGTCTATTGGGTACGGTACTGGGTATGATTGCAACCTTCCAACAAATTACATTGTTCGGTACGGGTGACCCACGCATCATGGCTGGTTCGATATCAATGGCACTTGTAACGACTGCACAGGGTATTATTGCGGCTCTACCGCTAATCCTAATGCACAGTATTGTTGCTGGTCGTGCGAAGTCTATCGTTCATATCTTAGATGAGCAGACTGCTGGCATAATTGCCCAGCACGCTGAAACGGAGAAAGCATAATATGTTATTCCTGATTGGATTATGGGAATCTGTCAGGGAATTCATCGCAGCCGGCGGTAACGTTTTGTATTTCGTTGCCGGCGCGCTCTTCTTAATGTGGACGTTAATGATAGAGCGGTATTGGTATCTAACTTCTGTTTTCCCAGGTGTAAGAAAGAAAATTATTACCGATTGGGAAGCGAGGAAAGATACTACATCATGGTATGCGCATAGAATTCGTGATGCATGGATTTCACAAGCCTCTGATGGTTTACAAGCTCGCTTGATTATTATTAGAACTTTAGTGGCAATGTGTCCTTTAATAGGATTACTAGGTACTGTAACTGGGATGATTGGTGTGTTTGAGACCATGTCAACTCAGGGTACAGGTAACCCACGATTGATGGCCGCAGGCATATCAATGGCAACTATCCCAACAATGGCGGGAATGGTTGCAGCACTTTCAGGATTGTTCTTTAGCTCAAGAATTGAGGCTAAAGCGAAGATGTTGAAAGAGTCGCTGGTTGATAGTTTGCCACATCATTAAAAGAGGTTGTTATGGGACGTAAAGTAAGAGAGCCGGATGAAGATGCACAAATTGATATGACACCGATGCTCGATATCGTGTTTATCATGTTGATCTTTTTTATCGTAACAACCGTGTTTGTTAAACAAGCAGGTATTGAGGTTAATAAACCCGACGGTGTGACTGCGGTGCAGTACAAAAACGCAAACATCTTTATTGCGATCACCGAAGACGGCGATGTGTGGATGGATCGGAGACAGATTTCTCTAGAGGCCGTTCGCGCTAACCTCGAAAAACTATTGTTAGAGCAGCCGACTGACGTTGTGTTTATTCAAGCAGACCTAAAAGCGAAACATGGCTTAGTGGTTGAGGTGATGGACCAAGTGAAGGCTGCAGGTATTGATCGCGTGGCTGTAGCAGTGAGAGGCGAATAAGATGGTAAGATTCCTAGTATCCATATTGTTAGGCGCTGGTATTGCATTTACTCTTTTTGTAGTAATGGCAAAGCTAGTCGAAAACACGGGTTCACCTGGCGAGAAACCGCCGCCCCCTCCAGTTATTGATATCGTAATGGCCAAACCAGACGATGAAGCGCAAACGCGTATTCGTACTCCACCACCGCCTCCACCGCCTCCACAAGAGCCGCCAAAGGTAGAAATGGTTGAGCCAGACACTGCAGAAGCGAACGCTGATGGATTTAGTTTGAACATTCCTGGTGTTGATACTGGAAACGTAGGTGTGAGCATTGGCGGTATTGGCGATATGATGAGAGACGGTGATGCGACTCCTATCGTTCGTATAGATCCAAAATATCCGCCAGACGCAGCTCGCGACGGTAAAGAGGGTTGGGTGCTATTATCGTTTACAATAGATACTCTTGGCGGTGTTACTGACGTTGAAGTCTTAGACGCTGATCCGAAGCGAGTATTTGATCGTGAAGCCAAGCGTGCGTTGCGTAAATGGAAGTATCGCCCGAAAGTGGTTGATGGCGTTGCGCAGATGCAACCTGGTCTGCAAGTAAGACTTGATTTCACTTTGGCAGGAAATTGATTATGAGAAATTTAAATATTCAACTTAAAAAATCTGTCGCGCTGTGTTCTCTATTACTGATTGGAACCGCTTCTTCTGTCGTGCAAGCGCAACAAGAAGCACCTATTCTTTGCCCCGGGTATTCTCAACCGAAGACTCAACTTCTAGGTGAAAGAACGGGTAAGAAACTTCAAACAGCTTTCGAAGCATATAACGAAGAGCGTCTAAACGATGCGGTAGCGTTACTCCGCGACATCGAACCAAAAGAACCTTTTGACAGAGCTTCTGTTGAGCGCTTCTTAGGGCAAATTTTAGTGTCGATGGACGGGAATAACGAGGAAGAAGCGCTCAGGCTTTTAGAAGCCGCTGCAAACCGTAATGTGTTGAACGATCGTGATCAAGCTGACTTAATGAAGCTGAATGGCGACTTATCTTTGCAAGAAGAAAAGTATGCAAACGCAATTAAGTGGTACGAAAAGTGGATGGAGTTTACCTGTAAGCAAGATGCAATGACCTATACAAAAATTGCAAAAGGCTACACAGAGACAAAAGAGTTTGACAAAGTTATTATCGCGGCGGACAAAGCTATTGCTTTAGCAGAGAAGCCAGATAAAAATCCATATGCTTTGAAAGTTAATGCTTATCATGAAACTAAAAACTATCCAGCGGCGGTTAAAACTGTTGAGACATTGGTTGAACTGTTTCCTGAAGAAAAAAGCTGGTGGACACAACTTGGTTTCTTCTACATGTTAGTTGAAGACTACAGCACTGCCTTATCAACTTTCGCTCTTGCCTATAAACAAGGGTTTTTGACCAAAAAATCTGAGTATAAAGCGTTGATCCAGTTATATGCATCGAATGATGTTCCATTCAAGTCTGCTGAACTTCACAAGAAGTATATGGAAGCAGGGATGATTGAGGATGATGGTAGCTCGGTTGCCAACCTTGCTAACACTCTGCATCAGGCCAAAGCGCATAAAGAAGCGGCTAAGTACTATGAGCAAGCGGGTAGACTGACAAATGACCCTGACAACTTCCGTAAGCAAGGTGCATTATTGCTGACTGCGGAAGATTATAAAGGCGCAATTGCAGCATTGAATGCCGCTCTAGATGCAAATATAGCTGAAGAAGGAAAAGTTCATTTTTCACTTATGGAAGCTAATTTTTATGCCGGTAATTTCCGTAAGGCATATGAGCATGCCGAAGAAGCGAAGAAAGATCCATCGCTTAGACGAAATGCCACAGCTTGGATGCCCTATATTCAAGAGAAGGCAAAAAATAGAGGAATTAGACTGTAGCTTAGGTTTAAATCATCTTTTAAAAGCCCGCTTTACGCGGGTTTTTTTATGGGAAAAATGTGTTTAGTACTACACTTACATCGAGTCTTTCAAGTAATTAATTAATGCTTTTCGTATTTTCCTTTCTAAAATTTGCTTATTGCCTTGAGTTAAGTGTTTTTCATGCAGCTTATTGAAGCTTTGCTTTAACAAGCTATTTTTTGAATCTAATACTGCGAAATAAATGGCGGGTTTTGCCATAGCATATGAAATTTTATTAGTCAGAAATAGATTCAGCTTTTTAAGCGCCAACATAAGCACAGACTGTTTATTACAAAAGGCGTCATGAAGAGGGATTCCTAGATGAGCAAAAAAAGCATCAAAGCTAGGTTCATATGCTACTAGGTAGCATTTGTCTAAATGAATGAGGGAAAGGGATGAGTCTGATATTTCTGAGTACAATCTGCTGGTCTTATCTAAAAAATGTCCAGTGATGGTTCCACTGCTTGTATCCTTGCGATGTCCTAATTTTACGAGTTCATAACCATTTTTTTGCCAAAAATGGTGTAAAGCAGCAGTTAAACCAAATGAACTAGAGAAACCGTCTACATCAATGGTGATTTTTTGCTCATAAAGATGCCTTAGCATTCTACTACCGATACCTTTGCGATGAACTTCAGTTCGCACGGCGATCCTATGAATTCGACAGGTTTTGTGTGCCAATATTTCGCTTCTGTGCAGGCTCATAGTCAGTGCCTGAAGGCTCATGTGTCCTTGCACTCTGCGCTGGCCAGTGGCAATGGCTTCACATAGCGCAGGTTCGTCAAAGGTATTTTCTCCCCCTTCAATAATGGTACAGATTACGCCATAAAGATTTTCCACCGGATTTAGTGAGCTAGTGTTAATGTAAGCCCACAGTCCATGGTCTTGAGCGTCTAAGATTCTTAAAATGTCGTTGGGGGTAGATTGATAATGTGCTTGTTGCAGTAAAGCAATACAGGCTTTTAGTAATTCAGTATTTTTTAATAAGTCTGTTTTGTTCAACAAAACCAATTTAAAGTTTGCAGAAATCGGGCCGTCTGCTGCTGGCTGTTCTGGTTGAAAGGTTTCTTCTATTAGCGCTTCCAATGCATCATCATTGCCCCATCTGAAAGGCTGAGTAAGGTCATATTGTTCAATTGGTTTGTGAAGGCTAGGTAACCAACGGTAAATTAAACCTTTGCCGCTGCCTTCATATCCTTGAGTGGTCGCACTTATTATTACGTGACTAACGGCATTACATAATTGGTTTAAAAGCTCTGGTGCAATTGAGGCAGCCTCATCTATAAGCAACAGTGTAGCTGCATTTAGTTGTTCGGCTTGATCGGGTGCAATGCTCAATACTTCAATGCTAGGGGAGTTGCTTAGTGAAATGTAGCGCGCCACAATATCTCGCTGGCCTGCAGATGGTGCACAAATAGCGAGTTTCGAAAAGCCAGATAGCGAAGGCGTACTAACAGCATATTCGCATAGTTTAGATAATAGGGTGGTTTTTCCACGACCTCGAGCGCCAGTGATAAAGTGACAGCTATTAGCTTGAGTGTCCCATGAACGTGATATGGCTAACAATGCGGAATGCTGTTGATCGCTCAGAGCAATCTCAGCAGACCGTGTATGCAATTTGGGCTTGGTATTATCTTGAATAAGGGGTAAGACCGAACTTTCTTCGCTGTGCCATGCAACGCCTTTATTGGCTGTAAATATTTGATGAAGATAGTCGGCAAAGAAACTATGTTGATGACCATCCCCATAGCTAAAGCTTACAAGTTTATGAGCGGCGTAATATGCCGCCCAAGTTGAAGGCGCTGGTGTTAATATCACCAAAAGGCCGGGCGCCTCAATTAAACCTGAGGCCGAATAAATATGATTCGGTTGCCATCCTTCTCTGCAATCAAGAACAACAGCATTATACTGCTCTCCAAGCTCTTGTTTGAGAAGCTCAAGCGGTATGCTTTTGTCGAATACTACTTTTATCTGACTTGCAAAATTACCCACATATAAGGTTTTTGCATACTGTGACGCAATGGATTGAAGCGACGTTTGAATCAAGTTAGACAGTTTTTGCGCGGGCTCTTGAAGACTTGTCGCTGTATTACTTAGAACCAAAAGCTGTCGAGACTTGCTATGTAAGTTCCGAGTGCTTATCCATTGCGCAAACTGTGCGGCACTTAAGTCATCATTCATGTGTGATATGGGGTATGATCGTGATTAATCAGTCTTTATCTTACTATGTTAGGAGCATCAATATGCGATTTTTATCACGACGATTGGTAATGCCTCAAGACCTCAATTATGCAAATTCTTTGTTCGGTGGTAGGGCCTTAGAGTGGATAGACGAAGAAGCGGCTATTTATGCTATTTGCCAATTAGACACTAACTGTTTAGTGACCAAACACATTGGCGAAATCAACTTTGAGTCGCCAGCCGCCAAAGGCGATATTGTGGAATTTGGTTTAGCCACCAAACTCGTGGGCACGACGTCAATTACGATCAGTTGTTTAGTGCGCAACAAAGCAACAAAAAAGACCATTTGCTTTGCGGATGATATTGTTTTTGTATCGGTGGACCCAAGCACTCGTTTGCCAGTTGCCCACGGTAAAACCTTAGAAAAATTAGACGCACAGACCGTAGCCGAAATAAAACAGCTGAACCTTGAATAGAAAACGGCAGATTGATTGACAATCTATTTGCTACTGTTAACATACCGCCGGTGTCTTGGGCTTGCCCAGACATGTAACCAAGGGGTGCAACCGTAACGTGTTGCTGAGATTCCAGTGAAAACCCTTATTTACCTGATCCGGTTAGTACCGGCGTAGGAATGGTTGACATACTTCACCTAATACCTGCCGTAATACCGGATCTTTTCAACTAGAAGAGATCCATCATGAAACTTAAAAAATTATCATACGCTATTCACATAGCATGCTTTGCTTTCGCCGCTCCGAGTCTTGCTCAGGTAATTGCTGACGACGATGCTGTTAACACTTTAAATGATGTTGAACGTATCCAAGTCACCGCCGATTTATCAAATCGCGATCTATCTGAACTGCCGGGCAGCAATTTTGTGCTCTCCGAAGCATTAATTAAGACCAGAGAAGCGCGCCATCTCCAAGATTTGGTTGCTGCCATCCCAAACCTTAATTTCACCTCGGGCTCCAGTCGCGGGAAGTTTATCCAAATACGCGGAATAGGAGAGCGTAGCCAGTTCTCAGAGCCGGTAAACCCATCCATTGGTATTCTGCTAGACGACATCGATATTTCGGGTTTAGGAAGCTTAGCTACTCTCTATGACCTGCAGCAAGTTGAAGTGCTGTCTGGACCACAGTCGGTAGCCGTAGGTGTTAATAGCCTGGGTGGGGTAATAAAGTTGGTAAGCAACCCAGCTACACAAACTCATAGTGCGAGCTTTTCAGCGAGTTTGGCCCAGCAAAATGCGCAGCAAATTGGTACAGCGTTTGGAGCGAGTTTAGGCGATGGACTTTCAGCAAAAATAAGTGGCCAAATAAATCGAGAAGATGGCGATATTTACAATGCCTTTTTCGATGCGGATAACACTAATAATATTGATGAAACAACGGCCACCTTATTTCTGAATAAGGAATTTAGCGATACCAAAAGTTTAGGCATGAACCTCTACTACTTTGATATCGACAATGGCTACGATGCATTCTCACTAGACAATGACAAGGTCACTCAATCTGATGAGCCCGGTTTTGATAAAACAGAGGCGTTTGCCGCGAGTATTAAGTTTCAACAGCAGTTCGACCAGCTAGCGGCAGAAGTTACCTTAAGCCATTTGAACGGTGATTTTGACTATGCCTACGATGAAGATTGGACGTTTCCAGCCTTCGATCCCCTAACCTATAGTTCGTTTGACCGTTATTTAAGAAAAGTCAGCAGACAGCGTTTAGACGCTAAATTGTCTAATCATTCAGACCAAGATAAAGAGTGGCTAGTGGGTTTTACATATTCCGACTCTGAAGAAGACCTGCTTCGTCAATACACCTTTAACAGTGAAGATTTCACGAGTGATTTCACTCCGCAGACGTTTTCGGTGTATGGACAATACGGTCTTGATATTAGCGATAAGCTTCGCGCAACTTTTGCCGGCAGATTAGAGCGTTTTGACGCTGACTATTCTGACTCGGATGGTTTTGCAGAGCAAATTAACGATACCCTAGTCGCTGGCTCCGTAGCGCTCGATTATGCTCTAGATGACGCTATGCTGTATGCAAGTTTATCTCGCGGCTATAAAGCTGGCGGTTTCAATTTTGACCAGCGTTTGACCGGCGATAACAGAACATTTGCACCAGAGTTTAACTGGAACATTGAGGCAGGCATAAAAGGACAATTAATGGATAGCCTAGCAAGTTATCAGTTGACTGCTTTTTACATGCGTCGCAGTGATGCGCAGGTAAGCGATTTTGCGGTGTTTGAAAACAGGCAGGCAGATGGCTCGGTAGTCACTGGTTTTGCGGATGCGGTTCGAAATACCGATACCGGGGTTAACAAAGGCCTTGAGCTGAGCTCAAAGTGGGATATCAACAGTCGTTGGCAAGTGCAGGCAAATATTGGCTATCTTGACGCGAGCTTTGGTAACTATACTCGCATTGACGGCAGCTTTGTGCCGAATCAAGAGCAGGCTCAAGCGCCATCCTATACGGTTTATTTGTCATCAGAAATTGTGCTTAGTGATAATTGGTCATGGTTTGTCGACATGGATGCAAAAGATGAGTTTCGTTTCTCTGATGGACACGATGAACGCTCGCCATCGACCATCGTGTTAAATACTAATGTCAGTTGGCAGCAGAATAATCATTTGATTCGCGTTTGGGTGAAAAACGTCACCGATGAGCTTATTTTTACCAGAGGGTTTGGCGGATTTAGCAATGACCCTCGTGACGGCTATGCCTTTGCTGAACCTTATTTTCAGTTTGGTCAGCCGCGCCAGTTAGGCATTACCTATGCATATCAGTATTAAAGGAGAATTAGCATGCGTCTAGTGGTTGAAATTTCACTTTATCCCTTGGCCGAAGTCTATATTGAACCAATAAAAGATTTCATCGAGCGTTTGAATCACTATGAAGATTTATATGTGAAAACAGAGAGCACCAGTACAGTGATTGCCGGTGATAACTCGCATGTCATGGCGGTGTTGCAAAAAGAGATGCAAGTCACTCATGAACAGGTGGGTCAGGCAATTTTTGTTTGTAAGTTTTTGAACGGCACACATATGGAATTGAATTAGTGGCAGAGTTCTATGCCATTGTAATTGAGCAGTGGCAGCAGCAGAGCCTTTTTGAGGTTTATGCCGTGATCTTATCGGTGGCTTACGTTTGGTTAGCCGCCGAGGAATCGATTTGGTGCTGGCCCGCGGCGCTTTTGTCTACGTCGCTGTTTGCTTATGTCTTTTGGGATGTGTCTTTGCTGTTTCAACTGCTGCTGAACCTTTACTATTTAGTCATGGCGGTAATAGGCTTTATGCACTGGCGCCGCAGCAATAACCAAGGCTTTGTGACCTTGCAAATGCCCCCTAAACTGCATTACATATTGATATGCAGCGGCATCGCTTTAACGCTTCTTGTAACGGTACTAGCCACAAGCTTTGCTCAAGCGTGGTTTGGATACGATTTATTGTATTTAGATGCGGGCATCACTATGTTTTCGCTATTAGCGACCTATTTGACCGTGAATAAGTATCTGCAATCTTGGATATATTGGAGTATTATCAACTTCTTAAGTATGTACTTATTCATAACAAACGGGCTCTACTTAACGACACTACTGATGCTAATTTACATAGTCATTGCGATTAGAGGCTATATAAACTGGTCAAAACATTTGTGTGTTGATGATTCACTTTTAGACGATAGCAAGGGTTAACCATTTACATGCAGTTTTATCACTTATTGGATTATTGCGTAAAACAGGTTGGCAGCGGAGCTCAGGTTAAGCTCGAGACCCTTCAAGCCGGCACGATAAATCAAAACTATTGCTTGAGTATTGATGATCATAAATATTTGGTAAAGCAGTTTAGCGGCAACCGATGGCTGCCAATCGATCGCAATAAGACCTTTGACCTGCAGCTACAGCTTGCCCAATTGCAGTTAGCGCCTTTCCCTATTCATTTATCTGACAAACAGGACGTATACATCGAACAATGGCTTGAATATAAGCCACTATCGATGGAAGATGACGACAAAGACATCTGCATAGACGCACTTGCCGCTAGTTTAATTAGAATACATGGGGCGAATGCACAGTGTCCTGCTCTTGACTTACCCGCGCATTGGCAGCGCTATTTAAAAGCAATGTCTGATCCGGATAAAAAATGGCGTAAAAAGACGCAAGAATATACGACTCTATGGCGTAAATACGAGGCTCGCTACGGAGACGACTTTGTACTTTGTCATAATGATTTACACTTGAGTCACGTGAGCCCTGTGCAGGCCTTATACTTAGATTGGGAATATGCTGGAACAAGCTGTCGGTTTTTTGATGTGCTTGCCTGCATTCTTGCCAATCAGTTTGAACAACACAACGCAGATGCTTTGATCAGGCGATATATAGAACTGTCTGACTTTCACCGCGAAGAAGTACTGCAACGCATACGAACTCTTCAACCTATGGTGATTTTTACCCATCAGCTGTGGTGGCAAGCAAATCAACATCAAAGCTTAAAGCGCCAAAAGCCGGCAAAATAAAACCTTTATTTATTTAAGGCGCTCGCTATAATGCACGTGTTCGACAGGGGTGTAGTTCGAATTGGTAGAACAGCGGTCTCCAAAACCGATGGTTGGGGGTTCGAGTCCCTCCACCCCTGCCACTTCTTTGCAAAAAACGTTGCTGACAAAAAGATAGCAACAGCAAAATGGGCAGCAATATGAGTATTGCAAGACAGCAAATCGCATCTTTACACGCTATGGGTATTGATATTTATCAACAGTATCGTAAGCATGGCGAGAAGCCAGCGATAGTCAACAAGGCTTGGTTTGGCGGTTTATTAGATTTGCTTAACATCAATGAAGACAACTGCCAGTTTAGTGATGCATTGCCCATATCGTTTGATCCCGTTACTAAAACACTTGTTTTACCTCTAACGATTACCTCCGATGACGCCTCGATAAAACAGCAAATTTGGCAAAAAATTAAAGGTGACGTGGAGCTTTAATGATTGCAGTTTGTGCGCCTCAACGTCAACACCTCGATAGCGCCTATGCTTTGTTTTGTTCCCACCGAGAATCACCTTGGTCAAAAGCTCTTTTTGAATCCTCTTTGCATAAGCCATTTTCATTAGTCGCATTGCAGGATTCAACGTTACTAGGCTTTATTGTAATTAGTCATGTTTTAGATGAGGCTGAACTTGAGGATATTTGCGTTGACCCTGCCCACCGCCAGCAAGGCGTTGCTAGGGCTTTACTTAGCTCTTCAATGGCTTCACTTAAGGCAAAGGGTATCAAAAAATGGCATTTAGAAGTTAGGCAAAGCAATCAGCCCGCAATTCGCCTGTATGAAAGCTTAGGTTTTGTAAAAGTGGGGAAGCGCAAAGCATACTACTCCAGCGCATCTAATATAGACGATCATCAGACGGCAGAGGCCGCACTTTTGTACAGCTTATTGATTTCAGCAGGCTGAGTTGTCGTTGGTTACGCTTACAAAATATAACGCTACGGAATAATTGGGCTCGCTTTTGGTTTTTTCATCATCAGCCCCACCGCTATCATGATCAGCGTTAAGCCCGCGCCATGATAAATGGTAAAGGATTCTCCTAACCACACTACCGCGAACAAAGAGGTAATGGCTGGCCCACTTGTACCCACGATACTGGTGCGCTCGGGTCCAATTTTATGAATAGCCTCAGCCACCAACAAAGACGGAATGACTGTACAAAAAAATGCCAGCGCTGCAACTAATGCATAAGCGTCGATAGGCACAATTAAACTATTGATATCTTCTGTGGCCATAAAAAATATAAAGATTGCGAGACTTGCTGACAGCATCGCCAAGCTGGTAAATATTTGGCTGCCAATTTTACCAATAATAGGCTTACTCCAAAGCACATATATCGCAAATGCCACGGCACTTAAAAATACAAGGGCGGTTCCTTTGGCAACCTCTGGGCCTAGAGTGCTTAAGTCATGCCCAAATATGAGCAGAATGCCCGCATATGACATACCCAGCAGTAGCCAGATATTTTTGGGGAGCTTCGTTTTAAAGAAAAAGTAAGACATCAGCACGACAATAGTGGGGAAGCAAAACAGCACCACTCTCTCTAGCTGCGCGCTAATATATTGCAGACCCAGCAAGTCTAAATAGCTCGCTATGAAATACCCCAGCACACCCAAGCCTGCAACAGGAATAATATGTTGAATATAACTGGTGCGCTTTGCGCTATTTTTGCTCCAGTAAAAAAACACCACGCCCAGATAAAAAGGCATGGCAAATATCATTCGCAGCGTAATTACCTGCTCACTAGACAGCCCCGCAGCATATGCGTATTTTATTAAAATAGGCTTAAGGGAGAACATAAAAGTTCCGGCTAACGCCATTAAAATGCCTGGTAGAACAGTTTCGTTTATATTTTCTTGCGTCATAGGTTAAGGATGGAGATGTCCTGTTTTCACCAAAATTACGGTTGGCTCGTTGACTCTAGGGTGATGAGAAGAAAGATGTGGGCTGCGCATCCACGTGCCGGCTGGATATTTACCCTGCTCATCTTCAAATGTGCCTTGCAGTACAAAGATTTCCTCTCCGCCGAAATGTTGATGCGGTTTAAATACTTCGCCCTGCGGCCATTTAACCAGAGCGACATGCTCGTATTGAAACTGATGCAATGGCATCACCTCTAGACGCCCTTGCCCCTGCAACCATGGGGTCGTATTAGTATTGATGCGAATTTCAGCCGCGTCTTGAGGATCAAATTGATTGAGTTTTACCCATAACACGCAGCCTTTTTTACTGAAGGGAGCATGAGCGCTATTGGGCGGGTTTCGAAGGTAGGTGCCGGCGGGGTAGTCGCCATTTTCGTCGGAAAACACGCCCTCCAACACAAAAATTTCTTCACCTAATGGATGCTGATGAGTAGTAAATTGTGAGCCCGCTTCGTATTTCACTACGCTAGTGGTGTGCCCCGATTCTTTTGACTCTCGCTCAAGAGGTTTACGCCAAACACCTTTTGCAGGACTTGCAATCCAAGGCAGCGAATGAGTTTCAATGACTAATCGCTTAGAAAAGTCCATATTTATCATGTTAATTCCCCGATAACGGCTGGGTATACGGCTAAGACAGACAAGAAGGATATCGTAGTTCCGCTATCTTGTGCACTAAAGCTTAAAACATTTTAAGTAGTGCCGAGGTTTTGCTACAATCGCGCTCGCTCAAGCCTTCCCAAACCTGAATCTGCATGGTTTTATATAAATCATGTGTGCTTTTATTCTTGAAGGCCATTTAATTGTAAAAATTGACTGCTAATTCAGTCGATGTAGGAACATACCCATGGCTGGTGCCAAAATTACAGAAGAAATCAATAAACGCCGTACATTTGCGATCATCAGTCACCCCGATGCGGGTAAAACGACGATCACAGAAAAAGTCTTGTTGTTCGGAAACGCTTTGCAAATAGCCGGAACCGTAAAAGGTAAAAAGTCGGGGCAACACGCTAAGTCTGACTGGATGGACATGGAAAAAGAGCGAGGCATATCGGTAACTACATCAGTTATGCAGTTTCCTTATCGCGAACATCTAGTCAATCTGCTAGACACGCCTGGTCACGCAGACTTTTCAGAGGATACTTATCGCACGCTTACCGCTGTTGACTCATGTTTAATGGTCATCGACGCCGCCAAAGGCGTAGAAGACAGAACCATCAAGCTCATGGAAGTGACGCGCTTGCGCGATACGCCTATTATCACGTTTATGAACAAGCTTGATCGTGATACCCGCGACCCGATTGACTTGCTTGATGAAGTTGAAGATGTCCTCAATATCAAATGTGCGCCGATCACATGGCCGATTGGCATGGGCAAAGAATTTAAAGGCATCTACCATATCTTACGTGACGAGACAGTCCTGTATAAAAGTGGTCAAGGTCATACCATTCAGGCCAAACGCGTGATTAAAGGAATTGATAATCCAGAATTAGATGCCGCCGTTGGCATATACGCTGAAGAACTAAGAGAGATGTTAGAGTTAGTAAAAGGCGCCTCACATGAATTTGAACTAGAGGCCTTTCTGAAAGGTGAATTAACACCAGTATACTTTGGAACCGCTCTCGGCAACTTTGGAGTTGACCACATGCTCGACGGACTTATTGAGTGGGCACCCAAACCACAGGGGCGCATGACCGACGCCGAGCAATATGTTGATTCCGAATCGAAAGATTTTTCAGGCTTTGTATTTAAGATACAGGCCAATATGGATCCTAAGCATCGTGATCGTATTGCCTTTTGTCGAATTGTATCGGGCAAATACGAAAAAGGCATGAAAATGCGCCATACGCGTATCGGCAAAGAAGTGAGGATATCAGACGCGCTAACGTTTCTGGCCGGTGACAGATCCCTACTAGAAGAAGCATACGCAGGGGATATTATCGGATTGCATAACCATGGCTCGATGCGCATAGGCGATACCTTTACTACCAGTGGCGACTATCGTTTTACCGGCATCCCTAATTTTGCGCCAGAGCTATTCAAGCGTATTCGTTTAAGAGACCCTTTGAAACAAAAGCAATTGCTCAAGGGTTTGATCCAACTCTCGGAAGAGGGCGCGGTGCAGGTTTTTAGGCCGCTAACCAATAACGATCTAATTGTGGGGGCGGTAGGAGTGTTGCAGTTTGATGTTGTTGTTGCGCGACTCAAAGGCGAATATAACGTGGACGCGATATACGAACATATTCATGTTGCCACTGCACGCTGGGTATATGGTGATGCACGCAAAGTAGATGAGTTTAAGCGTAAGGCTGAGCAAAATCTTGCATATGATGGTGCTGACAACTTAACCTACATTGCGCCGACGATGGTGAATTTATCGCTTTCGCAAGAGCGTTACCCTGACATCACCTTTGCTGCAACCAGAGAACAATAAGAGACGTAACGCATGTTAATACAAGCTATTTTAGCCCAACGATTTACACTAGCAGTGGCGTCATTAGGCGTTGAGAATGCGCCGATTCCTCTTAGTAAAAGCACGCGCCCTGAGTTTGGTGAGTACCAGTTCAATGGCGCAATGGCACTTGCAAAACAATTAAAGAAAAAACCTCGGGATATTGCTGAAGATATTTTACAAGCCGTCGAGCTTTCTGATATCGCCGATAAGTGCGAGATTGCCGGCCCGGGTTTTATCAATATTCACCTTTCAAAAAAATGGGTGAGCCAGCAGGTCCAATCTGCTAGTGCTGATGAGCGCCTGAACATCAAACTGGCCCCAGCAAGGCGGGTTGTGGTTGATTATTCTTCACCGAATTTAGCTAAAGAAATGCACGTAGGCCACCTTCGCAGCACCATTATTGGTGATGCAGTAGTTAAAGTCTTAGAGTTTTTAGGACATACCGTGATCCGTCAAAATCATATGGGTGATTGGGGCACGCAGTTTGGTATGCTCTTAGCACATTTGTCAGACCAACTTGATCAAACCCAAGCAAGTGCTGCGCTCAGTGACTTAGAAGACTTCTATCGGGCCGCAAAAGTGCGTTTTGATAACGAAGAGGGTTTTGCTGATCGCGCCAGAGAATACGTAGTTAGGTTACAAAGCTCAGATCCTGATTGTTTAAGACTATGGGAACAGTTTATTGATATCTCTATTACTCACAGCGAAGAAGTTTATAAACAGCTGCAGGTATCCCTAAGCCGTAACGATGTCATGGGCGAAAGTGCTTACAATCCAGACTTGCCAGTGTTGGTCGAAGATTTAATGACTCGCGGGATTGCGGTTGTGGATCAAGGCGCGACAGTCGTATTTTTGCCAGAAATGGCAGACAAAGAAGGCAACCCGGCGGTATACATTATTCAAAAATCTGGCGGCGGATTTTTATATGCTACAACCGATTTAGCAGCCGTTCGATATCGCTGTGAGCAACTAAAGGCAGACCGCACCTTAATATTTACCGATGCTCGTCAAGCGCTGCACTTTAAGCAGACTGAACTGGTTTCACGGAAAGCGGGCTATATGCCTGAAGCACATAGCTATCAACATTGCCCATTTGGGATGATGTTAGGAAAAGACGGTAAACCGTTTAAAACGAGAACTGGCGGCACTATCAAGCTCGCCGACCTGCTCGCTGAAGCCAAAGAGCGAGCGGGCAAATTAGTAGCAACGCGCAACCCAGGCAGCCCTGCATCAAAGGACCCGAAAATTGCCCTTACGATTGGTATTGGTGCGGTAAAGTATGCAGATTTAAGTAAAAATCGCACTACCGACTATATTTTTGATTGGGATACCATGCTGAGCTTCGAGGGCAATACCGCCCCGTATTTGCAGTATGCCTTTACCCGTATTCGCAGCATTTTTCGTAAAGCCGATGTGGATATGGCATCGCAGCAGTCTGAGGTAAATGTTGAGAATGCTTCAGAGCATTCGCTTGCGGTGAAGTTACTGCAGTTTGAAGATACCTTATTAGCAGTCGGTAATGAGGCGACGCCACATCTGCTTTGCACCTATTTGTACGAGTTGGCAAGTTTATTCATGAAGTTCTATGAAGCCAGTCCTATGTTAAAAGCCGACGTAGATGAGATGACAAAACAAAGTCGTTTAACGCTTAGTGCGCTGACCGCGAGAACCTTAAAATCAGGTTTAGAAATGCTGGGTATCGAAACCCTCGAGCACATGTAATGGACATTCTTTGACGTGGAAAAAGCGCGCAATGGTTTTCTATAGTTGCAATTATGAACGGCATTAATAAAACTCGCGTAAATAACTGACTACCCAACCTTCGGTTTGACGAAGATAATCGGGACAGAAAATTCTTAAATAAGTTCTCAAATAAGGACACCCATGAAAAAAGTATTAGCATTTGCAGGTTCAGGTCGTAAACACTCTTTCAATTTTGCCGCTGTTAAAAAGGCTGCAGAGGGAGCTAAATCAGCAGGTTGTGAAGTAACAGTGGTTGATATGTCGGAGTATGCTGATATTCCTATTTTCACAGAAGATCTCGAAGCCGAGCAGGGCATCCCTGCAAAAGCTAAAGCCTTTAAAGAGCTATTGAAGAGTCACGATGCGTTTTTAATTGCGAGCCCAGAATACAACAGTGGTTACAGTGCCTTATTTAAGAACGTGATTGATTGGGCATCGCGTAAAGAAGAGGGTGAGAGGCCATTAGAAGCGTTTAAAGGCAAGTTTGCTGCATTGATTGCTGCATCTCCTGGCGGACTTGGCGGCATTCGTGTTCTAGTGCCGGTGCGTTTGTTGCTAAGCAACATCGGTATCAATGTATTAGGCGATCAGTTGGCTATCGGTAACGTGGGTAATTTAGTAAATGATAAATACGAAATATCGGATGAAGTGACGGTTAAAAAACTCAATAACATAGGTAAGCAGTTAGCTTCTATGCTTTGACCCACAAATGACGGCTCCTGTGCTACATCAGTGAGCCGCTTATCTTCTTTATCTTTTCAGTTTTAAAAGTATGGCTTAGATTTCATAAGGATATAAATATGCTAAGTTTCTTGTTGAAATCTGCGTTTATCATTTTCATTCTACTGTTATTACTGATCGTAATTGGCGTCAACCGGCTCGATTTTTCAAGTGAGAGGAAGGGTATTGAAGTTGTTGAAATCGGCGATCTTAGAATAGCCTCCCAAGAAGTCAGCGAATACATTGCTTATCGCGGAATGATCAGTACTGAGGGTTTTACTGCTTTGAAACAGGTTTACGAAAATAGGCGTCAAAAAAATAACATCCGCGTTACTACAATCAACATTGATAGTAGAGGCGGTAACTCGCTTGCAGCCCTTGAAATGGCCGAATGGATACTCAAAGAAGAGTTAAATGTGTTGGTTTCTCGACGCTGCTTTTCAGCCTGCGCGAATTTCGTTTTTTTAGCTGGCAAAACTAAAATTCTGTTTGATCATTCAGAGTTAGTATGGCACGGGAGTGCAACTGAACAAAGAGGTATTGATGCAGGGGTTAATCGCGGAATGAGATTACAAATCTCTAAGTTAGACGATGAACAGTTGTTAGCTTCACTGCATGAGATGTTTGAGATAAACCTTGCCAATGTGCATAAACAATTTCCAAACGTGACCAGAGAAGAGTACGCCGAACACTTCATAGAGGAGATCCGAAATAGTGACCTCGACTTTCATAATAGCGTTATTTTGGCGCGAGACATTGATAGATTAAGCGCCTTCTACGCTCGAATAGGCGTGGATCCTATGATTGCGAATTATGGCTTTGACCAAATTGAAAATTCAAAAGAAGCATTACCATCGGAATTTTATTATTCTCTAGAGGACCTTGCTAGAATGGGAGTAACAAATATTCATTTGAGAGATGGAAAATGGGAGCCCCGATATAGAATTCCTGTATTTCAAGTCGACCCTAAGTACATCCAAAGCTATCAGACACACTAATCGATTAGTAGCTTTCGCATTAATCTGGTCTATAGCGAGCAGCGCTAATAATCGACCATAGATGCGCGATTGCACCAACCGGCCATAAAAAGATAAAAATCACAGTAGCGGCTAAGCCATAGCAAATTACCGTTATAAGAAAAAACGTCAAAGCTGCGAGTATTCGCCCCTGCAATAGTTGCCCTAATCCTGGGAAGAAGACGTTACACAACGCCGCAATGACATTGCCGCCTGATCCTTGTCCTGACATAAAGTTCCTCACTTAATCTGTTAGTACGCAATAGAACATAAACATAAGTCAATCAATCGGCATAAACAAGTCTTAAAGCGTAACAGAATATAAATGAGCAGTCCGATATATTGCTTTGCTAGGCACTGTCAAAAAGCGAGATATTTCTGTAAACTGCGAGCCTTGTTATTAATTACTGAAAAATTAGTCGTAACTGCATGTTTGAAGTCAATCCCGTATACAACGCTATAGCCGATATTCGAGAGCGAACCGAGTCGCTTCGGGGGTATCTTTGACTACGATATCAAAGTCGAAAGACTCGAAGAAGTCAGCCGCGAATTAGAAGATCCCAATGTTTGGAATAAACCCGAATACGCGCAACAATTAGGTAAAGAGAAGGTCGCTCTTGAGCAGGTGGTAAATACTATCGCAGAGCTTAAGCAGGGTACTGAAGATGTTGAAGGCCTAGTTGAACTGGCCGTTGAAGCTGAAGACGAAGACACTTTTATTGAAGCGCAAAAAGAGCTAGACGGTTTGCAAAGCTCTCTTGAAAAGCTTGAATTCATGCGCATGTTTAGCGGCCCTAATGATGCTAACGATGGATACATCGACATCCAGTCAGGCTCGGGCGGCACTGAAGCCCAAGATTGGGCAAACATGTTGCTACGCATGTATTTGCGTTGGGGCGAAGCGAATGGCTTTAAAACCGAGCTTATTGAAGTATCAGACGGTGATGTTGCCGGCATAAAAAGCGCTACCATTAAATTTACCGGCGAATATGCCTATGGCTGGCTGCGCACTGAAACCGGTGTGCATCGCTTGGTTAGAAAGTCCCCTTTTGATTCGGGTAGCCGCAGACACACCTCTTTTGCTTCAGCCTTTGCCTATCCTGAAGTGAATGATGATATTGACATTGAGATTAATCCATCTGATTTACGCATTGATACATATCGAGCCTCTGGCGCTGGTGGTCAACACGTTAACCGTACGGATTCGGCGGTTCGTATTACTCACGTTCCCACTAACACCGTGGTGCAGTGTCAAAATGATCGCTCTCAGCATAAGAATAAAGACCAAGCGATGAAGCAACTCAAAGCCAAACTCTATGAGCTTGAGCTGCAAAAGCAAAACGCTGAAAAACAAGCCATGGAAGATACTAAGTCAGATATCGGCTGGGGCAGTCAAATTCGCTCCTATGTGCTGGATGATTCGCGTATAAAAGATTTACGCACCGGAGTAGAGAGTCACAACACCCAAGCCGTGCTCGATGGCGACTTAAACAAATTTATTATAGCTAGCTTAAAATCTGGCTTATAATCGAAGCGCAGCCTTAATTGCGCGTAGCAAATAATGATAAGCATATACATACATTAGGAAGATACATGACTGAGCAAGTGCAAGACGAAAACAAATTGATCGCAGAACGCCGGGCCAAGCTCGATGATATTAGAACGCGCTGCGAATCAAATGGTTTTCCGAATCAATTTCGCCGAGAGCATTACGCACAAGACGTGCAAGATGAATTTGGCGAGCTAGATAAAGAGACACTTGCAGAGCAGCCAAATACGATTGCGCTAGCCGGCAGAGTCATGGCTAAGCGCGGTCCATTTATTTTGCTTCAAGATATGACCGGACGCATCCAGTCTTATGCCGACAAGGGCGTACAAAAAGACATTAAAGAAAAATACGGCAGTTTAGATATTGGCGATATTATTGGCGTGAGCGGACAACTGCATAAGTCAGGAAAAGGCGATCTATATGTAAATATGGAGCACTATCAGCTATTGACCAAAGCGCTGCGCCCGCTACCTGAAAAATTTCATGGCTTGGCTGATCAAGAAACTAAATATCGTCAGCGCTATGTTGACCTGATTACCAACCCTGAAACTCGCCGCACCTTCCAAATTCGCAGCCAAGTCGTTAACGGGATCCGCCAGTTCTTGACCGAGCGCCGCTTTATTGAAGTCGAAACCCCCATGCTGCAGGTCATTCCTGGCGGCGCAACGGCCAAACCTTTTGTAACGCATCACAATGCCTTAGACATCGATATGTACCTTCGTATTGCACCAGAACTTTACTTAAAACGTTTAGTTGTCGGCGGTTTGGAGCGCGTGTTCGAGATCAATCGTAACTTTAGAAATGAAGGCCTATCGACGCGTCATAACCCTGAGTTCACGATGTTGGAGTTTTATCAGGCCTACGCCGATTATAATGATCTCATGAACCTCACCGAAGAAATGCTGCGTGAAGTTGCGCAAAAGGTTCTTGGCACTCTGTTAATTAAAAACACGCAAAAGAACAGCGATGGTGAAGTCATTAAAGAAACCATCTATGACTTTGCTCAGCCCTTTGCGCGTTTAAGTATGGCAGATGCCATCTTAAAGTATTGGCCTGATGCAAATGCAGAGGCTATTAATGATCCAGAAAATCATTTAGACGCCATGAAGGCAATGGCCAAGCAACTGCATATTAAAGAGCCAGAGGTAGACGGCATTTGGGGCGCGGGTAAATATTTGTGCGAGATTTTTGAAGCCACCGCCGAAGAAAAACTCGATCAGCCAACATTTATTACAGAATATCCGTGGGAAGTGTCGCCTCTTGCGCGTCGCAATGATAAAAACGCATTTGTTACCGACCGCTTTGAATTCTTTGTGGGCGGACGTGAGCTAGCAAATGGTTTCTCAGAGCTTAACGACCCAGAAGATCAGGCCTCGCGTTTTAAAAAGCAAGTAGCAGAAAAAGATGCAGGCGACGATGAGGCCATGCATTTTGATGAAGACTATATTACCGCGCTAGAATACGGTATGGCACCGACGGCAGGTGAGGGGATTGGCATCGACAGATTAGTCATGTTGTTTACCGACAGTCCAACCATCAAAGACGTGATTTTGTTTCCGCATATGAAGCCGCAGCACCAAAATCAAGATTAAAGCGCTTTGATTTCGTCATACAGGCTTTGAATGAGCGGCAGTGGCACCTTATGCGCTGCCGCTTTTGTTAGCAATACCCCTAAAATACTGTCGATTTCTGTAGGTCGGCGATGTTTCACGTCTTGATACATCGACGAGTAATTATTTGTGGTAAGCGCAATTACCGAATCAATATAGTTATTTAAGGCGGGCAGCTCAATATTTAATGAGAGTGCTTGGTAAAGGGTAAATACTTCTTGCTTCAAAACTTCCACTTGTTCTAAATGTTCACTAAGCTCACCGTTACGGCACTGATATTTTGCAGTCAAAGGGTTAATCACAGCATTCACCGCTAGTTTGCGGTATAGATATGTCATGATTTGGTCTTCCCAAATTGCCTTAGGATGTGCCTTCATTAACGCCCGTAATGCGCCGCTTGGAATCGTTCGATTAAGACTGCCAATCACCAGCTCTCCGCGCGCATGAATTTGGATTTGCTGAGCTTTGAGTGTAGTAATTGCATCGGTAGTAGAGCCCAAATATATAGGGTTACTAGGAAATGCATCGCCTAGCAACTGGTGTCCACCCAAACCATTTTGCAGTAATAGCATAGGAAGGGTATTGGGCAAATTGCTTCGTAGCTGCTCGATAAGTGCACTTAGGTGGTAAAACTTTACAGGAAGGATTAATAGGTCAACGCGCTTCCAGTCTTTTCCTGTCATATTACTCAGCTTGCAAACATCAGCGCTAATCATCTTTGTTTCATGATCGATTTCAATTACAGAGAGCGCGGCTCCAGCATGGTTATTATGGTTGCGAGTCAGCATTGTACATTGATGTTCGCAAAGCAGATGCGCTAGGCCCAAGCCGATTGCACCAGTGCCAATAATCGCAAAATGATAGCTCATATTTTCGGCCATGGTATTTGCCAAGGTACTAACCAGCTTTGGTCGATGCTGTTGGGGTCAAATAAGGTTTGTGTGTCAGGCAAATACGTAACTTCAAAACGCTCTGTGTGATATTCAAAACAAAGCGCATAGCTGTATAAATGCATGCATGCGTCAGGCGTCCCGCCGTAGCGGCAGTCCCCTAAAATAGGTGCGCCTTGAGATTTTAATGCGACTCTTATCTGATGAGTTTTACCCGTATGTGGTTTACAGATAAAAAGCCGTAAACTCGGTGCGATGGATGTAGAGAAATACTGAGTGATGGCTGGGTTATCTTGGGTTTTGGTAAGCTTTAAATCGCCTCTTCGGGCTTTTTGCATATCACCTTTCACCAAGCCTTGTTTCTTTTTAGGGCGTTTGTCGCTTATGGCCAAGTAGTACTTTTCAATTTGACGATGTTCAAAGAGCTTACCCAAGTCAGAAGCCGCTTGTTTGTGCTTTGCTAGCAGTAGACATCCACTGGTGCCAGTATCTAAGCGGTGTACTAGATACCAATCATGTGCCGGGTACTGCTGTCGCATCAAGCTGATGATGCCTTGTTCTGAATCATGCATCTCGACGCCGGCTGGTTTATTGATAACACTAAAGTCGGCGTGTTCAAATAAAGTCAAAATAGCAGGGCTTGCGTGCTTACTCATATTATCGGCCGGCAAAGGTTCGTGTCAGTGTTTTAGCATCATGATAGCTTTTTCGTACTGTAGCTGCTCTATAAGGTCGATAAGAACATCTTTTTCTTCATCAGACATGTCAATTGAGCCGACCAAATCGCGAAGCAAGCCGTCGTCTATAAACTCGTGTCGAGATAGCAGTTCGATAAGTTGAGGTTTAGCCTCTTCTAGGTGATTGGCTTGGTCTGCTGCTGCACCGGGCGCGACAAGTTGACTGTGGGCATCGATAGCTAAACAAGTATCGTGCATCAACTTGGTGAACTGCTCTAGGATTTCAGGGGCCGCTTGGCGCTGCTTCAGCTTTGCGTCGAAAGCCTTACAACAATCAAATAGCGCTCGAAGCCCAAGGTTGCCGGTAATGCCCTTTGCGGTATGAATGCGCATTTTTGCTGCGTCATAATCGCCGTCTTTTAATTGTTGGGTAACTTGCGCAGGGGTATCTTTAAACTGCTCTTTAAACTTTATTAACATTTTGTTCAGTAACTCAGCATTGCCGCCAAGTTGACTAAGCCCAAAATCTAAATCTACTAAAGGCTTTTGCTCATCCATAATGACCGTCCATAGCACCTAATTCAGTCATTAGCTTAATACAATTGTTGGGTGACAACAAAGTCTTTTACAAATCTGCTATTATTCATCATCATATTGGCTATTCTCATACGATAAGCGGTTCTAATGCTCAAAATATCCCCTATTATTTTAGTCGCGTGCCTATGCATGCTGATTTTCGGGTGCACATCTGAAACCTCTCAACAATACGCTGCGCAATCTGCCGCTGAACGTTCCCAGTCAAAAATGCAGGGCGATGTCATCCCCTACTATAAATATCAGTTGGAAAATGGTCTGACTATTGTTCTGCATCCTGATGATTCTGATCCTTTGGTAAACGTCAATGTTACCTACCATGTCGGCTCTGCTAGAGAGGAGTATGGACGGTCCGGCTTCGCTCACTTCTTCGAGCATATGATGTTTCAAGGCTCGCAAAATGTTGCTGACGAAGAGCATTTTAAAATTATTACGGAGGCTGGTGGCAATTTGAATGGCTCGACCAGCGCGGATATCACCAATTACTTCCAAACGGTACCGGCCAATCAGCTAGAGAAAGTATTGTGGTTGGAGGCCGACAGAATGGGGTTTTTACTACCAGCTGTGACTCAAGAAAAATTTGAAAATCAGCGCGATACCGTAAAAAATGAAAGGGCTCAGCGAGTTGACAATCAACCCTATGGCTTGCGCTCAGAGCGTACGGCTGAGGCTCTGTATCCAGTAGGCCACCCATACTCTTGGTCAACTATTGGCTATGTTGCCGACCTCGATAGAGTGGGTTTAGAAGATTTAAAAGCCTTCTTTGCCAGATGGTATGGACCTAACAATGCCGTACTGACAATTGGTGGCGATATTGATATTGCGCAAACCAAGGCGTGGGTTGCGCGCTACTTCGGTCCAATTCCCATGGGGCCAGAGGTCGTTGATGCTGAAAAGCAACCGGCGGTATTGAGCGAAACACGATACATTACTCTTGAAGACAAAGTGCATTTGCCGCTTGTGCAAATGACACTGCCTACCGTCTACGCTGGTCATCCAGACGAAGCGCCCTTAGATGTATTGGCGAATATACTAGGCGGCGGCAAAACGTCCTTGCTGTATAAAAATATGGTGAAAAATGGTTTGGCGGTGCAGGCATTCGTGTCTCACCCCTGCAGAGAACTGGCCTGCGAGTTTCAGTTTGTTGCTTTGGCAAATCCAGCTTCGGTGTCAAACCTAAAAGCACTTAGCGATATTATGGCGCAGTCGTTACTTGAATTTGAAACACGCGGAGTACAAGATGATGACCTCCAGCAGGTAAAATCCAGCATTGAGAGTGGGACAATATTTGCGTTGCAAAGTGTTGCGGGCAAAGTACGCACGCTGGCAAGCGGAGAAACATTTGACCAAAATCCAGACCGAGTGAATGAAGATCTTGCTCGTTACAATAGCGTAACGAAAGCCGATGTTTTGAGAGTGTATGAAAAGTATGTAAAACGCAAGCCTGCTGTTGTGTTAAGTATTGTGCCAGAGGGCGCAGTTGATTTGGCGGTTGCTCCTCAAAACTTCAGCTTGCCAGAGCGCAAAGTCGAAGAGATTGAAAAGCAAGCGGTTGCTATGAAGCAAAGTCCAGAGCCCGCTGCTATTGTCGACACATTTGACCGCAGCAAAATACCTGAGGCTGGGGTCAATAAGGCAGTTAGCATACCTGAATTTTGGCGTCATCGTCTCGATAACGGCTTAGAAGTTGTTGGTATCGAAAGTAAGGAAACGCCCACCGTTTCGATAACCATAAGTATGGAAGGCGGTGTATTGCTCGACAGTATCGAGAAGCTAGGTTTAGCGGCTTTCACTGCTCAGCTTATGAATGAGAGCACTGAAAACTATTCAAGCGAAGAGTTTGCCAATGAGCTCGCAGTGCTCGGCAGTTCTATCGGAGTAGAAGCTGGTGGTCGCTATACTAATGTGTACGTTAGCAGTTTGGCTAAAAATGCAGAGCGGACCATGGCCTTACTCGCAGAGCGCCTCTTTAGGCCTGCGTTTAGCGAAGCTGACTTTATGCTTGCTAAACAACGCACATTACAAAGCATGCAACAGCAGTTGAAAAATCCATCTGTATTAGCATCGCGAGCTAGAGATTTAGTGCTTTATGGTGCTGATTCTAGAGTCGGCCTGCCCGACGCTGGCACCTTGGCAAGCATTGAGGCGATAACACTGCAAGATGTTCAGAGATTTTATGAGCAATATTACCGACCTGATCATGCCACCGTAGTCATGGTTGGAGATGCAGGCCAACAGGAAACAATCTCTTTACTTGATTTTTTGGCTGAGTGGCAAGCTCAAGATTATGTGATTCCAAGTTTTTATCCGCAGGCATCCCAGGAAAAGGGTAAAATCTATTTGGTCGACAATCCTGGTGCGGTTCAGTCAGTTATTTCGATTTTTAAGCAAGCACCAGTATTTGACCCCTACGATGAATATTTTAAGTTAACCTTGGCTAATTTCCCCCTTGGCGGAATGTTTAACAGCCGCATAAACCTAAACCTTCGTGAAGATAAAGGTTATACCTATGGCGCTCGGACAGGGTTTATAGGCGGTAAAAATCTCGGGTTTTTCACCGCGACAGCAGACGTCGCAGCAGAGTATACTGAACAAAGCATCGTAGAGTTTTTAAATGAAATTGAGCGATATCAAAAAGATGGAATGAGTCAAGATGAGCTGACGTTTTTGAAAAACGCCTATTCACAATCTGATGCATTACGCTATGAGACGCCTCGACAAAAAGCTGGGTTCTTGATTAGGATATTGTCGCTAAACCTAGACCAAGACTATGCGCTAAAACAGCAGGCGATCATTGAGAACATTGAGTTAGCAGAGCTCAATCAGCTTTCAAGTAAGTGGTTAGGCATAGAAAATATGAGTATCGTTGTGGTGGGAGATGCTGAAAGTCTTGCACCACAACTCAGGTCTTTTGATAGAGAGATTGTTATCTTGGACATCCCTCGATAGAGGAACTTTAAATTTATCATTTTGCTGATTGTTAGAGCAGTGAAATGACTAAACCAACTGGATAGATTTTGAGTAAATTACAAGCACAATTTGAAGCACGTTTGGCCTTGCTAGCCAAAACTAATGTGAAAAGCACGCTAACTGGAATACAGCATGGCGTAGAGCGCGAAACGCTGCGCGTCAATGATAATGGCAGCATGGCAACTACAGGTCATCACAAGGCCTTAGGCTCTGCCTTATGCCATGACTGGATAACCACTGACTTTTCTGAGTCATTACTTGAGTTCATCACGCCTCCGGAAACCAATACCGCCACGACGATTGAGCAACTGATTGATATTCATAAGTTCACCTATGATAGTATTGAGCAAGAATATCTATGGCCAATGAGCATGCCGTGTTTTATCGATGCTAAAACTAATATTCCTATCGCTAGATATGGCAGCTCAAATGTCGCAAAAATGAAAGAAGTCTATCGTAAAGGCTTGCATAATCGATATGGCAGTATGATGCAGGTTATCAGTGGCGTGCATTTTAATTTTTCACTACCCCAGATGTTTTGGCAGCAGTGGTGCGACGAAATAAATGTTGTTCCTGATAAAGCAGGAATATCATCGCAGTATTTTGCTCTAGCCCGGCAGTTTAAGAGACTTGCATGGGTGATTCCCTATTTGTTCGGCGCTTCTCCGGCTTTATGCAGTTCGTTTATAAATCATCGCAAAGTTGCACACCCTTTTGAAAAAATAGGAAGAGGTACGCTATACCTTCCCCATGCTACTTCTTTGCGCATGAGTGACTTAGGCTATACTAGTTCAGCTCAGTCTGAACTGCGTATTTGCTATAACGATCTTTCGACCTATGTCAGCAGTCTGCGCAAAGCTATAAATTTGCCGGCCGCGCAATATCAAAATATCGCAGCAGGCGAAAATGGCAGTTGGCAGCAGTTGAATAAAAATGTATTACAAATTGAAAATGAGCTTTACTCACCCATTCGTCCTAAACAAGTTGCGCGCTCTATGGAAAAACCCACTGACGCCCTTGAAGATAGAGGTGTTAGCTATTTAGAGATAAGATCACTTGACGTTAATCCATTTTCGCCAGTGGGCATTGAGTCAGAACAAATTGACTTTTTAGACGTATTTTTAGTGTATTGCCTAATACAGCCATCAGTTGATTACTCTGATCAATTGCACAGTGAGAGTCAGAGCAACTTTGTCGATGTGGTATTGAAAGGTCGTGAACCGAATATAATGCTCACCGATGCGGGTGAGACATTGAGCATGCAAGATTGGGCCACGGATATTTTTGGTGGGCTAAAACAAGTTGCCAAAGTTTTAGATGACGCAAATAGTACCCAAAAGTTCGGCAAAGCCGTGCTAAAAGAATTCAAGAAATTTGGTGATTCGGCAGAAACTTTCTCTGAAAAGTGGCTGACTACCCTGCAAGATAACCAAATAGATAACAGTATTTTGGGTATGGAGCTAGGGCGAGAGTATAAAGCGTTTATTCAGAACATGGATTATCGCAACATGAATAAAGAAGACTTTCAGAAACATGCTGATATTTCAATGCAAAAACAACGAGAAATTGAACAAGCAGACAACAAAAGTTTTGATGATTTTATGCGAGATTATTTTGCACAAAAGTAATCTAGACGTCACTTTAGAATAGGCAAAAAAAACCCAACGTTAGGCGTTGGGTATATAAGAACACTTAGGGAAACACATTTAATACGCTACTACGAGTCCTTACTTAAACAAGAAGTTCAAAAAAATGTTAAAAAATATAAGTTTTTTTGTTTCATCACTCTGCCTAGTGCTGTTTCTGAGCAGTTGTGCGACGACTCCGCCCAGTAGCCGAGAGAACATTTGTCATATTTTTGAAGAAAAATCAGATTGGTTTGATGCAGCATCTGATATGAGAGAAAAATGGGGTGTGCCTATTCATGTTCCGATGGCTATGATGTATCAGGAAAGTTCTTTTAGACACGACGCGCGTCCTCCTCGAGACTACATCTTTTTTGGATTGATACCATGGGGTCGAGTAAGCACTGCGTATGGATATGCTCAAGCTAAAACAATGACATGGGATGATTATAAGCGCGAGACTAACAGCAGTTTCGCAGATCGTGACGATTTTGAAGATGCCATCGATTTTATGGGTTGGTTTATTACTAAAACCCATACCATTAATCGTATATCGAAATGGGATGCTGGTGCCCAATACCTGAACTATCATGAAGGTTGGGGTGGCTACAAGCGCAAAACATATCGTAAAAAAGCCTGGCTGGTCGAGGTTGCGAATAAAGTAGAGGCGCGCTCAATGCGCTATGCAGCGCAGCTAAAAACCTGTGAAGAGGATCTCAGTAAAGGTTGGTTCATGCGCTTATTTTCATAAGTTACAAGTTGCTAACATCCAATATTGATTGGTTTTTGACATTTAACAGTGCAAAAGATTGATCTAGATTAATAAATAAAGGCATCAGGATGATGATGAGATAAATACATTGATCTTGATCAGTTTAATTTTTACACACTCTGCAACAATAGCCTTGTAAACAATCAACAAGGCAGAAAATATTATGTTAGACCTACTATTAAATGATCCGGTAGCCTGGGGTTCACTAGGCGGTATTCTCGTAGTTTGCGCAATATGTGCATATTTTGTGTATTTGTTTGTGCATAACGTTCATGAAGATAAATAAAGCATGCAAAGGTGCTAAATAAACGTATTTAGCACCCATGCTGTTTATATTGGCAGTGCCATCCGGTACATAAGATTTACGGTCAATCAATCTTGAGTGTTGACTAGCGGTCCCACTCGGCAACGGGATGGCTATCTAGCTCATAATAGCGAAACCAGTCATATTTTGTTTTCATCGGATACTGATTCAGTGCTTTATTGCCGCCGAATTCATTCTGAATTTTATCGTTAGGAATCCAAAAGTTCATGATAATTTTGGTTGGATTGTCAGGGATAGGCGTCGCGTTTTGTTGCGGGCCAACACACTCAGGCTGACAATCTATATCAGCTTGCGATAGGGTTTTGACTAGCTCACCATCAACATACCAGCGAATGGCATCAGGAACCCACTCAATCGCAAATACGCGCCATTCATCGACGGGCCCAACGGTCACTTTATCTTCCCAAGCGCCATAAGCTCGAGTTCTCCACCATTCCCAAGTATTTTTACCGTAGATTAGGTTTGCTTGGAATTTGTCTGGGCGTCCACCTTCTAGTTCGATGTCAATTTCTTCCCACTCTTGAATACCTTCATCGGGCGCATTAGCATCAAAATCATTCACGTATGTAAATAGTGAAGAGATATAGCCCGAAGCGCTTTTTCGGCTTGGCGCCTTCATGCGTGTTTCGATTCGTCCATAGCGTACTTCATTGCTTAAATAGGTGCGAAGCTCACCGCAAGAATAGTCGTAATCACCTTTTTGCTGTTGATGATCCTCAGACCAACTCTCTGCGATAGGTTCTTCGCGAATTACTAACTCAAGGATACCATCAACAATTTGAACACCTTGTGGTTGAAATCGACAAACCGATTCGCCGCCGACGGCTCCGTCACCTTTGCTCCAAATTTTTGGATTAAATTCATCAAAACGTTCGTCTAGCACTAAGGTGAAGCCCTCGTATTCACCCGTGTACCCCTCAAATGCCACAATATCTTGATCCTTTGGACTTAGCGCGAAAGCGGCGAACATCATTAGAGATATCAGTACTGATAGAGTGATAAGTATCTTCATTTGTGACCCCAAAGTGCAAAACAGCTTATATTCTGTGTTTAATATTACGTTAAAAAAAAGATTCAGTTCAAGTAAAAGCACCGGTTTTGCGATATTGCATGCATAACAGCATGGCTTACATAGCGAAAGTTAAGGCTGCAGTTGCTCGCAATTTATCAATACTAATAAAGCGCCTTTTCCTCCCCATTCAAGAGTTGCTTGATGAAACCCTAAAACCTCAGGGTGCTGAACTAAGTAATTGGGGACTTTTTGTTTCAGCACACCGCCGCTTACACCATGTATTACCTGAATACACTCATAGCTCTTGCGCATCGCTTCATCAATTGCCGCAGCGAGTTCCAACTTAGTCTGTTCACTGTTAAGGCCATGCAAGTCTAAGATCAGTTCTGGTGCAATTTGTCCACGTTTGAGGCGTTTAATGCCTTGATCTGCGTTGGTCCCAGGTCGCACATATTTGAGCTTTTTCATTGGATCAAAATAAGCTTCAAAACCGTCCGAAAATTCAAAGCTAGCATTTTGTTGCTTGCGTTCGCGCTGGGCTTTTTTAGATGGGCTTTTATTTAACGAGCGGCGTTCTTTTGGATCTTGAACAAATTGGTTATGAATGAGTGGCTTTGCATCAGCAAATAATTCTGTAAATGGAACACTTTGTGAAGTGGTGCTTGCTTTTTTTACCATCTTTTCAAAATATCAGCGAAATTCAAATCAATAATGCGTATTATACTGCCATAAAATCAATCGTAACGCATACATGGATTCAGCTCTGTGGCTGGTTTTTGTACATTTGGTCGTTCTTTTTGAATAAATGGTATAGGTCATGCAAACCGACAATCAACAGTCCGAAACTCAGGCTTTAGTGACAATAGGGGATTGGATACGCTATACGATGAGTGAGTGCCATCGTAACGATGTGTATCTAGGTCACGGCACAGATAACATCTGGGATGAAGCTGAGCATTTGGTGTTTCAAGCCTTAGACCTGCCATTGCTGAGCTCGGCGGCACAAAAGGCTGTGATTTACCAAAGTCATTTACTTCCGAGTGAATGCGACAAACTTGAGCATTGGGTAAATCTGCGTGCCCATCACGCAAAGCCCTTGCCCTACATTAGTAATGTGGCATGGTTTGCGCAAATGCCTTTTTATGTTGACGAGCGTGTGCTGATTCCGCGCTCGCCTTTTGCCGAGCTAATAGAAAAACGTTTTGCACCTTTTTTGCCGAAGCATTTTGCTCCTTCCCATATCTTAGACATGTGTAGCGGAAGCGGATGTATTGCGATCGTATTGGCAAAAGCTTTTGAAGAGGCTGCCGTAGACGCCGTTGATATTGATATGGACGCCCTAGAGGTGGCTTCTATGAATATTGCAAATTATCAGCTTGAAGAGCGCGTGTACCCGATACAATCAGATGTATATCATGAATTGGCTGGGCAGCAGTACGATTTGATTATCGCTAATCCACCGTATGTCGACGCCCAAGACATGGCAGACTTACCGCAAGAGTATCATCATGAGCCGGAGCACGCTTTGGCATCAGGCGCAGATGGTTTAGACTTAAGCATGAAAATTGTTACGCGGGCGGTTGAACATTTATGTGATGACGGTTGGTTATTTGTAGAGGTAGGCAACAGCGAAGTGAATTTTGCATCGCGCTTTAACGACCTTCAGGTTACTTGGGTAGAGCTAGAGCAGGGCGGCAGCGGCATTTTTGCGATAAGTAAAGCGCAACTGTTAGCGCAACAAGATATCTTAGATGAATTGGAGTAAATAGTAGAATGTCGGGAAATACCTTTGGAAAAATCTTTGCAGTAACGACATTTGGTGAAAGCCATGGTATCGCCATTGGCGGTGTTGTTGATGGTTGCCCTCCGGGCCTAGAGCTCAATGAGGAAGACCTGCAGGGTGATTTAGATAGACGAAAGCCCGGCACTTCACGATATACGACCGCTCGCAGAGAAGAAGATGAGGTAAAGATACTTTCTGGTGTATTTGAAGGTAAAACAACAGGCACTAGCATTGGCCTACTGATCAATAATACAGACCAACGTAGCCAAGACTATTCTAAAATCAAAGACGCTTTTAGGCCCGGCCATGCAGATTATACCTATCAACAAAAATTTGGCTTTCGTGACCATCGTGGCGGCGGTCGCTCTTCTGCACGCGAGACAGCGGTGCGGGTTGCTGCTGGCGGAATTGCCAAAAAGTATTTAAAACAGACCTATGGCATAGAAATAAGAGGATATCTGTCGCAACTTGGACCGATTGGAATAGATAGTGTTGATCATGATATTACCAATACCAATCCATTTTTTTGCCCTGATGCGTCAAAGCTAGAAGCCCTTGATGCCTATATGCGCGATTTGAAAAAAGAAGGCAATTCCATTGGTGCGAAGGTCAGTGTGTCGGCAGTCAATGTACCGGTAGGCCTAGGGGAACCAGTATTTGACCGTTTAGACGCAGACATTGCACATGCAATGATGGGTATTAATGCTGTAAAAGGCGTCGAAGTTGGAGATGGTTTTGATGTAATCACCCAGAAAGGTACTGATCATCGTGACCAAATGTCGCCTGATGGTTTTCACACTAACCATAGCGGTGGGGTTCTAGGCGGTATTTCTACTGGGCAAGAGATTCTTGTGCATATGGCATTAAAACCTACCTCGAGTATTTCTATTTCTGGGGAAACCATTGATGCTCAGGGCAACCCGGCGGAAATCATCACGAAAGGCAGACACGATCCTTGTGTGGGAATTCGTGCAGTACCGATAGCAGAAGCGATGCTAGCGCTGGTATTAATGGATCATTTATTGCGTCATCGGGCACAAAATACTGGCATTGTATCGCCGACACCTGTGATACCAGGCCAGCGAAAATAGCCTATAAAAAAAACCAGCGTATGCTGGGTTTTTAATATCTTGCGAAGAATCTCGCTTACGCGAAGTTGCTCGAGGCAAAATCCCAATTTGCTAGTGCCCAAAAACCTTCAAGGTAGTTTGGACGCACATTACGGTAATCGATGTAGTAAGCGTGCTCCCACAAATCTACTGTAAGCAGCGGTGTAAGACCATCTTCGGTGATCGGAGTACCGGCGTTGCTGGTATTGACGATGTCTAAACCGCCATCAGCAGTTTTGACTAACCAAGTCCAGCTAGCGCCAAAGTTATTTACTGCTTTGTCGTTAAATGCCGCTTTAAACTCTGCATAAGAACCCCACTTCGCACTAATAGCGTCAGCAAGTGCGCCACTTGGCTCACCGCCACCATTCGGGCTCAGGCTGTTCCAATAAAAAGTATGATTCCATACTTGAGCAGCGTTGTTAAATACACCACCATCGCTACTTTTTACAATTTCTTCCAGTGATTTGTTCGCTAAATCTGTTCCTTCGATCAAACCATTTAACTTCGTAACATAGGTTGCATGATGCTTGCCGTGATGAAAATCCAGCGTCTCTGCTGAGATGTGTGGTTCGAGTGCATTCTTTTCGTACGGAAGCGCCGGTAATTCAAAAGCCATGTGTATTCTCCATTGTGTTTTTAGATATAGTTTGTATTTGAGGGCAAAATTTAAAATTTAAACCTTTTGCAGACAAAAACTAAAATAACTTGATCAGTCAGTGTAGTTATTTCGTATTTTACGCCAAACAAGATCACACTTATTTATGTTTTGGTATGAAATAAACACATACATCGCTTGATATTACTTAGCTTCACCCATACCCTTTATACAATGCAAATTACCAAACGGTTGAAACATGGAAACGATAGATAAAATTAAAGAACAAATCAGTGAAAACCCGATCCTTCTTTACATGAAAGGATCGCCAAAACTGCCCAACTGCGGATTCTCTGCTCAGGCAACGCAAGCTTTGATGTCTTGCGGCGAGCAATTTGCTTACGTAGATATTCTACAAAATCCTGACATTCGTGCAGAATTGCCGAAGTATGCCGATTGGCCAACGTTTCCCCAGCTCTGGGTAAAAGGCGAATTGATTGGCGGCTGCGATATTATTCTAGAAATGTTTCAACAGGGCGAACTACAAACCCTGATTAAAGAAGCAGTAGGTGGCGATAGCGCAAAGCAAGAGTAGGGCTGTCACTATAGATACTAAAAGGCCGAAGCAATAAGCTTCGGCCTTTTTTGTGTTTCAACACAATTGGACAGGACGTTAAGTTAACTAACCGACGTCTTTGAATAAACTCTCGTCAATGATCGTCTGGTCAATAATCGAGACGGCCATATCAATGCATGTGCCGCACTGAGAGCCCACACCCAATTGATTTTTTAAGTCGCGAATATTGCCGACGCTATTACTACGTACAGCATTTTCAATTTGCTTATCGGTTATGCCGTGGCACATACAAACAAACATTGGCGTCCTTATTTAATAACAGTGCAAATGATAATAATTGTTATTAAGATTAAACGCAAGCTTATTTTTATGTTCGTTTTGATTAGTAAGGGGGAAAACTCAAAAACAGCATATACACCTTATTCTGGCTCTTTAGTTAAGGGCCAACCGCCTAATAATTGATAGCGGTTAACCATGTAACAGAACAGCTCTGCCGTTTTTTGCGTGTCATAGAGCGCGCTATGAGCCTCCGACGGTTTAAACTCAATACCAGCGGCCTCACAAGCTTTAATTAATACTGTTTGCCCAACAGTTAGTGCCGCAAGGCTGGTGGTGTCGAACGAAACAAAGGGATGAAACGGACTGCGTTTAATATTTTCTCTTGCTAAAGCCGCATTGACAAAGCTCTGATCAAAGGTTGCGTTGTGCGCAACAATCACACTGCGTTGACAGTCCGCTTCTTTTTGCTCTTTGCGAATATGTTTACACAATGATTTAAATACTTCGTCCTCTGGAAGGGCTCCGCGCAGTGCACAAAACGGGTCGATACCGTTAAAGTCTATTGCCGCCTTTTCAATGTTTGCGCCTTCAAAGGGTTCAACGTGCTCATGAAATACCGAATCAATTACCAGTTCACCGCTGTGGTTCATTTTAAGCGTTATCGCGGCGATTTCTAATATGGCATCAGTTTGTGCATTAAAACCAGCGGTCTCAATATCGATCACAACTGGAAAATATCCGCGAAAGCGTTGCGCTAACGTCGGGTTTGAATCACTCATAATTACTTAACTTGTTTCATCATAACAATAGTATGCCCAAGTTAGCCTAGGAGCGCTAAACCTTTTATTAAAAAGGCCGATAAATCCCACAAGAAACTGGGGATTAGTATGCACAAAATTATTCAAAAAATAGCTACGACTGTTGTCTTATTAAGCACTGTAGCCACAAGCACGGCGGCGGTTAGGCAGTATCAAGTCGATATTGAGTCGTCTGAATGGCTACTCGCATCGCAGACACGACTCAAATGTGAACTGAGTCATGAAATCCCAGGTTATGGAAGGGCTTCGTTTACCAGTGAAGCGTCTAAGATGCTGAATATGGAGTTTTACTTAGATATGCTGCGCTTACCAAATCGTTACGATGTTGCCACGGTATACTCAATGCCCCCGCGTTGGATGCCTGGTGTCAGTAAACGACAAATCGCGCAAATGGATCTTCGTAAACAATATGATGGTGATTTGCCCTCTGACTCTGCGTGGCAGATGTTAACAGAGCTAGAAAAAGGATTTTGGCCGACTATTCACTACAATGACTGGCTTAATCCTAATGATGGTGTTGCCGTTGCGCTCAATGCGAGTCAATTTCAAGATTCATATCATGCCTTTAGTCGCTGTATTTCGAATTTGCTACCTTATAGCTTTGAAGATATTGCCTACACTGTCTTGGCCTATAAAAAGAACAGTGCGGAGTTAACCTCTTATTCTCAGCGCAGATTAGATATGATTGGTGAATACCTTAAAGAAGATTTAGATTTAGAGCTAGTGCTGCTTGACGGCTATACTGATAGCTATGGTGGTTCATGGAACAATGAGCAGTTATCCATTCGCCGGGCAAATGAAGTAAGAGATTATTTTTCGGCATTGGGTCTAGATACCGACCGCATTGAAGTAGTGGGACACGGAGAAAAACGCCACTCATCGCCAAATGATACCCGCCTCGACAGAGCCAAAAATAGACGAGTTGTGGTCAGACTTGAAAAAAGCTAAGTAAGCTAAGTAGTAAGGCACTAACCAAAGTAAGCGATGCTAAATTTCAAGGGTTTAGTATCGTTTTTTTGTTTTTGAACTCTATTTTATGAGTGCAGCAAGTTTCTTTATCAATACAGATTTATCAAGCGGCTTGGCAATGTAGTCATCCATACCAGCATCTAAACATTTTTGTCGGTCACCGACCATTGCGTTTGCTGTTAGTGCGATAATTGGTATCGAAGCATACTTGTCCATTGCCGGAAAGCTACGTATAGTTCGAGTGGTTTCATAGCCATCTAAACGGGGCATCTGACAGTCAAGTAATATGAGGTCAAAGTGGTCTTCGGTGTGAGACTTGAGTGTCTCAAGGGCTGTAATTCCGTCATCGGCAAGGGCATAGCTGAGTCCAAGTTGAGTCAACATGGTGGTAATGATGACCTGATTGATCTCGTTATCTTCTACAACCAAAATATGGCTAGCCTTAAGTGCAGGGAAGTCATGCTCGATAAACTCTGCTCGAGAATGCCGGTCTGTTTGAATATTTTCACTTTGATTGAGTGTAAAAGGTAGCTGTAAAGTGAAAGTAGAGCCTTTTCCCCGCTGACTTGAAACACTTATCTTACCGCCCATAAGCATCGCCAGTTCATTGGAAATTGAAAGACCTAAACCCGTACCTTGTGAGCGTTTTGTTGAACTAGAATCAAGCTGCTCAAAAGGCGAAAACAACTGCGATACTTTATCTTCATCGATACCGCAACCTGTATCAATAACCGAACATACAAAAACAATTTGTTGAGCGCTTTCAGCTTTTAATTTGGCGCGTATAGTAATCCCGCCACTATCAGTAAATTTTAGCGCATTGCTGAGCAAATTATAAAGTATCTGCTTTAGCCTGATCTCATCGCCAACCACTAAGCTCGAGTCTATAGATTGGGTTTTAAAGTCTAAGTATAGGCCCTTTTCATTCGCTTGAAGTCTATATCCGCTCATAAGATCGTTGAGCAGAATGTTAAGATTAAAACTTTGATTTTGTAATACAACTTTACCGGCTTCAATTTTTGAAAAGTCTAAAATGTCACCAATAATGGTCAAAAGATGAATAGAAGTGCTTTTTGCCAAATCTAGATAGCGTTCAAAATCAGCTGTATTTGTTTGGTCTTGATATTGACGATTTATATCGCCCATAATATCTATTAAGCCCATAATACCGGAAATAGGCGTGCGAATTTCATGGCTCATGTTCGCTAAAAATACACTTTTTTGAATGTCTGCAGCCTTAGCTTTTTGCGCCATCGTTTTTGCTAATATGGCATTTTCTTGAGCCGCATTTTTAGCTTGTTCCAAAGCCGTTTTTGCGCGTTCTGATTCGGTCAGGTCGATATTTACACCAGTAGCTTTGGTCGGGACGCCATTGTCATCGTAACTGGCTGCTGCCATGCCTAAAATGTGCTTAGTTTCCCCGGCGTCGGTCAGTATTCGAAAAGTATGATTGAAATACGCGTGTGAGTTCATCGCCTGTTCAAATATAGCTTGTGCTTGGTCCAGATCGTCGGGGTGAACGAGGTTTCTCCAGTCTTGAAAGGACAAACCTGAAGTATCTACTGGCTTTCCAAAAATTTGCAGAAGTCGTTCATCCCATACCAAACTATCAGAAGCAAAGTCATACTCCCAAACACCAATTTCTGCCGCTTCAAGCGCGAGCATAGTGCGCTGCTCTAGTGACTGGCGAGACGCTTCATCTTCTTTAGCTTTTGTTAAATCTTTGAAGGTCCCGAAGCTTCGTACTACTTTTCCGTCATGGATTTCTGAGAACCCTTGAGCATTTACGGTGAGCTCGTTGCCCTTGTCGGTGATAAATTGCAGATCTAGGTTATAAGGCGCTCCGGTAGTTTCTAAAATGTCTAAGGCATTTAATAATGGTTGCACCGACACTTCAGGATAAAACCTGAGGCCATCTTCTATATTGGGCTTAAACGTTGCGCTATCGGTTTCGTGAATATCATGCACTTTTTGTGACCAATATAGTACCTTAGTAGAGAGGTCAATTTCCCAGTAGCCTGTATCGGTAACTTTTTCGATAGCGTGCAGTGCAGACGATACGCGTTTTTGTTCGGATACATCCTCGCCCATAAAAAACAACTCTTGAGAATCGCTAGAGTAAGCCCATTGCCATTTGCACCATAGGTAACTGCCGTCGGATTTTTTCCAGCGATGGGTATGTTGGATATTGGGTGAGCCAAAGTGCCTATCTAACAAGCGTGTTACCTGTTGCAAATCCTCTACATGAAAGAAATCGTAAATACTTTTGTTAATAAGTAGCTCAAAGTCAATCCCACTTGCACTGGCGGCAAATTTGTTTGCGTCCAAAATTTTACCCGTGTCAGAGCACCTTAGGTAGATATATTGCATGTGTTCGAAAAATTTGCTGGTTGTTATCATCTATTGCTCAGCGTTTGGGGATCTTAACTAACTTAAGTTAACGGCTTTAAAGTAAAATGCATGAACTTGTGAAGCTAAAGATAGTAGTTAATCTGCAAAGCTGCATACTAATAAACATTTACTTTGGCTTTTGGGTGTGAAAATCGAATAATGTTGCCAAGTAAGGTGGGGCGATTTTAAGTGCAAAATAGAGGTTTTAGTCGTCATCTAACTTGCCTTTAAACTCACAAAGATCTTCGATAATACAGCTGCCACAGCGTGGTTTTCGAGCGATACAGGTATAGCGTCCATGCAGTATTAACCAATGATGCACATCTACTTTAAATTCTTTGGGAACAACCTTTAGTAGCTTTTCTTCGACTTTATCAACGTTTTTGCCCATGGCAAGTTTAGTGCGATTGCTAACCCTAAAAATGTGTGTGTCTACTGCAATGGTTGGCCAACCAAAGGCTGTGTTGAGAACAACGTTCGCGGTTTTCCGTCCAACTCCTGGCAAGGCTTCGAGAGCCTCTCTATTTTCCGGTACAATCGACTGGTATTGATCTTTGAGAATACGGCAGGTTTCCAGTACATTTTTTGCTTTGGAATTAAACAAACCAATGGTCTTAATATAAGATTTAAGGCCATCCAAACCTAAGGCATAGATGCTTTCAGGCGTGTTAGCGACGGGAAAGAGTTTATCAGTGGCTTTATTTACCCCAACATCGGTTGCTTGAGCAGATAAAATTACGGCGATTAAGAGTTCAAAAGGACTGGAGTAATTAAGCTCAGTCGTGGGGTGGGGGTTGTTTTCCCGAAGGCGCGAAAGCATTTCATAACGTTTTGCCTGATTCATAAATCTGTGCCCGTAACACGTGCTCGCTGCACTACTTTTTTGTTTGCATGGGCCTCGCGCTTAGCGATAACATCGTCGATAATATTTTTTGCGGCTATTAACAGACCCATACCTAAAAATGCGCCGGGGGGCAAAATGGCTAACAAAAAGTTTGATTCAGTGGTAAAAATTTGAATTTCTAATGCCGTCGCCCAATCTCCCAGCAATAACTCGGCTCCGGCCAGCAGCGTGCCATATCCTAATACTTCGCGCATTCCACCAAGCACCACCAATATCAGAGTAAAGCCCAAGCCCATCGCTAGTCCGTCAAAGGCCGCAAAAGGTACGGGGTTTTTTGAAGCGTAGGCTTCCGCACGGCCGATAATGGCGCAGTTGGTGACAATCAACGGAATGAAGATGCCTAAGGCTTGATAGAGCTCAAATGTATAAGCATGCATCACCAGTTCGACGATGGTCACAAAAGCCGCAATGATCATAACAAAGATTGGAATGCGGATCTCATTGGGAACAAAGTTACGCACCAGCGACACGGTAATATTTGAGCCGAGTAACACTAGGGTAGTGGCTAAACCTAAACCTAGGCCGTTGACGACCGTTCCGGTGACAGCCAGCAGTGGACACAAGCCCAGCAGTTGCACAATGGCGGGATTGTTTTTCCAAAGTCCCTGAATGCCTAAATTTTTATATTCATTCATCTGCTGGTTCCATATTGGCCATTTGACCATTGCAATTTGACGCAGAGGTATACAGCTGTGCCTGATGTTTGTTTACATATATTAGGGTGTTTTTAACAGCGTTGATTACAGCGCGTGGCGTAATGGTTGCGCCGGTAAACTGATCAAACTGACCACCATCCTTTTTTACCTGCCAGCGACCTTCTGTTTGTTCTGAGTAACTCACGCCGGTAAAGGATAAGACCCAATCACTAATTCGTAAATCGATTTTATCACCAAGCCCTGGGGTTTCTTTGTGTTCAACAACTCTCGCTCCCAGTACCGTTTGATTGGTATCTATCGCCACTACTAGCTCAATGTTGCCGCTGTAGCCATCGGGTGCTGTGGTCTCAACAATTAAGGCGACGCTGTTGCCTGCATCACGTGCTCGAAATACACGTTGTGCTCGTTCACCTAAGAGAGGATCAGGCTGCACGATTATGCAGTCTGTGTGCAGCGGGTTGTCATGGGCACTTTCGGGCACTAGTTCATTGAGTACACTTAACAGCTGTTTTTCTCGAGCGAGGGCAATGGTGTCTTTCGTTGCGTAAAAGGTGACGGCAATTAATGCGGTGCAGACTAATGCGAACACGCCCAATATCGCTCCGTTTTTACCCATGTAACGAATCATCCTACGGTTCCTTTTTCGAATGGATGGCCGATGCTTTGACACGGTGACCATAGGTGCGAGGACGAGTATAATAGTCGATTAGAGGCACAGCCATATTTAACAACACGACCGCAAAGGCGACCGCATCAGGATAGTTCCCCCACGTTCGAATAATGATGATCCAAGCGCCAATAGAAGCACCAAATATGATGCGCCCTTTATTTGTGGTAGATGCCGATACGGGATCTGTAGCAATAAAAAATGCGCCTATAATTAACGACCCATTTAATAAATGAAAGCTTGGAGATGCATGTTGAGAGCTATCAACCAAGAATAGAATCAGCGCAACCGTCATTGCCCCTGCAATCATGCTAATGGGTATATGCCAGTTTATAACTTTGAGTTTTAGCAGCGCAATACCGCCTGCTAAATATGCCAGTGAGATGGGCGCCCATCCAATTCCCCAAGAGCCCGAAAAAATGCTGCTTTGCAAGGCTTCGCCAACAGTATAATTTTGCACCAGCTGGGTTTTCACATGGTCAAGAGGCGTTGCCATGCTCATTCCATCATAGCCAACTCTAAGTTGCGCGATACTGTAACCATCCACCGTGAAGCCAGTAAAAATGGTGTATATTGCATCCATAAATGTAAAGCTCTGCTCAGCTAAACTTAAGGGGGGAAGCCAAGAAGTCATCTGTACCGGAAACGAAATCAGAAGCATCACATAGCCGGCCATGGCCGGATTGAACATATTAAATCCTAGGCCGCCATAGGCTTGTTTGACTACTGCAATTGCAAAAAAGCTTCCGATTACCACCACCCACCATGGCGCAAGCGGCGGAATACAAATTCCTAACAGCAATCCAGCTAAAGCGGCGCTTGAATCTTTTACGACCCGCTCAGTGTTTTTTTTGCGTAGCTCAACGATCAAGGCTTCGGTGACCACCGCAGTGATGATGCCCAATGTGATTTGAAACAAAACGCCTATGCCAAAAAACCAAAACTGCAGCAACACACCAGGAATACAGGCATACATAACAAGGCGCATTACCTGTCCGGTATCGCGCTGATTGTGATGATGAGGGGAGCTGGCCACTTGTAGTTTACTCATCGGACGCTTTGTTTTCCTTTGCTTGTTTCGCTTGCTGTGCTTTTTTCGCTTTTGCTCTGGCAATCGCGGCTGCAACTTTTGCTTTTTTTGCATTAGCGGCATCGTCTGCTGATGAATTAGGTTCAGCGTTTACCTTTAAGGCATCAATATCTTGGGCGTCGCTATCAGTAGGTAAGGCCGCAGACTTAGAAATTTCAGTATTGGCAGAAGGGCGTTCTTTTGCCCTTTCAACATAAGTTTCTTCGCTTACTGCAGAGATTTGCTCATTGTTTTGCTTCGCCATCGCCGCTTTTTTCGCTTTCGCTCTGGCTAATGCCGCTGCGATTTTGTCTTTTGCGGCGCCACCATCGTTCGTCATGGTTTGCGCTCTTGCTTGTGCAGCTAGCCTATGCTTTTCCTCGCGAGCGTCTTTGTCTTTTTGTAAGCGTGCCTTTCTTGCTTCAAAACGGATACGTGCTTTTTCAGCTTTTTCTTTTTCAACTTGCTGCAGGCGAATATCGGCTTTGGCTTTTCGATAATAATGTACTAATGGAATTTCGCTTGGACAAACGTAGGCGCAAGCACCGCACTCTATGCAATCAAATAAGTTATATTCTTGAGCTTGTTCATATTCTTTGGCTTTGCTATGCCAAAACAGTTGCTGTGGCAATAGTGAGGCTGGACAGGCGTCAGCGCAGGCTGAACAGCGAATGCACGCTCTTTCATCTTCAAGGGTTGGCAATTCTTTATTCGCCGGCACCAATATACAGTTAGTAATTTTGACCACAGGCACTTGCACCGAACTCAAGGTAAAACCCATCATAGGACCGCCCATAATAATGCGCGGATATGCTTGTTTATCACTGTCGTAGTTTGCATGTGTCAGTAAGTGCTTTACGGGGGTACCAATCCGCGCCCACACGTTTTGTGGTGTTTCGACGGCATCACCGGTAATCGTTACTACGCGCTCAATGAGCGGTTTGCCTTCAATTACGGCATCGGCAATTGCGTAGCAGGTCCCAACGTTATACATCAAGCATCCTACATCAACGGGTAGACCATCAGCCGGCACTTCCCGCGAGCTCAGCACTTGGATGAGTTGCTTTTCACCGCCTGCGGGATACTTCGTAGGCACACTGACTACCTGATAATTATCTTGCTGCTGGCAGGCGATAGAAAGCGTATTAAACGCTTCCGGCTTGTTATTTTCAACGGCTACGATAACTTGTTTAGGCTGCAATAGGTGATACAAAATATCGATGCCCTGACGAATTTGCCAGGCATGCTCTCGCATCAGCCGATCGTCTGAAGTAATGTACGGCTCGCATTCAATGCCGTTGATAATCAAAAATTCAATGGGTTTTACATTGTTCGATTTTAAGTGGGTAGGAAATCCTGCTCCCCCCATGCCGCTGATTCCGGCTTGGCATATGGCCTCTATAATTTCGTTTTTTGTGCGTTTGGTATAATCACTGAGCGGTTTAAACTCATAAGCGGTATCAAGACCGTCGACTTCTATGCTAATGGTGAGCTCACTGATACCAGAGGGGTGCGCAGCTACATGGTCGCCTATGGCGATGACCTTACCAGACGTGGAAGCATGCACCGGCACAGCGAAGGCACTCTCACTTGCGGTTAAAGGCTGCCCTTTAGCCACTAGCTCGCCCACCTTGACAATGATATCGCCATTCACGCCAATGTGCTGCTTTACGGGGATATGAATAAGGTCGGGCAAGGCAATGCGCTGAATCTCAGTTTGATTTGATTTTGTTTTATTCTGCTGGGGATGAACCCCACCTGGGAAGTCCCAAAGTTGCTGAAGGGCAAGGCGTTCCATAATATGGTCGTAATCTGCAAACATCGTCATGATACCTGCTTAATCTGAATGTCGCCGACCGAAACGCGTTTAAAGTCCCATTGCCATGCTTCACTGCTATCGTTAAGGGGGATCATATCAATGCAGTCTACAGGGCAGGGATCAACGCATAAATCACATCCTGTGCATTCGTCTATAATGACAGTGTGCATCTGTTTTGCTGCACCTAAGATAGCGTCTACGGGGCATGCTTGAATACACTTCGTGCAACCGATGCATTCATCTTCTCGAATAAATGCGACTTTTTTAACATCTTCGACACCATGTGCAGCATCAAGTGGTTTTGCATCAACTCCCATTAAAGCGGCAAGATCTTTAATAGTGGCCTCGCCACCAGGCGGGCATTTATTGATTTCATCACCATTGGCGATTGCTTCAGCATAGGGGCGACAACCGGGGTAACCGCACTGTCCACACTGGGTTTGCGGCAAAATCTGATCGATTTGTTCGACTAGTGGATCACTTTCAACCTTAAAGCGGATTGATGCATAGCCCAATAGTGCACCAAAAATTAGTGCAATTAGCGACACGACCAAAATAGCAATGAGGGTTAGCGTCATTTAATCAAGCCTGTAAAACCCATAAATGCCAATGACATGAGTCCTGCGGTGATCATGGCAATGGACGCACCTTTGAATGGCGTTGGCACGTCTGCAGCAGCCAACCGCTCGCGCATTGCAGAAAACAAAATTAATACGAAAGAAAAACCAACCGCTGCGCCAAAGCCATACACAATTGATTCTAGAAAATTATGTTGTTTAGTGGTGTTTAACAAGGCCACACCTAATACGGCGCAGTTTGTGGTAATGAGCGGTAAAAAGATACCTAACAGTCGATAGAGACTAGGGCTTGTTTTGCGCACGACCATTTCGGTAAATTGCACGACTACCGCAATGACTAAGATAAAGCTTAAGGTGCGCAAATATTCTATGCCCAAGGGCAACAAAATGTACGATTCAACTAAGTAGCTACTCATAGAAGCAATGGTCAGCACAAAAGTCGTGGCCATCGACATTCCCATTGCCGTCTCTAGTTTGCCAGACACCCCCATAAAGGGGCATAGCCCAAGAAACTGAACTAGTACAAAATTGTTAACCAGTACTGTGCCTAAAAGTAGCAGCAATATTTCAGTCATGTGTAAGGTTTATGCCTTTGCGCAAGCGATATATTCATTGGCACTGAGTGTTGCAGGTTTGCAATTGGATGACAAAAACCATCGAGTACCAAAACGATGTGGAATTATCGCTTTTTCAGCTCGATTAAACAACACGTTATCGCTGTGCTTGTATGGATAAATTTGAAAGTTTGTAAAGTTACAACGCAAGTGGTGATGATAAGCACTAGATTTGGAAGCGTGAAGATTTTTAAACAGAAGCTAGCAACGTTGATGGCTCCCCCTCCCCGACTCGAACGGGGGACCTGCGGATTAACAGTCCGTCGCTCTAACCAACTGAGCTAAGGGGGAATTCTCAATGTTATATTCGCTAAAAGATGGCTCCCCCTCCCCGACTCGAACGGGGGACCTGCGGATTAACAGTCCGTCGCTCTAACCAACTGAGCTAAGGGGGACCGGCCTTTTAACGGATGCGCATATTAATGAGCATCTACTTAACTGTCAATAAACAATTGCTGTTTTTTGAATTTTATTGTTACTACTATCGCCTTGAACATATATTTATCGGCGGTAAATCACAGTACATAATTACTGAATCAAAAATGTAATTTTAGTCACTCTGGTATTTTTTTAATGAGCATAGATTTAAAGAATATTTTAAAAGTTAGCAATACCCTCGTTAGGATTGAGATGTTTTTTATAATCACGTTTTTTGCAAGTGCTTTTATCGATTGTATGTAAGATATTAGGCAAAAATTTGTTTGGATATTGTTTTTATTACTTATAACTTATTTATTCTAAATTTAAATTAATTTGAAAAAAAAGTATTAAAATTATATTGATCACTGTGCTTGTGTACAGGTGTTCATAAAAGTGTAATAGAGCAATCGGAATTGAATGGTTAGTAACAACTTACATTAGCTTTTGTAAAAAACTTTGGAGATACCGTCAGTATTAAGGCGTAGCCACTTATCCACTTTTTCTGTGGATAAGTATGTGGATTAAATCTTTTTCAAACGACTTCAAGATTCAATAGATTGTCAATCTAGTTTTTAAAAAATCACTCAAAAATATTAAATTGTATTTTAAAACAATGAGTTAAGTTGAAAAATAAATTTTAATAGTGTTAATCTAAAAATCCGCTTGTTTTATCGTTCTGCCTGTGTGTTATTTTCAGCAGTATTCACAGTGTGAATGCGCAGCGAAGTTCATACGTTTTATTTATGTCAATATATTGACATTTTTATGACATAAAAGTGTCACTGAGAGCTCATCGTTTACACACAAATTACCAAATTTATGAGAGTTAATTCAAATTCATACGCATAACTGATGTATAGTTACCCAATAGCAAATCTTTATCCATAAACCGTGAAACCATTAATGTGAGCTCAGCTTCTACTTCCAGAAATTTGGTCAGTGATGATATCCCCTCGACGCTTCGTAATATGACCGTGCCGATGATTGTTGGGATGATTATGTTGATGACATTCTCATTGGTCGATACTTACTTTGTGAGCTTGTTAGGCACAGACGAACTTGCCGCAATCAGTTTTACTTTTCCTGTTACATTTACTGTTATTAGCCTAAATATTGGGCTTGGTATTGGCACTTCGGCGGTTATCGGCAAATTTTTAGGCAGTGGCGATACAACTCAGGCTAAGGCAATAGCCAGCGGCTCGTTAATGCTGTCGGTATTATTGGTGAGCATTCTGTGTTTGATTGCGTATTTTTTAATAAACCCTGTGTTTACAGCCATGGGTGCAACCGAATCCTTAATGCCCTTTATTCGCGACTACATGAGCGTTTGGCTGTTTTCAGGGGTTCTGCTTGCCATTCCCATGGTCGGTAACAGTATTTTACGCGCATCGGGCGACACTAAAACACCCAGTATAATAATGGCGGTGGGCGGTGGTATTAATGCTTTATTAGATCCCATATTAATTTTTGGGTTTGGACCCGTTCCGGCATTTGGAATTAAAGGTGCAGCTATTGCTACATGCATCGCTTGGGCGGTTTGCGTAGTATGGATTTTATATCTACTGGCGGTTCAAAGAAAACTCATCGAACCCAGACTATTGAGTTTTACTGAATTTAAGCAGTCCGCAAAAGGGGTCATGGGAATTGGCTTACCGGCTGCCGGTGCAAATATGTTTACGCCTATTGCCGGAGGCGTGCTAACTGCCATTGTTGCTGGCTATGGAGCAGAAGCAGTTGCTGCATGGGGAGTCGGCAGTCGCCTAGAATCTATGGCCTGCATTGTAGTGCTTGCTTTATCGATGTCGCTACCGCCGTTCATCAGTCAAAACTTTGGGGCCAGCAAATTTGACAGAATAAAAGAGGCGTACCAAATAAGTTTGAAGTTTGTCATGTTGTGGCAACTACTCATGTTTGCGATCCTCGCTATGACTGCACCTTGGATCGCGAGCATTTTTGCGAAGGATCCTGTTGTTAGCGAATACATTGAATTATTTTTGTATGTGGTTCCCCTAGGCTATGGCCTGCAAGGCATCATAATATTAACCAATTCATCGTTTAACGCTATGCATCTGCCAATTTCTGCGCTAATACTCAGCATATTGAGGCTGTTTGTATGCTATGTACCGATTGCCTACGCTGGAAGCTCGATGTTTGGATTGTTGGGTTTATTTTGGGGCTGCGTAATTGCTAACTTTGTAACCGCTACACTTTCTTACATTTGGTTTCATAAAGATGTGAACCAACAAAAGCGATTATTCGAACAAACCAATATGAAAATTAATCTTATCGAAAAGGTCACCAATGACTAAGGGTTTTGATCTCGTCTCACACTATGCCCCCGCCGGTGATCAGCCTCACGCAATTGCTTCTCTAGTTGAAGGACTCGAGAGCGGTTTAGCAGCGCAGACTTTGTTGGGGGTGACTGGCTCGGGTAAGACATTTACGATGGCGAATGTTATTTCGCAGGTACAGCGTCCAACTTTAATCTTGGCTCACAATAAAACCTTAGCAGCTCAGCTATACGGAGAGATGAAAGACTTTTTCCCAAACAACGCTGTCGAGTACTTTGTTTCCTATTATGACTATTACCAACCCGAAGCATACGTGCCGAGCACCGATACCTTCATCGAGAAAGATGCTTCTATAAATGACCATATTGAGCAGATGCGCTTATCAGCGACAAAAGCGCTAATGGAAAGGCGTGATGTCGTAATTATTGCATCGGTTTCTGCTATTTATGGCTTGGGCGATCCTAAAAGTTATATGAAAATGCTCTTACATTTGCGTAAAGGCGATTTAATGGATCAGCGCGACATTTTGCGCCGACTCGCTGAGCTTCAGTATAAACGTAATGATATTGCCTTTGAACGCGGTACCTTTCGTGTGCGCGGGGATGTCATCGATATCTTTCCCGCGGACTCTGAAAAACAAGCTGTGCGAGTGCAGCTTTTCGACGAAGAAATTGAACAAATCAGTTTGTTTGACCCACTCACCGGCGCTGTCGACAAACATGTTGTGCGTACCACTGTTTTCCCAAAAACTCACTATGTGACCCCGCGAGAAAAGATCGTGGATGCCATCGAATTTATTAAAGCTGAGTTAAAAGATCGTCAAAAGCAGTTAAAAGATAATCATAAGTTGCTCGAAGAACAACGTATCTCGCAGCGCACGCAGTTCGATATTGAAATGATGTTGGAACTCGGGTATTGCTCGGGCATCGAAAACTACTCTCGATACCTGTCTGGCCGTGCGCCGGGCGAGCCTCCACCGACACTGATAGATTACTTCCCCGCCGATGGCCTGTTATTTATTGATGAGTCTCACGTCACTGTGTCACAAATTGGCGCGATGTATAAAGGCGATAGATCGCGTAAAGAAACTTTAGTTGAATATGGTTTTAGATTGCCATCAGCCCTAGATAATAGGCCCTTAAAATTTGAGGAGTTTGAGCATATCTCTCCGCAGACGATATACGTGTCTGCTACTCCAGGTAACTTCGAGTTAGAAAAGTGTCAGGGCGATATTATTGAACAAGTGGTGCGCCCAACCGGCTTATTAGATCCTGAAATTGAGGTACGCCCGGTGGCGACGCAGGTCGATGACGTGCTTTCTGAAATTCATAAGCGCGTGGCGAAAAATGAGCGGGTATTGATTACCACCTTAACCAAGCGTATGTCAGAAGATTTAACCGAGTACTTGAGCGAACATGGTGTCCGCGTGCGCTATCTGCACTCAGATATTGATACGGTCGAGAGGATTGAGATTATCCGTGATTTACGAATTGGTAAATTTGACGTGTTAGTCGGTATCAACTTATTGCGAGAGGGCTTAGATATGCCTGAAGTATCTCTGGTCGCAATTTTAGACGCTGACAAAGAAGGCTTTTTGCGTGCTGAAAAATCTCTTATTCAGACTATCGGCAGGGCGGCGCGTCATTTAAACGGCCACGCTATCTTGTATGGCGACAGAATTACAAATTCAATGCGTAAGGCGATTGATGAAACCGACCGACGCAGAGAGCGTCAGCGGGCCTACAACCTCGCTAACGGCATTGTGCCGCAGCAACTCAATAAACCCATCACCGATATCATGGACTTGGGAGATAGTTCAGCGCATCCTGCTTCAGGCAGAATTAAGCTGAAGAAAGTCGCAGATAAGCAAAAAGCGAAAAAAGCTATGTCGGTCACGGACATGATGGGGCAAATTGGTCAATTAGAGAAACGTATGTTTGAACATGCGCGAGACTTAGAATTTGAAAAAGCCGCCTCGTTAAGGGATGAAGTTGAGACTTTGCGGGCAGAAGTGCTGAAATTGTCTTAATTTTGCACGAATTAATAGAAAAAGGTAAAGTTTAAGTTATATAAAACGATAACTTAATTGATATTGTTGGTGTATGCCTGTCGCGTTAACAGATACTAGATATGCCAACTCAAACTTTACTTTTTGCTATTGAGGAATCACCATGCTTAACCGTTTGCAGGAATCAGACATTAAATTGTTGCGCGTATTTTACGCGGTTGCCTCATGTAATGGTTTTACTGCCGCCGAACCGGTGTTGCGAATGCAGCGTCCTAACATCAGCGCCGCAATCAAAAAACTTGAAGAGCGCTTAGATTTGGTTTTGTGTCATCGCGGTCGTGGTGGTTTTCAAATGACCAAAGAAGGCGAAGTGGTATTTCAAGAAACCAAACGTATCTTCAACGCATTCGATAATTTCGTGTTCAATTTAAAAAGCCTGCACGATGATTATTCCGGACATATCACCATCGTGTTGATGTCAGGTTTGGCCACCTCCATGCAGTTAGCAGTGGCAAAAGCCGTTAAAAGCACCATGAAAAAATTTGATGATATTCATGTGAATATCCAGACGCGTTTATACAATGAAGTTGAGCATGTTGCGCTATCTGGAGAATGTCACCTGGTGTTGTCTACCTATGATATGGTAAAACCAGAGTCGGTCATGTTTCATCCAGTGGGCATTAAAACTGAAGGACGACTGTATTGTTCGCCTACGCATCCTTTAGCGCGCTATCGCGATGTAGAAGCGCTACCAGACTCAGTCAACATCGAAGATTATCCAGCAATTGGTATTTCGGGCTTGTCATCCTCCAACTATATAAACAATGATAAGCGCTTAAGCATTCAAACGTTCTCAGATTCTTTCGAGGTCTGTATGGCAGCGATCATGACCGGTGAATATGTGGGTTTGTTACCCGACTATATTGCCAAAGAGCAGGGCGCCGCAACAGGGCTTGTGCCAATAGCAAAGGGCTCTCTGTTCCCGTTTGCCCATGATTTGTTTGTGATGAACGGCAAGAACACCCGCTTAAATCCGGTACTGCGTTACTGTATTAAAGAAATTGAATACTTTGTCTCTGAGAGCCAAAAGTAGCCCTAAGGTTAACTATAATATTCTATAGGGTCTACCGCGTTGTTTAAGGCAAATGCTTCTAAACGCTCTTGGCAAGACCCACATTTACCACAGGCCTTTTCTAGACCTTTATAACATGTCCATGTTTCTGAATAATCCAATCCTAATGCCAAGCCAATGCGCAATATGTCAATTTTGCTTTGCCCGATAAACGGTGCGCGAATATCTACCGGTTCATAATTTGCAATTTGACACACAGCATTCATTGCCTCTACAAACGAAGTTCTGCAATCTGGATAAATCGCATGGTCGCCTGAATGCGCGCCAAAATATACGGCTTCAGCACCAATTGATACGGCATATCCCACCGCCATCGAAAGCATGATCATATTGCGATTAGGCACCACAGTTTGCTGCATAGAAGCTTCTTCATAATGACCTTCAGGCACATCAATGTCGTCGGTAAGCGCAGAGCCTTTGATTAAGGGGGTGATACTTGAGACGTCAACTAATTGAAACGGATAACCGTATTTTTTGCAAACACCGGCGGCTACTCCCAGCTCCTTGCTATGGCGTTGTCCATAGTTGAATGCAACCGGATGAACCTCAAAACCTTGAGCACTGGCTTGGCGCAGCACGGTATAAGAATCCATGCCGCCTGAATAAATCACCACTACTTTACGACCTAGACCCTTTGTTTGTTCGTCGTGTGTGTTATTTTGCCCGTCGCTCATGCTCACCTTATCTGTGTTTATGTGTATAATCTGGATCTTAAGCCATTGTTATTAAAAAACCCATGTTAAATGCAAGGAAAACGAGATATTTATGACAAGCCTGTTGGTCAACGAAGTATTTGAGTCTATTCAAGGCGAAGGGGCCTTTACAGGAATGCCCTCCATTTTTATTCGCTTGCAAGGTTGTCCAGTGGGATGCCCCTGGTGTGACACCAAACATACTTGGGAAGTAAAGCCAGAATTACTGCGCAAGGATGACGTCATCATGATGCAATCTGAGGATAACGAAGAGTTTTTTAGCGCCGACGTTGATGCCTTGTTTTCACTCTTTGACCGCTACGGATATAATGCCAATCACTTGGTGTTTACCGGTGGTGAGCCATGCATGTTTGACTTAACTGAGGTCACAAGTGTTGCAATAGATAAAGGCTTTTCAGTGCAAATAGAAACCAGTGGCACCTTTGAAGTATTGTGCCATGATGATGTTTGGGTAACCTTATCACCAAAGATTAATATGAAAGGTGGTTTTGAGGTGCGAGACGATGCACTCAATCGTGCTAACGAAATAAAACATGCCATCGCAATGGAAAAACATATTGAAGAGCTAGACGAACTCTTGGCTCGTCCGGCTCGAGAGGGTAACCCGGTGATCTATTTACAACCCATTAGTATGCAAGCTAGAGCGACCGAACTTGCGGTTGCCACTTGCATCGCAAGAAATTGGCGACTATCGTTACAAACGCATAAGTTTATTGGAGTAGAATAAGTGAACGCATATGCCTTAAAGGTAATTGCCGCGCTCTTGCTAATCACATGCCAGACTGCGCACTCTGCTGTGTGGGTAATCACCTATCCGCAGCCAGCGCTTGAAAACGACGTGCGATACGACTACCCCTTGGCGCTTTTGGCCTTGGCCCTAGAAAAAACCAGTGTGCGATTTGAATTAAGGCCATCAGCCCAAGCGATGCGGCAAACTCGCTCACTCAAACGACTCGAAGAGAATTTAGAAATTAATGTGTATTGGTCGATGACTGATATCGTTAAAGAAGAGCAGTTATTGCCAATTCGCATCCCTATTGCAAAAGGCTTAATTGGCTGGCGAATGTTTTTGGCACCCCAAAACAGTCCTTTTTTACGTGCCCGAATTGATACCTTCAGTGACTTATTGGCCTTTGAGGCCGTTCAAGGTATTTCTTGGCCCGATACAAAAATTTTGCAGGCGAATGGCTTCAATGTCGTTACCGCCAGAGACTATGCTGAGGCCAAAGACGTTGTTATTGCAAAGTTAGCGGATGTTTTTCCACGCTCGGTTATTGAGATCGAAAGTGAAATGCAAAGCGACCCTGCTAGCGGATTAGCCTTACGCAAAGATATAGCCTTACAATATCCGAGTGCGATGTATTTTTTTGTGAATAAGCGAAATGTGACCTTAGCTAATTTAATTGAAACCGGACTCGAGCGCGCCATCGCCGACGGTAGCTTTGATTTGCTGTTTGCAGAACATTTTGGTGAAACCATTAAATCATTGGACTTAGATAACGTAAAATATTTTAGACTGGCGAATCCTTTACTGCCTAAACTTACTCCCACCTCAAAGCAGGAACTTTGGTATCAACCTAAGTAGATGCTCAAGCAATAAAAAACGCAGCCAATTGGCTGCGTTTTTGTTTACGGTCAAGAGGTCTTAAGAGCCTTTAAACTCCCCTGTATGCACTGACTTCATTGAGCGGCCAGATGGATCTGCCATTTCTTTAAACGACGCGTCCCACTCTAATGCCTCGACGGTGCTGCAAGCAATAGATTTGCCGCCGGGTACGCATTTTGCGGCAGTCTCTTGTGGAAAGAAGTCCTCAAATATGGTTCGGTAAAAATAGCCTTCTTTTGTGTCGGGCGTATTGATAGGGAAGCGATAGCTGGCAGTCGCTAACTGTTGATCACTTACCTGCACCGCCACATATTCACGAATTGAATCAATCCAAGAGTATCCGACGCCGTCGCCAAACTGTTCCTTTTGACGCCATAACACTTCAGCGGGTAAATAGGTTTCGTCATCAAAGGCTTTTCTTAAGATCCATTTTTCCATGCGTCCGCCTACGCACATTTTATCTTTAGGATTGAGACGCATGGCCACATCCATGAATTCTTTATCTAAAAATGGCACTCGTGCTTCAACACCCCACGCAGACGTCGACTTGTTGGCTCTAGCGCAGTCAAACATGTGCAAGCGGTCGAGCTTTCTGACGGTTTCTTCGTGAAATTCTTTGTCGTTCGGCGCTTTGTGAAAATACAAATAGCCACCAAAAATTTCATCTGCACCTTCACCTGAAAGCACCATCTTAATGCCCATCGCTTTGATTTTTCGGGTCATTAAATACATCGGTGTGGCTGCACGAATGGTCGTGGTGTCGAAGGTTTCAAGGTGATAAATCACATCACGAATAGCATCTAAACCTTCTTGAATAGTGAAGTGGATTTCGTGGTGCACAGTACCAATCATGTCTGCCACTTTACGAGCCGCGAGCAAATCTGGCGCACCTTCAAGGCCTACCGCAAAGCTGTGCAGTCTTGGCCACCATGCATCGCTCTTGTCTTCATCTTCAACCCTCTTCGCTACGTAGCGCGCAGCCACAGCTGAAACCAATGATGAATCAAGACCGCCCGATAACAGCACGGCATAAGGTACGTCTGACATTAAGTGGGATTTCACCGATTTTTCGAAGGCATGTTTTAAATCTTCTAAATTGGTTTCGTTGTCCTTAACGTTTTCGTAGTCCATCCAATCTCGCTGATAGTATTTTACCAGCTTGCCGTTGAGCATGTAGTGCCCGGGAGGGAACTCTTGAACGGTTTTGCAAATAGGCACTAATGCCTTCATTTCAGAGGCAACGTAAAAATTCCCAAATTCATCAAACCCAGTATATAGAGGAATAATACCGATATGATCTCTCGCCACCAAATAGTCGCCGCTTGCTTTGTCGTATAGAATAAACGCAAACATACCTTGCAATTGGTCGATAAAGTCCACACCAAACTGCTGATACAAAGGCAAAATCACCTCACAGTCAGAGCGAGTTGAAAACGCGTAGTCATTGCAATGCTGCTTTTCTAATTCTTTGTGATTATAAATCTCACCGTTGACCGCAAGCACCTGCTGACCGTTGTCGCTAATAAGCGGCTGTGCACCAGTGTCAACATCGACGATAGCCAAGCGTTCATGGCATAAAATTGCGCGCTCATCGTGCCATATCCCAGACCAATCAGGCCCGCGATGACGTAATAACTTTGAGAGTTCTAGCGCTTTAGTGCGCAAATCTGTTACATCGGATTTGATATCAAGGATACCGAAAATACCACACATAAAAAGGGTCGCCTCTGCTAAACGGATAATGTGAATTACATGCTGTTTTCTGTCGGAAGATGTGCAGCTCAGATTGCTTTTGCAGTTTTTATTTTTATTATGTTTCTGCTGCGTTGAATGTGCCACGCTGAATATGAATTGCAAGTGTTAATTGCCTGAAACAGGGACGTTTTGCATAAAAAAAGGTGGATTGTAAACGCATCCACCTTTTTGACTCGCTATGTTTACATTCTATTAACGTTGAAATTCGCTGCTAGCATTCCATTGTGGCCATACGTCAGCATTGGCAATATCAAATCCAACTTCAAATAAAAGCTGAGTGTCTTCGGTTATGCCTGACAAATCCCAGGTGTCGCGAAATTGGTCACAGACTTGATGATAGCAGCCGGTTACAATTACGTTCATACGCTTACGATATTGCGCAGTTTCTTCGTCAATCGATTCGCTGCCGCCCTTCGCATAAAGAGCGGGTACCCCAAATTTCGCAAAACTGAAGTGATCAGAGCGATAGTATAGCCCAGCCTCAGGACGATCTTCTTGGCTGAGTACTCTGCCTTGATTAGCAGCTGCCTCGCGTAAGTAATCTTCGAGCTCTGATTTACCCATTCCCACAACCGCAACATCGCGGGTTCTGCCAAGTACATTCATTGCATCCATATTGATATTAGCTACAGTTTTTGCAAGAGGAATCACAGGGTTTTCTGCATAGTATTTTGAGCCTAATAGGCCCTGTTCTTCAGCCGTTACGATTAATAAACTGATAGAACGTTTTGGTGCAGTCTCGAGCTTTGCGAATGCTCTGGCCATTTCGAGGATAGCGGCAGTGCCGGTGGCGTTATCGTGAGCACCATTGTAAATTTGATCGCCATCTTTGCTGGTATCAACTCCTAGGTGGTCCCAATGCGCTGTATAGATAATATGTTCGTCAGGCTTTTCGCTACCGGGCAAGGTGGCTAAAACATTGTAACTCTTAGATTGTTCAAATTGATTGTTAACGGTTACCGAAGCGCTTAAATCGAGGGCTTTCGCATAAGGACCCGCAAGGGCATTTTGTTTTTCAGTATCAAAATCTAAGCCCGCTTCGGCAAATACTTTCACGGCGGCATCGCGCGATAGCCAGCCTTCCATTTTGACGCGGCTCTTGCCTTGGTCTGGGCTTACTAAGCCATATTGTGCTCCGCTCCAGCTATTTGCCACAACCGACCAACCGTATGAGGCCGGTGCTGCTTCGTGCACAATAAAAACCGCATCAGCGCCTTGACGACTGGCCTCTTCATACTTATAGCTCCAGCGGCCATAGTAGGTCATTGTCGATCCTTGAAATTTACCAGAATTTGGTGCGGCATAGCCTGGGTCGTTAACCAAAACGATAACGGTTTTCCCTTTGACGTCCATCTGAGCGTAATCATTCCACTCATATTCAGGCGCGTTTACGCCATAGCCTAAGAAAACCACTTCTGAATCACTCAGATTGACGGTTTCAACTTCTCTTTTTGAGCCAACCACCATATCGGTTTTATACGCAAATTCAGAGCTACCCATGCGCAGCGTCATATCATCGCTGGCAGTAATTTGCATCAGCTCGACTTGCTGAAAAAAGCTATCGTTATTTCCGGGCTGAAAACCTGCGCTTGTTAATTCTTGAGTTAAATAATCGAGTGTCTTTTGCTCGCCTGCGGTTGTGGGCAAGCGCCCTTCAAACTCATCTGAAGCCAATACTTTAATATCTTGTTTAATGCGTTCTGTTGAAATGCTGTTATAGACTTGCCTAAAATTCGTTTCAATGTTGGTCGCGTTAGCTTGCGAACTTTGCTCTGGTTCACTGCAAGCGCTAAGCAACAGAGTACCGCCTAAAATTAGCGCAATGCTTTTCATTATCTGCGGTTTATTCATATGAGATCTCACTGTTTTGTTGTTATTATTGAGGCTTATGTTTAACGAGGCCTATTAACTGCATCAGGGCTAGGTTACTCGTTCATAGCTAAAAAGTATAAGGTATTTAAATATTCATACAAGATTATCAGAAAACGCAAACTCATTTGTTTATCGCCAACTGTCAGATCTAATCGAGCTAGACGCTTCGCATTTAGATCACGACATTGCATTTATAGATAGGCTTAAAGCGGCGCATCTCAATGATTTAAAAGCGCTTAACGCGCAAAATTTAAAGCATCGTTTTGTCGACCAAGACAGCTTGAGTGACGAACGATATTACGAGCAGATTATTTTTCAGGATAAAATAATACCGACTCGAAATGGCAGTTTGCATGACTACTTTAATGGCCTGATGTGGTTAAGGTATCCCAACACCAAGGCATATCTAAATTCGCTACATTGGCAGGATATCGAACAATTAGGTCATCGGCAACGTTCACCGGCACGAGACAGGATCACGCATTTTGATGAATGCGGGCTGGTATTGGTGACGGATATTCCTGAGTTGAAAGAGAGGATAGCCGCTCACGATTGGCAATGGTTATTTGTTGAAAACAGACAGCGTTGGTTCTCACCAAAAAATGGCATTATGCCCCTACATTTTGGTCATGCGAATTTAGAAATGCTTTGCAAACCATTTATCGGCTTAACGGCGAAAGTTCTCACTATTGAAGACCCAGAAGCGTTGCATTTGACGTGTGCTATTCAAGCCGCAAATATGTCATCGATCAACCATTTTAAGACTTTTCAGAAGCTTGACTTAACTTTGTTGCAGTGCTTACAGGAGCATCGGATATTTGCACAAAAAGGCAGGCTACTTCCACTGCCTTTGTTGGGCATTCCGGGGTGGCATAATGCAGCCCAAGATGCTGCCTTTTACGCAAATAAGGACTACTTTATGCCACACAGGTCAATGCGTTAAATCCCTGCGGTTTAGATGTGCTTCGCGTTTACTATGCTTACATTAAATATAAGAAAGTTAGGGTCCAAATCAGCGTATTTGGAATGGCGGCTACTACAATCGCTTTGGTCATACTGAAGTTCGTCCAAGAGTTCAAACAAATGGCTGCAAGCATCATTGTCCAAAATGTATCAAGGCGAATTGAACTTAACATGCCATACCATTTGTCGGTCATTTCGGTGCCAAAAGCGAAGGCAACAGACAGCGGTGCGAGAGCTGATTGACTGATTTCGGTGCCCGCTTCTTGAGTCATGAGATATAAGCAAGCTAATAAGGCGTTAATAATTGACGGCATTGCCATCCACCACGTAGCGCCATACCAGTCAGTAAATCCATGTATGCTTTTTTCGTCGTTTCTTGTCCAAAGGGTAAAATAACCAGCAAGCAGCACCATGAAAATAGGCACACCTAATGCGATGGATAGCAGAGTGATGAGTTGCGTCATTCCAAACGTTATGTTGTTTGACAAGGCCTCTATTTCAGCGGGACTACCTTCGGGCGACTGCATAGTAGCAAGGGCCACGCGGTACCATTCGAAATCAACAATATTAAAATGCAAATAAACGGGCACTGCCGACACCGCCAGCACTAAAATAAATGGTATCCAGGACCAATTGTCCTTTACTGATAAAGCATTGAACACAGCTCTAGGATGATAAAAAATTTCGCTGGCGGCTTGCAATGGATTGCTAACCGTTAAATTTGTTTCCGATTGTGGCGTGGATTCCTGCATGAAATATCTCTCCTTGTGCTACTTACTCTACGGTAAGCAATATTGCCAAAATATTAGTTTAATTGCCTTAACAATTACCTTATCAATAAGCTTGTATCTCTATGTCAATCATTATGAAGGCCTTTCAGCAATTACTCAATACGGTACTTTGGTTGGGTTTTTTATTTGTGAGCTTGTATTTGTCATGTTTTGAAACAAAAATAGCGCATTGCGATCATGAAAATGGGTCGATTATCAAAGATGAATAGCTTAAGCTAGCGCAGCATTGCACCGAAGAGACACTGATATGATTGAGATTTCTGGATTAGCGAAAAAATTTAAAGTCGAAAATCCCAAGAAACTTAGCGAACAAGACAAAAAAGATCCTCGCCTCGAGGGTCGTTTTTTTCATTCTGTTAAAAATGTGAGTCTGCGCTGTGACAAAGGCGAAGTGTTAGCGCTCTTGGGACCTAACGGTGCGGGCAAAACCACGACACTTCGCTTGCTGTCAACTGCATTGCAGGCCGATGCGGGTAGCATGCTGATTAATGGTATTGACGTAATTAAGGACCCTGTAAGCGCGCGCAAAAAAATTGGTTTTTTGTCGGGGACCACAGGCCTATATGGACGTTTAACAGGAAGAGAGAATATCGCATATTTTGGCCGTCTGAATGGCATGAGCGAGCAACAAATAGAAGAACGGATTGCGATCATTGCTGACAAGCTTGATATGCATTCATTTTTAGATCGTCGCAGCGAGAACTTTTCGACCGGCATGAAGCAAAAAACCTCAATTGCGCGAGCCGTCATCCATAGTCCGGCGGTAGTGGTGCTCGACGAGCCGACGACCGGCTTAGATATTATGGCGGCAAAAACCGTCATTGATTTCATCAATGATTTAAAATCCCAATCTGTACCGGTTATATTTTCTACTCATCATTTAGAAGAAGTAACCGAACTGTGTGACAGAGTCACCGTTATTGATTATGGTGAAACCAGTTTTGACGGCACGTTAGAGGCATTTAAAGCACTCTCAACTCAAGGCCTGCACGCTTCATTTATGGCCAGTTTAAAACAAGGAGTTGCCGTGTAATGTGGTTAGTATTTAAAAAAGAAATATTAGAATTGTTGCGTGATCGCAAAACCCTGTTTTTTATGGTTGCTCTTCCCATCGTGGTGTTTCCACTACTCTTTGGCGGCGCAATTTATTTTACCTCCCAAGCAATGTCAGAAGCGCAAACTAAAACCCTGAGCTATGCGATCGTGGGCAAGCAGTTTGCTCCTGATTTAGTGTCAGAGTTTAAAACCGTCGAAAACTTAGATTTAAAAGAGCTGCCAGTAGGCACAGACACTGAAGAGCAACTTAAGGCTGCCGTCAAAAATGGCAGTTTTGATTTTATAATCGCAATACCAGAAAATTACAGCGCTAACATTGAAAACAGTGGTCAAATTGTCTTCAAAATCTATTTGAATGATGCTGAGTTAAATAGCGTGCAGTCGCGGCTGAGTCAAATTATTGATACCTTCGAAATGCAATATCAGCGCGAAGCCTTTGCTCGCTTGGGAATGGATGAAACCCAGCAAAAAACCTTGCTCGACCCCATGATCATTGAAAAAGTCAATGTTGCCGACGAGCGAGAAAAGGTCGGTGCAATGATTGGCGGAATGATCCCCTATATTCTGTTTTTACTTTGCCTGCAGGGCGCGATGCTGCCGGCTGCCGACATTGGCGCTGGCGAGAAAGAGCGCGGCACCCTTGAAACCCTATTATTATCGCCGATTAGCCGCACTGATATTGTAATGGGCAAGTTTTTGACTATCGCTACCGCTGGTGGCGTATCTGCTCTGGTCACTGTGTTGAGTATGGCGATTTGGAGCGTGATTTTAAGTCAAGGCATGGCAATTAGTTTTGTGAGCAATTTTATGGCCTCTATCGGCTTGTTGGATGTAGCCTTAGTTTTCTTAATGTTAGTGCCTATCGTGTCAATGTTTGCAGCGATCTTGCTGTCATTGTCGATTTATGCGCGCTCCTACAAAGAAGCGCAAGGATATATGACGCCTTTGGTATTTGTGGTTATTGTTCCCGTTATTATTGCGGCAGTGCCCGGCATTGAGCTTAAAGGCATTTGGGCGTGGATACCGCTGACCAATGTCGCGTTGGCGATTAAAGAGTTAATAAAAGGCACGATGGACTACCTGCAATTGTTTGCTATCTTCGGTTCGTCGGTGATAATAGCCGGAGCACTTATCGCGTTTTGCGTGTATTGGTTTAAACAAGAAAAAGTGCTTTTCCGATAGCCGTAATACGATTCAATTTTCGCTCGTGATAGTGAGATGTCGAGCCAAGGTTTGATACCAATGCCGCATTTCCACGCGCCACTACCTATACAGGTTGACGATACATGACAGCAGTAACTGATTTTTTTGACGAAGAGGGTGCACTCGCGTCGATTATTCAGGGATATAAAGTGCGTCAACCCCAAGTGGACCTGTCGAATGCGATAGCCGAAGCAATCGCCACCCAGTCTACCTTAATTGCAGAAGCGGGCACCGGCACGGGTAAAACCTTTGCTTATTTAGTGCCTGCGCTGTTATCAAAGAAAAAAGTCATTATCTCTACGGGAACTAAGAATCTTCAAGAGCAGCTATTTACGCGTGATTTACCTCTCATTAAAAACGCCATCGATAAAACGCAAGACGCGGCCTTGCTAAAAGGCCGTTCCAACTATCTATGCCTGCAACGTTTAAGATTAAATGGCGGTGAGCATATTCGCTTAGAGAAAGAGACGTTAAACGAATATAGCATTATCAAAAAATGGAGCACTACTACTAATACCGGTGATATTGGCGAGATTTCGGCTTTGCCAGATAATGCGAAAGTCATACCTTTAGTTACCTCGACGGTGGACAATTGTTTAGGCAAAGACTGCTCAGATTACCAAGACTGCTATCTATTCAAAGCGCGTAAAAAAGCCATGGAAGCCGATGTCATTGTGGTTAATCATCATCTTTTTTTTGCTGACTTAGCCTTAAAAGAAGGAGGCTTTGGAGAGTTAATACCTGAAGTCGACTTAGTAGTATTTGATGAAGCACACTTGATCCCAGACATTGCCAGTGAGTATTTTGGCGAGGCCATATCTAGTCGCCAGCTCGATGACTTATTATCAGACATGGGTAAGCAGCAGCGAGTGAGTTTAAAAGATGCAGATCAAATTCATCAGGTAGCCGAAAAAACGCGCCAGCTGATTGCTGATTTACGCATGCAGTTTGATATTGACCCTAAGCGCGGTGATTGGGATGAGGCAATAAGGTCAAAGCATCTGCTGCCGATGCTCGAACAAATTCACGGGCAGTTAAAACAGCTTTTAACGGTCTTAGAAGTGCACTCAAGCCGAGATAAAGACATCGACCAGTACGCAGAAAAACTATTGGGCATGACTGAAACCTTTTATCGTTTGATGGACACCAATACCCCAGATGTTAGCTATTGGTTTGAGACAACCCGTAGACACATTGTTTTGCATATCACGCCGCTCAGCATTGCTGATAAATTCTCAAAGATTGTCAGTAAAAGTGATGCTGGCTGGGTATTTACATCAGCTACACTGGCTGTGAACAATTCATTTGAACATTACCAGCAGTTGATGGGTTTGCAGAACGCAAGGACCATTGAAATGGAAAGTCCATTTGACTATCCGAATCAGGCCATGCTTTGTGTACCTCGATATTTGCCTGAACCGCATGAGCGCAGCATCGCTAAACATTTAGTCGACATATCAGTGCGTTTAATTGCAGCGGCAAAAGGCAGGGCATTTATTCTGTTTACCAGCCATCATATGATGCGAGAGGTTGCCCGGCAGGTCAGAGATTTACAAGATTCACCTATTTTAGTGCAGGGTGAGAGTACAAAAACCAGCTTATTAGCGCAGTTTAAGTCAGAGCAAGACGCTGCTTTATTTGCAACCGGTTCATTCTGGGAAGGCATCGACGTTAAAGGAGACGCTCTGCTGTGTGTTATGATCGATAAATTACCGTTTGCGTCACCCGATGATCCTTTATTGCAGGCGCGCATAAAAGACTGCAAGAATAAAGGTGGTAATGCCTTTGCTAACATTCAGATCCCGCAAGCGGTAATTGCACTCAAGCAAGGTGCCGGAAGATTAATTCGTGACAGTGAAGACAGAGGCGTTTTAGTGATTTGTGATAATCGTTTACTCACCAAGCAGTATGGTCAAACATTTATCGCCAGTCTGCCACCTATGCGCCGCACTCGCTCCTTAGACAAGGTGTGCGAGTTTTTAGAAGAGATAGAAGACTAGATGAAGATACTTTGCATAGACACTGCCACTGAGGCCTGTAGCGCAGCACTTTTACTTGACGATACCAGAGACGGTATTTTCGAAATATGCCCTCAGCAGCAAAGCCAACGCATACTGCCGATGATAGATGAGCTGTTAACGCGAAACAATATCAAGTTAAGTCAGTTGGATGCTATCGCCTATGGCCGAGGGCCGGGTAGTTTTACCGGCGTTCGTATTGCCAGCAGCACCATTCAAGGCTTAGCCCTCGGCAGTGACTTGCCCGTGTTAGAAATTTCTACCCTCGCGGCGATGGCGCAGGAGAACTTTGAGCGCTTTGGGGTAAAACAAACCCTCGCGCTCATAGATGCGCGCATGAGCGAAGTGTATTGCGGTGATTATCAGATCAATGAAAATGGTGTTGCCTGTTCAGTTGCGGATGAGTCAGTGCTTCCGCCTGCCGATGTTAAAGCCATCCTTGCGAAACACCGTAGCGAAGAAAGCTATGTAGGAACCGGTTTTCATGCGTATTCACAGGAATTAGGGATACAATTGCAATCAGATGCGTTAGCTGTAAACTATCCGAACGCAGAGTTTATGCTATCTCTTGCACTGTCACAGTATAAAAGTCATCAACGGGTGTCGGTTGAGAATGTTCAGCCGGTGTATTTACGCGATAAGGTGACATGGAAGAAATTGCCAAATAGAGAATAAATATGGAAAGTATTTCGAGTACGCAAAAAAACCTATTTATCAACAGCGATGCCGGCAATGGGCAAAAACCGACTGTTAACCATGCAAATGGTGATGCCGCAGAACAACAGCCGCCGCTAAAAAAGCATGTTGTCAAAACCGGTTCACAGCAGACAATGGCTGATGCTGAGGCGATTTTTTCGCGCGCCAACAGTTATGCAGATGTCTCTGCTAAAGTTCAAAAAAACTTACAGGCCTATGAGACTGTAGAGCTTTCGCAAAAGCGGGAGGCGGTCAGTAAGTTAATGGGTGTCGACATTTACGCTTAAATGTTTACACCTTATGCCTGCCCATAATTTATGCGTATGGAACTTTCGCAACGCGCGAATTGTCTCAACGCCGATGACTACATTAGTTCAATTATCATAGAGGTCGCATCGTGAATAGAGTCTTAATTATCATGTTTGCAGGACTGCTGTTAAGCGGATGCGCTTCGGTGCCCGAGCAAATTAAAATTCCTGAAAATGCGGTATTAGTGCCGTTTAATCAAATTATCAACAACCCAGAAGCGGTCAGTGCTATTGGTGAAAAAGCCCGATGGGGCGGTCGTATAGTCAGCGTACAAAATAAGCAAAAAGTTTCCGAAATCGAGGTTATATTTTTTCCCGAGGCTAGTAACGGTAAGCCCAAAACTGGCGAAGAGAGTCCAGGAAGATTTAAAGCGGTAGTTCCGGGGTTTGTAGACCCATTGGTGTTTGAAAAAGACCGATTAATCACAATTGTAGGCGAAGTTGCAACTTCTGAAACGGGTATTATTGGTGAACAAAACTACACCTATCCCACGCTCAGCGCGGTAGGCTACTTTATGTGGCAACAGACTTCAGATGTGCAAGTGCAAAACATTGGCTATGATCCGTTTTTGTTTGGCATGCCGTTTCATAACCGTGGTTGGAGCACTTGGTATAACCCTTGGCATTCAGGGTTTCATAGCTCTAGAGTCCGCGTAATCCGAAATAACGGACATTCTCAGGGTAGCAGGGTAGAGCGCTCTAGAGGCTCGTCGAGCTCTAGCTCAAACTCAAACCGTCAACCTTCGTCGGCGCAAAGAACAACGCCTTCACAGCCTGCGACACAACAGCGCTAGACATGGTTGATACGCAACTAGAAGAAATTACTCTTTTAAATGGGCGAATAAGTGCATTGCAAAGCGGTAAAGGTAAGTCATCACCGCTATTATTTGTTCACGGCTATTTAGACAATGCAAATAGCTTTGCCGAAATTATACCTTTGTTGCCGTCCTACCACTGCGTGGCTATCGACCTGCCCGGTCATGGTAAGTCTGCCCATCGAAGTCTAGATGCGCATTATCATCTCAGCGACTACGTTCACGATCTATATTGCCTGATTTCAGAAAATAGTTGGAATGATGTCACCTTAGTGGGGCATTCTTTAGGCGGTATTTTGTCTACGATCCTCGCGGCGTGTTTTCCTGAATTGATAAAACAAGTCATCAGTATCGAGAGCTTTGGGCCGCTAACTGAGCCAGAATTTACTAGCACAAAGCAGCTGCGTCAAAGCATGATCAGTCGCCAATTAGCAGATAAACCCATTAAGCAACCGGAGTCACTGGCGAGCATTGTGGCATCTCGACTGCGCGTGAGCGACATGCAGGCTGCCCATGCAGAGCTTATCTTGACTCGCAACACAGAACTTGTAAATGGACAGTTGCAGTGGCGAACGGATAAACGCTTACGCACCAAATCGGCCCTCAGACTGAGCTCTAGTCAAGCTTTGGATTTGCTTGAGAATATTCAGTGTCCCTATCATGTTGTGCTCGGGAGCGAGGGCTTTAAAAAAGTAAAACGTCTTTTTACTCACCGTAGTACAATATTTAAGCAATTACACTGTATTGAGTTAGCCGGCGGTCATCACGTGCATATGGAACAAACAGAGGCAATCGCAACATACATAGAGAATACTCTCAAAAGTCATTAAATTAAGCTTGGTAAGATGTTTTCATGGAATGATACGTTTCATTTTTTCGCATACTCCTTTAGTATTACGATTACGCTTTTCCTAATGGTTTGACCATTCACTCAAGATGTGATGCACGCCATGCAATCAATCGATTTTGTAGGATGTTTTTGTGGAAAAAATTTGGATAAATCAGTACGACGAGTCGGTAGACGCTGAGATCAACCCAGATAGAGTTCCTTCCCTTATAGAGATATTTGAAAACGCTGTCAGCCAATATGCAAATCAAACCGCGTTCATCAATTTAGGGCATAAAATTAGTTTCGAAGATCTTGATGTATTGTCGATACAATTTGCTGCCTATTTGCAGAATTTAGGGCTAAAAAAAGGCGACGCCGTTGCGCTTATGATGCCAAATTTACTGCAGTATCCTGTTGCATTATTTGGTGTATTGAGAGCAGGGCTAACAGTCGTAAATGTGAATCCTCTTTACACGCCGCGCGAACTTCAGCATCAGCTTTGCGATGCAGATGTAAAAACCATTGTGATTGTCGAAAATTTTGCGTCTACCTTAGACAAAGTGTTATCCAACACGCCAGTGCAAAATATTATATTGAGCAATTTAGGCGACATGCTGCCGTTTCCCAGAAAATGGTTGGTCAATTTTACGGTAAAGCATGTCAAAAAGATGATCCCATTGCATGGTTTAAGCAAGACGGTTTCGTTTTCTGAAGCCCTTGCTCGAGGTGAGAAGCAGGAATATACAAGGCCGAGCTTGAGCGGCTCCGATATTGCATTTTTGCAATATACAGGTGGTACCACAGGGGTATCGAAAGGTGCCATGCTCACGCACCGCAATATGGTTGCCAATTTAGAGCAGGTAAGCGGAATTTTAGAGTCAGCGGTCACCCCTGGCAAAGACATGGTAGTAACTGCGCTGCCGCTTTATCATATCTTTGCGCTTACCAGTAACTGTTTAACCTTCTTAAAATACGGTTGTCCCAATTTATTGATCACCAATCCTCGTGATATGCCAGCGTTTGTAAAAGAATTAAGCCGCTATCCTTTTGCTGTGATAACCGGCGTAAATACCTTATTCAATGGTTTGCTCAACACCCCAGGCTTTGCAGAGCTAGATTTTTCTCATTTTAGTTTTGGTCTGGGTGGTGGCATGGCTGTGCAAAAACCAGTGGCTGATAAATGGCAAGCGGTTACCGGTAAAATGCTTATCGAAGGCTATGGCCTCACTGAGTGCTCCCCTGTGGTATCGGTCAATCCAGTTAATGCAAAAGAGCACAAAGGCTCCATCGGGCTACCTTTACCTTCTACCGATATAAAGATATGCGATGAGCAGGGCAATGAAGTTGCCCTCGGGGAAGCTGGCGAACTATATGTGAAGGGACCGCAGGTAATGCTCGGTTACTTAGGGCGGGAAGACGCAACGGCTGAAGTTCTTCAAGATGGCTGGCTGGCTACCGGCGATGTTGCCAGAGCTGACAATCAAGGTTATCTCTATATTGTTGACCGCAAGAAAGATATGATTCTAGTGTCTGGCTTTAACGTATTTCCAAACGAAATTGAAGAAGTAGCCGCCATGCACGACGGCATTCTAGAGGCTGCCGCTATCGGTATACCGCATGAGGTTTCTGGAGAAGTGGTAAAATTGTTTGTAGTAAAAAGTGACAGTAAACTGACCGAGTCGATGGTGATTGCCCACTGCAAGTCCTTGTTGACCGGTTACAAAGTACCGAAGATTATTGAATTTAAAGACGAGCTACCCAAAAGCAACGTGGGTAAGATACTCCGCCGTGAACTTAGGGATTAATCAGGTTTGAATAGCGCCGAAATAGCGAATCTACATCAACTAGCATATGAATACATATGCGACGAAGCTGCCTTGAACAATCTATGTGACGACTTGCGACAGGCCAGTGTTGTCACTCTCGATACAGAGTTTGTGAGAACGCGCACCTTAAAGCCTCAACTTGGGCTATTGCAGGTTTATGACGGTAAGCGACTCGCTCTCATTGACCCGGTTTTAATCTCTGATTTATCGGCATTTACGCAAATTTTGACGAATGAAAATATTGTCAAAGTACTGCACTCTTGCTCAGAAGACATCGAAGCGCTGCATACCAATTTGGGCGTGACGCCAAATCCACTTTTTGATACGCAGTTTGCTGCAAGCATACTCGGAAAAGGCGCGAGTATTGGCTATGCCAATATGGTTGAAACATTTTTTTCTATTAGCTTAGATAAAGGCGAGTCAAGAACCGATTGGATGGCACGCCCTCTATCGAATAATCAGCTTGACTATGCTGCTGCCGATGTAACGTATTTAATGGCAGCCTATGATGAGCTAGCAAGCGAGCTTGAGGAGCGAAATCTGACTCACTGCGTTTTTTCAGAGTCAGAAGCACTGATCTTAAAAAAGACCCATCCATTTCCAGCGGAATATGCGTATTTGACGCTATCGAACAATTGGAAACTAAGCCCGCGTAGTTTGTATGCACTTAAGCATTTAGCGCACTGGAGATTAGACTTAGCAAGGTTAGAAGACATCGCCATCAACTTTGTGATCAAAGAAGCTTCTATGTTCGAAATTGCTATGAAATTGCCACAAAACAGCAGTCAACTGCATCAAATTCACGGCTTGTTTGGAAAACAGCTGAGGCTGTATGCGAATGATATTTTAAGAATTGTGAATGATGCCAGATCGGCATCTGAAGAAATGTTCCCTGCAAAGCCGCAACGACTGATTGACTTTCAAGTACATAAAAAAGCCACTGCCGATATTAAATTGATCATTGAAGAAACCGCTGAAAAAACCGGCATCCCCTCGCCGGTATTGGCCTCTAAAAAGCAAATAGGGCAAGTGTTAAGATGGTGCTGGGTTACACAAGACGAAACTGAGCTACAGGGGCTTAAACCCGACTTGCTCACAGGCTGGCGAAGAGTCTTATTCATCGAGCGTTTAGAAGCATTATTTAGCGAACAAGGAACATATGAAACTTTGCGCGGTTTATAAGGCCTCAAGAAGAGCCGACACTTATTTGTATGTGCCTGAAAAAGGTGACTTCACAAAAGTACCTTCGGCGCTTTTAAAGGCGGTGGGTACGCCATTATTTGTGATGTTAATTCCCGTTGGCAAGCGCGAGCACATTGCCAATTTGCCCCGCGACACTTTTATTGAAAAAGTCCAGGCTGAGGGTTTTTATCTGCAGTTACCGCCTAAGGTTGAAAGCTTGTTAGAAAGTCACCGCCAAGATCTAGGACACGATCCTAAGCCGTAAAAGGAAGCATAAATGAAATTGATTTACCAATTTACGATATGTGTTGCCTTGCTAATGCTAACGGGCGCGCGATTTGCTGAAGCGCAATCAGAACAACAACTTGATTTCGAAGACTATGTTGCCTCACTAAAACAGCAAGCACTTTCGAAGGGATATTCCGAAGCGTTTTTGGGTCCTATTTTTGCAAGTATCGAACAGCGCGAGAAAGTCGTAAAAGCAGATCGAAATCAACCAGAAAGGCGCCTTACCCTTGATACTTATCTAGAAACCCGTGTACCAGACTGGAAGGTTAAACAGGCCATGGAGCAATATGAACTTCACCGTGAAACTTTAGAGAGAGTAGCTTCACAATATAATGTTCAGGCGCGCTTTATTGTTGCGCTGTGGGGCAATGAAAGTAATTTTGGCCGTATTCAAGGCAACCATCCAATCATATCGTCCTTGGTTTCTCTAGCTCACGAGGGCAGGCGACAAACCTTATTCGAATCTCAGTTTTTTGCTGCTTTGGATATTTTACAGCAGGGTCATATTGCTTTAGAAGACTTCAATGGCAGTTGGGCCGGAGCTATGGGTCAAAGTCAGTTTATGCCTAGTTCCTTTCTTAATTTCGCAGTCGATGCCAATGGTGATGGTAAAAAAGACATATGGGGCACCCCAGAAGATGTTTTTGCCTCTATTGCAAACTATCTAAATAAAGAGGGCTGGAACGGCTCACAAACTTGGGGCCGGCAGGTGAAATTGAGCGATACCTTTCCTATCGATAAAATAGAGGATTTAGAAGGCTTAAGCTCAACTCGCAAAAAAACACTACAGCAGTGGCAAGAGCTCGGCGTAACGCGTTTTGATGGCTCAGCTCTACCCAGTGCATCGCTTAGCGCGGGATTAATCTTGCCTGATGGTCCTACGGGCAGGATTTATTTAGTATATGGTAATTTTGATACTCTTATGCGCTGGAATCGCTCTTATTACTTTGGAGTTTCCGTGGCATACTTATCGGAAAGGATCGCGAAAGGCATAGGCGAAGGGTTGTAATACAGTGGTTAAGCATATTGTATAAAAACATACTGAGTTAAAGTTTAGCCCTTTTTAAACCCGAGTATTGAAACCGAATTGACGTTAAAGTTGTAGCAGCCATCATGACAGAACTCTATCAGCATCTTAACTTACAAGGCCAAGCCTTTAGGGGCATTAAGTCTGGCCAATTTCCCGTTGGCAAAGTAGTGTGCGTTGGCCGCAATTATATGGACCATATAAAGGAGCTAGGCAATGAAGTGAGTGAATTGCCTATTTTGTTTATGAAACCTGCTTCTGCGCTGGTGGATATCAATCAAGGTATTACGCTGCCAAAGCATGCTGGCGAGTGCCATAATGAATTAGAGCTTGCGTTTTTAATTGGCGAAAAGCTGAGTAATGCAAGCGAGCAAGAATGCGCAGACGCGATTGTTGGAGTCGCGTTGGCCCTTGATCTTACCTTAAGAGACCTCCAAAACCAGCTCAAAAAAGCAGGGCAACCATGGGAGCGCGCAAAGGCTTTTGACGGCAGTTGCCCGATAAGTGGTTTTATGCCGATTGCACAGTTTGAGGAGCCACAGTTTGAATTTACGCTGCATGTAAATGGGGAGCTTCGTCAGCACGGCAATTCGCAGCTGATGCTTCATAAAGTGCTACCCTTGGTTGCAAATATATCGAAGACATTCACGCTGATGCCAGGCGACATTGTGCTCACCGGCACCCCTAAGGGCGTTGCAGCGCTGCATACTGGAGACAGTATCGATGCCGAATTAGTTGGGCATTTCGCTATTCATACCCAAGTAGACCAACAAGTCAGCGGAGCATAAACATGAAAGGGGTGCCATATACTAAAGCCTTGATGGATTCTAAGTATTGGGAGACCGTGTCGTTAGAGCAGATGACTCCCGCACAGTGGGAAGCTATTTGCGACGGCTGCGGGCGCTGTTGTTTGCATAAGTTTGTTGACAGCGAGGATATAGAAGATGGCACTCAGCCAACTGAAGTGGAAAGCCGGCAGGGCGATGTGGTGTATACCAACATCAGTTGCTACCAGCTAAACGAAAAAACCTGTGCATGTAAGTCTTATGATAAACGCAAAGAGCTAGTGCCTGAATGCGTGACCTTAAACAAAGAAAACCTCCAGCATATTAACTTTATGCCGCCCTCATGCAGCTATCGCAGAATGCATGAGGGCCAAGGCTTGGCGACGTGGCACCCAATGCTCAACAAAGGCAAAAAGACCAAAATGCACGAGCTTGGGATCACTGTTCGCAACAAAGTGATCAGCGAAGACAAAGTCGACCTAGAAGATTTTGAAGACTACATTGTTACTTGGCCACTGTCTGAAATTGCTTAGTTCTTATTAAAGCCTAACTTCCCAGTTTTTTCTTTTTTTATGAGGGAAATTTTCACTCATTTACGCATTACCTCTATGAACGCAATACATTTATGGAGAATGCAAACAATGGGACATATTAATACACTTAGTTTAGTGAGAGAAATATCAGGTTTACACAAATTATTTAGCCTATCGCTTATCACCCTCGCTCTTAGTGCTTGCGGTGGAGGCGGTTCAAGCAGCGGCGGTAATACGCCGTCGCCACAACCACAAAACCAAGCACCCGTTTTAGCCGATATTGCACCAATGCTGGTAAGTGCGGGAAATAGCGTAACGCTCTCATCTACTGCAACCGATCCTGAAGGCGATAGCATTAGCTATGCATGGGTACAAGTAGATGGAAACCCTGTTTCTAATGCTCAAGGTTTTGATAGCAATCAGGCAAGTTTTAGTGCTCCTGATGAGGTTGATACGATAAAATTTAGAGTCACTGCAAGCGCGCAAGGAGGCAGTGATACAAAAGATGTCCTTGTTATTATTGTAGAAGATACCAACACAGCAGTGTTTGTTGATGCAAGTTACACAGGAACATCCGATGGCTCTTTAATGGCACCCTATACTGACTTAAACAATGCTATTCACAGTGCAAATTCAGACGCTGATTTTTATGTACAGACACCTCAAAACGATGGGTCTTTTATTTTGTGGCCGAGTGAAACCGGAAATAAAACATTAAATAGTGGCCAATCAATTTATGGTAGCTATGACGCCAATTGGGACCCAGATAAAGCGAATAATAAAACGCCTATTACTATAAACAATCAACATGGCTTGATATATGGTTCAGAATCAAATCTAACCACGACTATTTCTGGTTTAGATATTGAACTGATTGCTAATGATATTGCCAATTTGGTTTACACCCCAATTGCTATTTCAATGTCAGGAAATGGCGGTGAACTTATAGTTGAAAACAATAACCTAGATGTAAAATATGAGATTGAGCCTACTACAGAATCGTCAGTCCGAAGTGTTTTTGGAATTGTTACTAGGGATGTTGAGACCGTAAGAATATTTGGCAATACCATTACAACAGGTCATGCTTTGTCGGCGGCCTCTGCTTCTGGTCGGACATTAGGTATTGGTGAGAACGGCAATGATGGCGAAGATGGCCGAGTAGGTGACAACGAAACGGGTGGTGCTGGGGGTAGTGGTTTATCGGGTGCATGGAATGGCGGCACTGGGGGTAATGCAGGGATTAGGCGCTCTCAAGATGGTTTTGATGGAACACCAGGAAATGGGCGCACAGAAGCACCGCTCGTCCAAGGAGGCTTTGGCGGGTCGGGTGGACTTGCAGGCGATACGCCCAATGGTGGCAATGGCGGAAACGGTGACGACGGCGTGCGCGGTCGAGGAGGTGAAGGCGGCAATGGATCAGGCGCTACCACTTTTGACACGTTTTTTGGCAGTAGTCAGGGGCAAATGGGCTCCAAAGGATTCTCTGGCGCCGGTGGCGGCGGAGGCGGCGGAGGCGCGGCAAGCTCAGGCGGCAGCAATGGGGGGGCTGGCGGCGGTGGAGGTGAAGGCGGTGAAGGTGGTGAGGGCGGTTTTGGCGCATCACAAGGTGGCTTTTCTATTGGCGTGAACATTACCGGAGGAAGCTTAAACGAAATAAAAGATAATACCATTACAAGTGGGAATGGAGGTACCGGCGGCGTAGGCGGGGTTGGGGCACGCGGTGGCTTTGGAGGTCAAGGCGGAGTAGGTGATCCTGGCAATCTTTCGGGTGGCGAAGGTGGTGATGGTGGAAATGGTGGGAGCGGAGGCTTCGGCGGCGCAGGAGGTTCTGGTGGCGGTGGCGCAAGCTATGCTATTTTCTTAGGCGCTGATACACCAGCTACAATTGAAAACAACAATTTAACAAGTGGCAATGGTGGAAACGGCGGGAATGCGCGCTATTCAGATGATGCTCTGTCTGGCGGTGACGGTGGTTGGAGCTTTGGTATCTTTGACTCAAACCCGAATGACAATTTTGCTGTGTTCGTATCAGATAATCAATTTACTATTGGTCAAGGCGGTGCCGATGGCGCACCCAAAACAGGTACCGGAGAGACTGGCGATACCAATTTATAGTGGTGTTACGCTTATAACTGCACAATGTTGACTGCATTGTGCAGTTATTATGACAAGGCGATAAGGCCTAAACACATAAGTTCCAGTAACTTCTATCTGGTGCCACTGTGAGCGTAAGCCCCAAATAATAGTTATGCCTTGTATATTTTTTGTTGAACTGGAATATCTAAAACGATAATTTGTGATCAGACGACCTAAATGAGGCCGATTATGCAAGATCCATTTACACAAGCTATTCAAGATTTACCGGCTCATATGCAGTCTGCTTTATTAGCAGAGCTCAATCAAATTGCCCATAGATACATGCTGGCAGAGCACGCTGGGCATACTCTTCAAGCTACGGCCTTAGTAAATGAAGTGTATGTAAATATGGCAGGAAAGAACATAAATGTAGATAGTAAGAGTCACTTTATAGCGTTGGCAGCGCAAAATATGCGTCGAATTTTAGTTGATCATGCGCGCGCTAAAACCTCAGCCAAACGTGGCAATAGACCGATAATGGTCACGCTTGCAGAAGCAATTAACCAAGCCGACAATCATAATATAGATCTTATTTATTTGGATAAACTGTTAATTCAGTTATCTAATTTTGACCAGCGCGCAGCGCAGATTTTTGAGCTGAAATTATTTTCAAGCCTTACTAACGACGAAATAGCAAAGGTATTAGCGTTGTCAAACGCCACCGTAGAACGGGATTTAAAAGCAGCTAAAGCTTGGCTTAAACATCAAATGCAATCGACATTTGATGAGGATGAAAGCAGATGAATGCAAAAAAATGGCAAATAATAAAAATTATTTTCAATCAAGCCTCTGAAAAGCCTCGTGATGAACAAGCAGAGTTTGTTGCGCAAAAATGTAAAGAAGTCATAACTAACGAACTAATTAATGAAAACACTTTTGATGATGACTTAGTTGATGTAGATGATGCTCGTAACAACATTTACCGCGAAGTCATGGCAATGTTAGCTGCTGAGAACGACCAAGCTAACGATGTTCGCTTAACAGAAATAGTGTCTGCTAACGCCGAGACGTTGAGCGAGTCCTCTGTATCGTTGCAAGCAGGCGATAAGGTTGAACAATTTACTATTGTGTCTTGTATTGGCGAAGGTGGGATGGGCAGAGTGTATTCAGCTAAGCGCAGTGGTGAAGATTTTGACCAATGGGTAGCCATTAAAGTAATCCATCAGCGGTATCTTAATCATGATAGTGTTTTGCGCTTTAAGCAAGAACGTCAAATATTAGCTTCATTACAACACAAAAATATCGCCAGTTTGATTGGTGGTGGAGAAATGAATGCGAGTATTCCTTACATTATTTTAGAATTTGTAGACGGCATTCCTATTACCGATTATTGCCAACAGCATCAGCTCGACGTTGAACAGCGGCTTTCTTTGTTTCAACAGGTTTTATCGGCAATCGATTATGCTCACCAGAATTTAGTTGTTCACCGTGATATAAAACCGAGCAATGTATTAGTCACCGCCACAGGCGATGTGAAGCTGTTAGATTTTGGGATTGCTAAGCTAATAAATCCTGCTCACCAAGGAAGCACTAGCGATTTAACACAAGAACAAATGCGAGTGTTAACTCCCGGAAATGCCTCTCCTGAGCAAGTTTTGGGCGCGCAAATTACAACACGCTCTGACGTTTATGGCTTAGGCACGCTGTTGATGCACGTATTAACTGGCGAAAGTATTTACGAAAATACAACTGATGCAAGAGAGTTGGAAGACAGTATTCTGAACAAAACACCGATTAAACCAAGTGTTGTGTGCAAAAGGTCACAACACTTGGTTACCCAACAAAGAGCAAAAAAAATAAAGGGTGATCTTGATATCATTGTAATGAAAGCACTGCAAAAATCTCCAGATAGACGGTACTCAAACGTTGCTCAGTTTGCTGAAGATATTCACCGTTATACACATTGTTACCCTATTTTGGCAAAGCCAGACAGTCTGTCTTACAAAGTGAAAAAATACGTCCAACGGAATACTGCCACCACCCTAGTAGGCTCAATATTTCTATGTAGTCTAATAGGCTTTAGTGCAGTTATTTTTCGACAAAGCGGGCAAATAGAGCAACAGCGAGATCGTGCAATTGCCCAAGCTGAAGTCGCCCAGCAAACTTCTGATTTTATGCTGGGTATTTTTGATGCCGCCGATCCATATAAAAATAATGGCAAAGAGCTTAGCACAAAACAGTTGCTTAACTTGGCCATTGATGAACTTCAGACAATGGAAACCCAAGACCAGATAAAAGTACAGTTATTGGCTTCTCTGGCACTGGTATTCAATACGCTTGAAGACTTCAAAACCTCAGAGAAGCTGGTCTCACAAGCTTCCCAAATCGTTGAAAAAATTACAGCGGGTGACGCAGAGCTCTCTGGGCAAACGCTTGTTATTATGGGTCGGGCGCGTGGTCAATTACTATTTGCAAACGACGACTACAAAGCAGCCCAGAACTTGTTTCGCGAACTCATTGATCAATTTAAACAGCCCGCGGTATTTAAACAATTTAGCCCCAATCAACAAGTGTTAGTTGAGGCAAAACTTATGTTTGAATTAGCTACCGTTCTTAGTTATGAAGGTAATGAAAAAGAAGCCGTTGAATATTCGAGAAATGCAATAGACCTACTCGAAAACTCTGCTGTTATAGAAAAAGATATGGCGGCGTATTATGTGGGTTACGCCCATTCTTTAAGGCGAATTGGACGGCTTGATTTATCGGAACAAAATCTTAGAAAGGCGATTGCCTTAGAGCGTCAAAAGCCAAACCTTACCCTTGATCTTGGCTATAGTTTAAATCAACTAGCTAGCACATTAATTAGGATGGGACGCCTTGAAGAAGCGCTTGTTTCGGCACAGGAAGGGCTAGAAATAAGACGTAATATCGTGGGTAATAAGCATGTGGAAACACTTGCTAGTCAAGGCATTGTGGCACGTGTGCATAAATACTTACGGCAATTTGATAATGCCTTAGAAATACATCAAGAACGCGCAGTGGCTATTGAAGAAGTGTATGGACGGGAGCATTCATATTATGCTGGTGTCGTACTGTCGATTGCAGATCTCTATTTGAGTAAATCAGATTTAGTAGTGTCACAACAATATTTTGAAGAAGGTTTACGTTTATTTTTAAAGACCACGCCGAATCATTTCAGATTAGCCATTCCTTATATTGGCCTGGGCCGAATTAAGTACAAACAAGGCGATTATCAAGCGGCGATAACACACTTTAAAACAGCGATTGAAATAATGGAAAATCTCGATATGTATAATCATTCATTTCGCGCTGAAGCACTCGGCTTTTACGGCAATGCGCTGATTCAAACTTCTCAAGCAGAGCAAGGAGAAAAGTTAAAAGAAGAAGCTACTCAAATGTTTATGCGTATTTATGGCGAGCAAAGCATTCAGTTGAGTGCGTTTTTGCTGAAACTAGAGGATAACTAACGATGGCTTTTTATTCATGGTCAAATACATGTAAAGGCAGAGTCAGAGCACAAAATCAGGATAGCGTTTATGTGAATGATAAAGCCGGTATTTGGTTAATTGCTGATGGCATGGGTGGGCATGCTGCAGGGGATTTCGCTTCTAATTTAATTAGTCAAGAATTGCCGCGTCTGTTGCTTAAAGGTGAAGAACCACTTGATGCCATATCATCTTGCCATAAACGCCTAATTGAAGCTGAACAGTCAGATGCAAAATATAGAGGCATGGGTACCACGCTTATTCTTGGACTATGGCGTAATAATACCTTGAGTATATATTGGGTTGGCGATAGTCGCGCTTATATACTGAGTGATGATAATATCCAACTACTCACGAAAGATCATACGGTTGTGCAAAAGTTGATAGATTTAAATTTGCTGAGTGAAGATCTTGCAGCGCATCACCCTGATAAAAACAAACTTACACAGTGTTTAGGTGGAGGCAACAATTACCCGCCACAGGTATCTGCAATTGAAATCAATGTAGGCAACAACGATACTCTATTATTATGCTCCGACGGTCTTTACAACGAGCTGAACGCAAAACAAATGCACAAGATACTTCATCACTCAAACGATAAAGAAAGTTCGCTAAAGCAACTCTTTTTGCTCGCAAACGCCGCGGGCGGCAGAGACAATATTTCAGCTGTAATTTTAAACCGCATTATGTGAAGGCAGTAATCTCGCAAGTTCGCTCACGTACTCAACAATACTTGTTCTAACCCGTTTTTAGCTCCGCTTTGGGTAGATTTGCCGGTCAAAGCTAACTTTACGAACGTCACGACATGGCACGAAGAAGTAATACGAATTATCTAAATCCAAACACCTCCATCCGTTTGGCGTTTAGATAAAATAGGCCTGTTCCAAACCTAGAATGCAAATAGCCTTTATTTCTTGGCTTTCAGAGACAGATTAACCGAAAGAATTTGTCCAAACAAAGCCACTATCCAGCCCGCGATATAAAGCGAAAAGATAATTTGCATCCACTCAGGCATGCCCATGCTTAAAAACTGCCAGTCATTGGTGTTGCAACTGCCTGGGGCATCAAACACCATTGGTAGCCATTCGTGCAATGGCATAAAGCTTGGGAATTCTGGAAAAAACGGGCAGGGCGGTACAAAGAATCCTTCTGGAAATATGACCTCTAAGTGGGCCTTTGCTTGCAACAAGCCCCAAATGGCGGCGGCGCCCCAAAGTATCAACGACAGCATGCGAATAAAAAAGTGTGGATACAACACGGGCAGCAAAGTGGCAAAAAAGATAGCAATAATGGCAGTGCGTTGATAAATGCACTTTACGCAAGGTGCATGGCCCAGCACATGTTGAAAGTACAGCGCAGCAAGCAATAGCGCGAACGCACTGCAACAAACAATCGCCCAAGGTGTTCTTGTTCTACTCCAGTTGGCTAACCAAAACAGTTTTTGCATGAAATCTTCGCACGTTTTTATAACTGCCTGCTAATTTAGCCTCTATACACTAAAAATCAACTGCTAATAATCATTTGTTAAAATTGGATAAGAACCCTAGCTCTGCATCTAATATTTTGTATAGCCCAAAAATATTCAATGTAATTGCTCTTCATAACTTACTTTGTATTGAACACATGCTGCCAAACGCTGCTGGCGAAAATATTCAAATATAGTAAAGCATGCAGTATTCAAGTACATTTAGCGTCCATGCATAAGGAATCTTGCTATAAAACCTTCGTCTCCAACAATTGCTTCGGCAGCGTCTAACCCTTCTCTTACCAGTGGTTCTATTTTATCGCATATGATTCGACTGGCGATCCCAGCGTCGATGGGTATGTTATTTAACACGCTGTACAATTTAACCGACATTTGGTTTGCGGGTTACTTATCTGCCGATGCGCTGGCGGGAATGTCGATTGCGTCAAGTGTGTTTTTCTTGCTTTTGTCGATCGGGATCGGGATACAGTCAGGTGCTTCGGCGATGATCGCGCCAGGCGCTGGCCGAAACGACACAAGCGAGGTTAAAGACTGGGTCAATAATGTCAGTGGCTTAGCGATAGGCTTTAGTGCGATATCCTTTATTATTGGCTACTTTGCAGCGCAGCCACTGGTGGTATTGCTTGGAGCTGAAGCTCATATCGAACCGTTGGCGATGGAGTATCTATGGGTAACCTTGGCCGGCTCTGTTGGCTTTACGCTATCATTTGGTGCTGCCGGAGCTTTAATGGCGCTTGGTGATACCAAGTCAAATCGCAATGCCTTGGCCATCGGCTTTTTTGCAAATTTTATATTAAACCCGCTTTTTACGTTTGCGCTAGATCTTGGCGTTAGCGGCATAGCGTTGGCAACCGTCGTGATAAAGTTCGCCACGGCTTTTTACTTACTGCGGGTGTTAGCAAAACGCCTAAATATAAGAATACGACCTGCATTTGATTGGCATCGATACAAAGCACTGTTAGCGCAAGTATTGCCAGCAAGTTTTAATATGTTGACCATTGTTTTGGGCAGCTTTATCACAGTGGCTTTAATTGGCCAATTTGGCAGTGAACATGTGGCTGGCTACACGGTTGGTTTGCGTCTAGAGCAAGTGCTTTTGTTGCCTGCATTGGGGCTAAATAGCGCGGTTATGGCACTAGTGGGTCAGAATATGGGCGCAGGTAACAATGAGCGCATCGCAGAAACATTTCAAAAAAGCTTAATGATTGGGCTTGTTATGGCGGCAGTATCTATCCCGCTGATGTGGTTTTTATCTCCCTTTACCGTTGGCTTATTTACCGACAGCGAGAGCATTAAAAACACAGGTGTGACTTACCTTCGGATTGATACTTTGGCGTTTTATGCCTATGTGGTGTTGTTTCAAAGCGTAGCGGTGCTGCAGGCCATTCAAAAACCCATGTTTCCAATGTATTTGGGCATTGCGCGACAACTGATTATTCCGGGCTCGATTAACTATGCCTTAATTATGCTGTACGATTTTCCGATGGTCTCTATGTTTTATACGATAGTCATTGTGGTTATCCTTGCCGCTGTCATAGCTTATTTCTATACAAGGCGAGAAATAGGTCTATTGCAAACATCTGGAAAAACGTAATACTCAAACAAGGCTATAAAGTGATGTTTAATTGCGTTGACATTTAACTCCTTTTTTTCATTCGCAAGGAAGCAAAATTCGTAACTATTTCGGGCATACAACCGGCCTCAATAGGAAGTAGTGATTGCCTTATAAAATTAAACATTATGCACGACCTGTCTCCACAAATGTTCACACCTTATGGGAAGCCGCTCTTATTGAGCTTTGCGTTGGTTTGATAAGTGCTGGCATGGCATTTTGGGCAAGAGACATTGTTGTGCAGTTATTTGTTGGTTGCTTAATTGTCGCAGCACTTTGCTTTCTGTTAACTTTTCATAATATTTATATAATTATAAAGTTACAGCTAAAAAACCGAAAAGCCAACATGCCAAGAAAGAGTCAAGAATGAGTTGGGCACAAAGTCCGGTAACCGGCAAGTAAGAACGTGTCTTCAACATAGACATTATCGGGTGACCGACGCGTGAGATGTGAGAAATGCCAAAAGCTCAATGTGACGATAATTGCTTGTATCTCAGAACCCACCATCATCCACAAGATATTGGCATATCTGGACAAACAAAGGCTCACCCATCACTGCCAACAATTCCAGAGCACCGCCAGTCGAAGCTTTAGAGCAAACGGTTATGTTTGATAATTTTACCATCCAAAGGGATTTTGACTTTACTGGGGCGGTCACCGACGCTTGACACACGAAGGATACAGTGATGCTTGAAGATGCTATACGCTGAGGCAAGGTCTTTCGCGTCTCAGTGTCCCAATTTCAGCACCAAAAGTCAGCTTACTTACCCACCTCAACGACAAATATTTCACAAATTTCTTCAACACCACATATGAGTAAACGCGAAACTGCTCTCAAATACAGCTGTGACAATGACTAGTACATAGCGTTAATGCGTCTTATACTCTCAAAAGTGCTTTTTTCTAAAGCCTCCTTATCTCTCTAGGACAGTATGAATAATTTTGACATCGCTTATTGGATATTGTTGATAGCAGCCTTTATTGTATCAAGTTACTACTATTCCAAACGGAAGAAACGGTTTTCCATTTCAAGAGAGCAATTCATTTCTAAGTACTCTTTCAAAGAGGCGGACTCTATTTTTACTGAAATGCACAAGCATGGTTTTAACATACTTTCTAGAGCAAGTGGTGGCTATGGTGACTATGAATTTGACCATGTAATTAGCAAGTCATCTGAAAAAGAAGACTTTTTTATTTTTGATTTTGTGTATACATCAAAGTCACAAGATAAAAGTACAGCAACTAGACAAGCGACATTAAGGTCAGTATTGATAAAACTAAAAGACAGAGAGCTTTTTACCTTTGAATTATTTCCAGAGAATATTTTTGAGAAAATAAAACAAGCTTTTGGAGCAGCAGATATAGATTTTGATGAATATAAGCAGTTTTCAAAGATGTATGTTTTAAAAGGCGACGATGAATCTAGAATACGAAACACTTTCTCGCAGTCACTAATTAGAAAATTGGAATCCACAAAAAGTATATGCATTGAGGCTCGCAAGTCGTGCTTATTAATTTATAATTTAAACCATGGTGAGTTTGCAGATTACGAGGCGTTGTACAAAGATGCCAAAAGCATTAACGAAGCTTTGCGATGAGGGGCGAGAGCTAACAAAGCCATCAAGCCAGTCACTGTCGTTCCTTCGGATGCGCAATTATTTATGCAATTTGCATTTAGCTACGCTAGTGATATAAACACTGTCATGTTACACGGAGTTAATTTGAACTGGGAACGAATTGTAAAATACTCAGCTGTTTTATTTGTTGTGCCGATAATGGTAAGCGCCTTCATCCACACAGTTTTGAGCTTGCTGGGTTTAGAGTTATATTCAGCGTTAGCGTCGCTATTTGTAAACTACATACTACTCAGTGTTTTTTCTATTGCTGTTTATGCACATCTTGTTAGGTATCAGTTATTACATCCAATCTTACATGTGCTCATTGTCGGTTTTAGTGTTCACCTCTTCGGTTTCATAACAATTTCTATGCTAATGGGAAGGATACATATATCTCAATTGTGGCTTCTAGATATTAGCGTTTTTGTTATCACACTAATCTTGGGCACGGTTATAGGTACGCAATTACGCAAAGATATCGAGTAAACTAGTAGCGTTTTAATATTAACATTTCCACTATTAGAAGCACCTTTGCGAAGTTCGGCTGTGAGCGATCAGCCGGCGTTGCCCTTGCTTACACTCAAAGGAAAGGTTACGGCAATTGCCGTTACTCGGGAACGATAATTTTATTGCTTTTCAATTCACGAGCTCAGTTAAAATAAGCGCTTCTTTATTTGCCCTTTGGTTACATTCAAACTAATGGCATGAACTATCAGAATTAGAAAAGCGGACGGTCGTCCGCGCACACTAATCAATATCAAATGGGCTTATCGCCCCTGATGAATGTTGTCCAATTACATGGGTATAAATCTGTGTTGTTCTTAGGTCGTTATGGCCTAGTAACTCCTGCACTGTGCGAATATCCGCTCCGGCTATAAGCAACTGCGTTGCAAAGGAATGCCTGAATGTATGAGCAGTAACATGCTTTGTCACGCCAGACTTTCTGACAGCTAACTTCAAGGCTCTTGCCAATGCTGTACTGTGAAGGTGGTGCCGACACTAATAACCATCATAAGGGTGTTCACAGCGAGTGGTTGATGGGAATAAATACTGCCACTTAAACTCTTTCACAGCATTCGGGTACTTTCTTGCTAGGCTTGGCGGTAAGCTGGTCATCCCGCTTCCCTCAGCAATATCTTTCATGTGGATGCCGCGCACTTTTTCTACCTGTGCTTTTAATGGCTCAATCAGCTTTTTAGGTAACATGGTAGTACGGTCTTTAGCGCCTTTTCCTCTAAACACAAATACTGTCTTAGCCTCAAAATCGATATCTTTGACACGCAATTTAAGTAACTCTGCCTTTCGCAAGCCGCTGCCATATAGCAATGAAAATATGAGTTTATATTGGGGTGTCATTAATCCAATGATTGATAGCGCTTCTTTGTGTGAGAGCACAGTCGGCACTCTAGTAGGTGCTCTGGCTCTCACTGCATCAGGTAGAAGCGTTAACTCCCTTTCGAAGATATGCTTATACATAAACACAATGGCGCACAATGCCAAATTCTGTGTAGATGAGGTCACTTCTCGA